>JAZUMZ010000296.1:0-11692 GCA_045603885.1 Bacteroidaceae bacterium | reverse complement strand
ACTCGACGAGATGCTTTCTAAAGCTGATTCCGCCTATGCCTCAAAGCCTGACATAAAGTGGAACTTCACAAAGTTCCTTATCAACCGCAAGGGTGAGGTCGTGGCCCGCTTTGAGCCGACCACAGACCCGAACGACCTGGAGCAGCCAATTGAGGATCAACTGTAGAGTGGGGATACCATGCGTTTCTCTGTCCTTTTATTGTGGAAATTTCCTCATTGAACTGAATGTTCAGACTATCTTCTTTTACTACCTATGTAACCGGTTAATTTGTTAACGGGTTAAGTTTTGATATCTTATTGAATCAACTCCATTTCTGTTTTTTTTTGTTGTTGCGTCAATAAATCAATGAGATATGATGGCAAAATTACATTTTATGACCAGGGAGTGTATGTTGTCATCAAGAAAGCCACAGGAGTGCCGGGCGACGTGAATGGCGATGGAAAGGTTGACATCACTGATATTGTGGCGGTCATCAACACCATTGCCGGCGATACCAAGTATAGGGCCACCGCTGACGTCAATGGCGACAAGTCAATCAACATCACCGATGTCGTGACAATCATCTCCATTATAGCAAACAAATGAAGTTGAAAAATAGTTTCAACGTAGATCGTAGATACAACATCGCGCTGCGCGCTGGATTAAAGGATTAAAAAAGATTATTCTTTGTTCACTTAGTCCAAAGAAAAATAGAAAAAAAATTTCTATTGTTAATTTCTTATGTTTACCTTTAGTTGCTGAAGATAATAAGCGGTGGTGCTGATTTTTCCAGCTTCGGTGAGCCTATATGAACTGATAACAGATTTTACTCTCTCGTCATTTAGAAGAGCCAATGTTTTGTTTATACGTCCTTTGTGTGTTCGGAGTGAATTGTTTATCCTGCTAAAATCTATATATTCCGTAACATTAATCTTCCAATCCTCTTTGCCGTTGTCAATACTATCATATCGCCCAAGTGCCATTGCGATGCACAATGCAAGATATGGCAGTGTTGCACCGTTGCTGGTGGAGTGCTTGATGGAAGATGTGCCACCTGCTTTGAATATGTCATAAATCGGTTTGTCTGTGGCATGTTTTGTGGGGTGCTCAAGAAATTCTGAGGCAATTCTCTTTATTTGCTCTTTGTCATTTCTCTCATGAACCAAAGCGTATTTTAGTTGTCTAAAAGAATCCAGCATGTCGAACTGGTTGCCGATGTTATTAATTTCTGATGTGATTATCAGAAATCCTGAACCAAATGCGTGGAATTTTGCTTCTATTTCCTGAAAATTTGACTCTGACATCTTTGAGAAACGATTTTTAAGTTTCTGAACTTTAGATGTCAGCTTTGAAGTGTAATGTTGGAGTATCTGTATTGGAGCTAAATCGGTTGTTGCTTTTTTTGTAGAAATATCAATGCTCTTAAGCAACTCTGTGAGACGTATGTTCAGTTTGTTTATTCTGGATTCAATTTGGTTGATAAACAGATTGTTGTCAAAAAGGAGCTTCCTTATTGCCCGTAGCCGATCGGTGTCTGCATTGCCTGACAATAGAAGCCGTTCTATTCTTTTTATATTATGTTCACCCATCCACTGCTGACAGCATGTTTTGCCATATAGTCGAAGTTGCTGATTGATGTCCGAGGGCATATCTGGTGTTTCTGCTACGACTGTTGCAGGTGACGGATTGGGCTTTTCTCCTTCTTTTCCCACTTTTATGTTGAAAGAGCAGTGCATAATATCCACTTCGTCTGCTTCGAAATCCAGATTGATAATAAAAGAGTCTTCCTCAAAATCAGGCATGACCATCATGACATAACGTTCTACGGTCATGTTGTCTTTTAAAGTGAGCATCCGGGTATATTCGTTGCCCTTTAACACAATGCTTTTCTCGTTCCATGCATCCACACTTAATGTGACAGATAGTTCTTTACAGTCTTCAGAATTTATCGGAAGAAAGAACTCATCGCGCAACTCACTGTCGGTTTGCCATCTTTTAGCCTTTATCTCTACAGCCTGCCTCTCAGAGTCATAGTAAAAAAATATAAGAATTTGGAATGGTGATTTTCTTACCACTTTCTTGGGAGCATAAATAGAGGACATTCTTTTTCCGAGATGTGCCATGTGAGGATTATCAGAGTTGGAGCTTTTCAACTCTGTTGCTTGAGTGTCGAATTCAGCAGATATGAGATTATATGCCTTGTCGTATGCAATAGAGGGGGTGTCGTTGAGAAGTTCAATCAAAGAGGGATAAATGATTAAACGCCTGAGCAATGTGGTTTCACTCAGGGATAACTGAACCTTACATTTCGGACATCTTTGTTTTATTGAGTCGAAAGCTGTGGCAGAATAGCAAGACGAAAAGTCCAATACGCCAGAAAAGTCCGCAGGTATCAGATTGACAAACTCGTCCATGCTCATAATGTCGTCGGATAGTATGAGCATGTCAAGAAATGGGTCTCTGTGTGCCACCACGATAACAATATCATATAGTGTTAGTCTGGACAGCTCTTCTCTGTTTATGTTCTCATGTACCTCTACCCCAAGGTCAGAAATGTTTTGAATACATTCCTTAACGTCGTCATAGTCATGCACAAATTCTTTGTTCTGAGGAAGTGATATGAGAAATAGAATGCGCTTCTGGCGTTGTGATGAGATATGTTCCATTGTCGTGTTTCTTTATTTTGCCAAATATAATATATTGGTCTGTTTGCATTTCAAAAAGGTTGATTTTGTGAATCTTATCCTTAATTTTTTGCCTCAGTCGGTCTTTCCAGTCTGGTTGTACCTGATTGTTTAGGTTCGGAGATTCCTGTAGTTGTATTGTTGTGGCTGCATCAGGGATGATGTTGTGTCTTGCGGGTATGAAACCACGCTCTTGTGCATTTCTTTCTGTTTCAGGAGTTGATATGAATGATGAGCGTGGCTTAGACTTGTTGGCGTGTTTGCTGGTTAATTGTTTGATTACTGGCTGTATATATGGTTTAGGGGGTGTTTCTTTTGTTGATGGATGTTGAAAACGGTTGAATGTTACGGGAATTGTTCGTAAAGCGGGGGCTATAGTGGGAGATGGCAGCCTTGGTTGGGGTGGTCTTGGAGTATGTATATGGGGCTGAGGAAGGGAATGCGGTTTTATTCTTGGCGGTTTAATAGGTAATAGAGATATACAACCTCCATTAAGCCATGGATGATTGGATACTGAGAGTGAAGGTGCCATAATCCATCCTGAACTGGTATCCGTGGTATTAGATGTTCTGTCATTAAGACTCATTGCAGTGTGAAATACAGAGTATAGAAATAAATACTGCGATAATCTTACGAGATCTGTTTGGGAAAGCGAGGCAAACCATTCATGTGCGATGTTCTTTGCTTTATTCTTTTTGTTGTCTGAAGGGTTGTTCCCGTCCATGAATGTGGGCGATATGCTTCCTGTCCGTAAAACAGTGTGGGTTAGGACTTTGTCCGATGTTTTGGGGATAATCCATGAGCATGTGGGTGAGGATTTTAAAAAGGACGAGATCCCGTCATTGAATGGAAAATGAAGTGGGATGGGGGACGTGGAAAACAAATCATGTGTTTGTCCGTTTTCACACCAAGACTTGAGCATTTCGTCGATAGTTGTCAGTAATACGCCTATATCCAGTGTTCTTAATTTTTCATCTGTTATAAATGGAGTGCCCCAAATACTGTCATCTACATATGTAGCTTCACTGGCAGGCATCCAAATGTCACAATCGTCGATTTCGTTGTTGCATATACAAGCAATTGTCTCAATACTCAAGGGTGGTAGAATCGTCACTGGAATCTCACGTTCACGGGCGACTGTCAAAACGCACCCGTCGCCTTCAATAGCTCCGGCAATTAGATCAGAGTCTAGTGTGAATCGCCGGGCTTCAGCCAGTGACACTGGAATGCTTGCCGGACATAATTTCCAAATCAGGAAACCGGGTGCCTTGCTATAATAAATGCCAGTTGAAGTGTCCGATGATAGAAGATCCTCAACACTTACGTCTTTCAGGTCTGGCCCGGTGAACTTCTCATTTTTAATCCAGTTGTATAGGTCGTTGTCTGAAATCTTGAAATCCAGATTGACCGGGGAAAAGAAAATATGTGGTGATGATGTGTCTAAGTCTGTGTAGTAGGGTTTGTAGTCAGTTTTGTATATCAAGCTGAACAAATCACGTTCTAAATGTGAGAACGCAAACGAATCGAGCACGGCGCAGCCAACGGCATCACAAAGGACCCCGTCATAACCCAGTTTGTATTGCCCGACAACAAAATCGCCGCCATATTGAGTAAATTTTTGTTCTAATTCATGAGTCGTTACCCAGCTGGGTGGTTCGCTCACTACAAACACGCATGTGTCTCCATAGTGGCGAAGACCTATGGTATGAAAACTTCCAGGATGGAGCTGGCGGAATTCAACCCAGGTCTTCTCCATAATAGAGCGAGTGATGGTTCTGTCTTTTTTCTCAGATGGAGTACTGCAACTCGCAAAGAAAAATAAGAAGACTGTAGATATCAGAACCGCAGTGAAGCTTATATTTGTTTTTGTCATAACAAATATTTTGTTTTCATAGGCTGTCATTTTTTTCGTCCCCTTCTGGTGGCCTTTTTTCTGACAATTCTATTGTCGGAGGTCTTAATAAACCGTCCAAAATATAAAGGTGTGACCAGTTTAGACGGACGTATAGTCACTGGGGTTACTGATGTAAAAGAGCCATTATACACACTTGGGTTGTTCCTCCTGATATTATCCATCTGTCTGTTATAGCCTTCGGCTGCCACATATATGGCAATGGGCATATAACGTCTTATCCTTGAAATGCCTTTGCCTATATTCATTGCCCATCCCTGTGCGGTGCAATTTGCTGTGATTACCATAGCTAATATGATAAGTGTAATGCTTTTTTTCATAATTGGTTTCATTTTTCACTGATTTTGTTTGGTATTGCCTTGCGGATTGCCTCTTGCTGGATGTTTGTGCACTCGTTAAAATGACAATTAAACTTTTCTTCCGCCAGCTCGTTTCTTAGGTCATCATATGCATGGCTTAATGCTTCTTGAACTTTAAAATATGTGTCGTAACTTGTGTTTTCGTTTGTGTGAACACAAATAATATGTTTTGTTGAGACTCTTGTTTTTCCAAGTCCTTCAATATCCATATATGAGACTTCTGGCAGGTTCGGATCGTTCTGCTCGTTTTTTATGAATTTTTTTGCTGCTTCTGTTATTTCGCTTATATCATCTATTTGTTTCTTGCTGTTTGGGTTTCCAATTGTGACACTGTTGTCATTGGAAATCCAAACATAAAAAACGTTGCGGTCTTCAATCGTCAACTCACTGTTTAACAGTTCCTCTTCCGGAGTTGGCAAAAGGGTTCGTTTTAGCCCTTTGTTAGTGTCTATGTTGCATGAGTTGAAAGTTGCGTTGACAAACAGAATGCCGCAAATCAATGATGTCGTAATGTATTTACGGTTCATATTATGAATAATGTTTTTGTTGGTTTGGGTTGTTCAGAAATCCAGGAGTGAATGAAAGACATATCATAATCATTTCCCGTCTGATTGTGAGGGCTCTGTAACGTCCTTCTTGGATTTTTTTACATTCAGTAATGATTTGGCAAAAAAACAACCATTATCTGCTGCAGACTTAATCCAATACTCTGCTTCGTTTTGTTCTTGTTCTGTGAGGTAATTGTGCCTCAGATAAATTCCGTAATGGAATTGTGCGTGTGCGCAGCCTTTTATTGCTTCGTTTTTCATATATACAGCCAACAATGCCTCACCATATAAAGTGTCTCCTTGCTCAAAACTCTTGCTTCTTTCTTTAAGTGCTTCTATTAGCTCAGATGAAGCTTTCATCTTGCATCCGTCTGGGAATGTAATCGGTGGAGTTGTTTTTTTTGCAACTTCTGGAACCCTGGGAAAAGAAAACGGTTTTATCTTAACTGTTGGCAAAGTTGGATGTATTATTAAACTGTTCGTTTCTGATTTTGAAGACCTTTTCTTGTGTGTGTGATTCTTCCCGTGTGCTCTACTTGGTTGCTTTGAACCTTGGTTGCTTCGTTGCGCAGATGATGCTATGCATATCATCAACATCATTATTGTTGTTATAATCCTTATATTTGTTTTCATAGCGTTCGTTTGTTAATTTATTGGAGATTTTGCAATATCATTACTTTGTTGTATATGAATACACTGCAAATATATCAATAATTCTTTTTATTATGAAATTGAATGATAAAAAAATGCGGATTCTGTGCAGATATGCCAAAAACATTTTATTGTAATGTCGGGAAAATAAACCGCGACAGAATCCGCATTTGGACTTTTACTTTTCTGCAGGATGATATTTCACAGGTTTAGGATCCTCGTTGCTAGTCTTTGTTGAGATGCTGTATGGCCATCTGTCCTGACTGATTCCCACTGGAAATTTCGGAAAGATGGGGAATGTCGGAAAAGAAGGAAACTTCATGACATAAGTCTTGATTGTTGTTGGTTCTTCAGAGTTTGTTCCTGGCCATCTCTCTCCTGCTGATGCAGCTGCTGCAACTAATGCCAGCGCTGCGAGTGTTAATGTCTTTTTCATAATGCTTACAATGTTTTAAAGGTGAATAATCTTTTTTGTTTCACGTTGCAAAGTTAGCCAGAAAAACATATTGAATGTTTCAAACGTTTGAATCAACCTGGTCGTATGTTTGTGATTCGCTTCATTCGTAATTGGCAAATTCAATAATAATGGGTTTAAATCCAAATAATTCGCCGTTTTATCATAATCACAGAAAATACAACAGATTATTCCCTTACTCCTCAGTGCAAAAAAGAAAAAAACAATTCGCTACACTCCATTTGACAAAAAAATCATTGTGTCGATAATTATGTGTGTTCGTGACGCAAGAATGTTTTTTACATCTTTTAAGTAATAAAACGAATATCTTTCCAAAATTTTTCGTATATTTTCGCAGAAAACAAAAATAAAACATAAAATCGACTATGCCTGAGATAAGTATTTTTACAGAATAATCATCTACATGTATATTGACGACCACAATCCCCCTCACTTCCATGTATGGTATGATGACTACCAGGCTGAAATCACTATTAAAGACGGCATCGTCACAGGCTCGCTGCCTCGTCGCGCATTACGTCTTGTTTACGAGTGGCTCGACCTATACCGCGATGAGTTGATGGAGAACTGGGTACGTCTGTCGAATAGTGAGGCGGCAAAAAAGATTGAACCGTTAAGATAAAAGGATGGTAGTAATATGATTATAAAAAATCCGTTGCTCAAAATCATAGCTGCTGAGTATGTTAGTAACTATACTCTTCGCCTGATATTCAGTACAGGTGAGGTGCGGTTGGTGGACTTTATACCTATGATGCAAAAAGGCATTTGCCGCAAATTACAGGACTTGGACTACTTCAAGTCTTTCCGCCTTGACCACTTCACAGTTGATTGGAACGATGAAATAGGTTTTGCACCTAGGTATCTTTATGAACGAGGCATTGCTGCATTATCATTTTGACAAATAATTGTAAATATTATCTGGACTTGTCCTTAAACTCCGTTGAATACAACATCGCGCTGCGCGCTGGATTAAGGGATTAAAAAAGATTATTCTTTGTTCACTTATTCCAAAGAAAAGTGGAACGAATATTTTGGAAGGAGTATAACAAATGAGGATATCTAAGATATGGTTTGAAAATGACCGTATTTATGGTCTTGCAGATGATGGCAAGACACTATGGCAGTCATTGCTATACTATCGTCGTTTACGTAAGGCATCTGAAAAAGAACGTGCCGACTACGAGATGGATGACGTGGGAATACACTGGTATCAGCTTGATGAGGATGTTTCATTCGAAAGCTTCGAATACGAGAATCCTGAACCTGCTGGAATCTCACGTGTTTTTCTTTCCCATCCTGAGCTTAATGCATCTGCTGTCAGTCGGAGGCTTGGTATCAGCCAAAGCCTGATGGCTCAATATATAAATGGGACAAAGAAGCCTTCAAAAGAGCGGGAACGTCAGATATTGACTGAGATTTCCAATATCGGGAAAGAGCTGCAAACTGTATATGTTTGAGCCTTATGACTGTCATTTCAATCTCACGATACAACTCTTGAAATTACCCTAAATATGAAAAAGGCTGCCAGTCCTCACGGATAGGCAGCCTTACAAATAAACAAATTATTTAATTTTAAAACTCCGTCGCTCCGCCGGATGGCGTAGCGCTTTTTTTGGAGCTAAAGTTATATAAAAACCCGGTGGGTGGATCCTCACGGACTACCCACCCGGCTTTTCGCCGAATTACCAGAGGGAGTTCATGCCTCCTCCGAATTCCTCGTCACGTTCTTTGGTCATACCTGGTGCATTGGCATCCTTGCCATACGTTTCTATGCTCTGGGCAATCATTTGTGATGCCTGCACCTCAACAAGTGTGATCTCTGGTTTATTATATGTCTTTCTCATTGTTTCTGTTTGTTTATTTTGATGAATAAATTTTTTGGATTCTCAACATGAAGAGTTACTTAACCATGACTTTCTTGCCGTCGATGATATACAGACCCTTTGAAGGTTTGCTAACTCGCTGACCGCTCAGAGTATAGATACCCTTGCTGAAGGTGTTCTGCTCTGTTGCGATATTCTCGATTCCTGTTGCCTCACTGTTACCAAACTCAAATCTCATACGTGCGTTAGTCTCTGCGTCAGGTGCGAGAGTAGTGAGTATATGGAGATATGCGCGGTTTGTTGCCACGGTCTGATCGTTTGCATAATAGAAACCGATTCCATCTACATTGTTCAGAATCATATTGGTGTATTCACCATCAATAGTAGCTACAGCACCACCGGTACCAGCAACGAGGTCATTCTCAGTAACTGCGGCAGCACCTGTTGTTACAGGTATAGACTCTGTTGCACCACCTTCTTTATAAAGCAGTACAGGAGTACCTGAAGGAACTTGGTCAAGCTGAGTCAGAGTAGCCACACCCTTATTGTTTACCTTAACCTTATATGCCTTAATATCTGATGCAGAGAAATCAAGATCATAATCGCTGTTTACGTATGTTGCATAGCCTGCAGATGTAACAGAAATTGATGTGTTCTCAACCTTACGGATGACCACATAGTCAATATTATCGGTGAAGTAAGAACTGGCTGACGGGCCTTTTACACAAACATATGCATTATTCTCTGAAATTGAAAAAGGACATGAAACGAGACCCCATGTGTTGGAGGGTGTTACTGCTACTTCTGTATTATTGACATATACGCGCTCGTTTCTTGTATTATTACCATTACCCGCTTTACTTACCACATAGATTTGTGCCACATAGTTGCCTGAATTTAACGTACAAGCAGCTAAGTCGGATGATGAGCTACCGTAATTTCCTCCAGAATATGTAGCATTTGTTCCATTTCCACCAACGTCAGAAAATCCAACAATGTCGGTTTCTGCTGAATTGTATATGATTGACTTACTGATGGTTTCTCCGTTTGTAAATGATCCACTCATAACATATCCGGTTTGATTACAAGCATAATAGATGTCACCGTTTTTCTTATATATGGGATATGAAAAAGACCAACTGCAAACTTTATCATCGGTTTCAGTCAATGTGGTATTCTCTACGTTGTCTGTGCCGTTGACGGTGGTAGTCACGCTTAATGTTGCGGTATAAGGAGATCGAACAGGAACGTTAAGCACGTTTTCTGCAGCACTTGCATTCAATGTTATAGATGGTGCAGTGGATTCGGTAATTAGGTAGTGGTTACCAATAAATCCCACTTCCGTTCCGTCGATAACAGCATCAGCTGTTATTGTAATACCATCAACATTCTCGCCAGAGACACTTTTTACAATATCGTTTCCCACCTTGTAGTTTATAGTATAGTTAACCTGAGTAGCAGAGTAATCCCCTTCAGTATTTTTTATAATCAGATTAGAAAAAAACGGTTGCCTGGTGTCATCACCTCGTGAGTTTTCACTCTTTAGCACAAACTTGGCAACAACCGGCTTGCTTTTAGCCATGGCAATCGTCTTTCCAGAAGTATTATTATTAGTTTTACATGTAATCTCTCCTTTTTGGTAATCAAAGATAAGTTTAAAATCGGTCTTCTGAGACCAATTAGTGTTGTTGCCTGACTGACTTGTTATATCTGTACCGACTACAAGTCCGAGAGTATTTGCAGAAGGACTAATACCCGACCATTTGCTGCTCATCAACGTTACTATAACCTCTTCATTCTCATCTAAAACTTCAAAACCAGCATATTTGTTGGCAGCAGTATTTCCAAATGCCATGCTGAATGAAATCTCCATAACATCGAAATTCTTTCCTTCGGCTCTGTGTGCATAACCAGCACGGTCAGCTTCGGCAATAGCTGTTGTACCTATGCCTGTTCCAACTATCATGTAATTGGAACTAATCTTGAAAGCATTGCCTGATGGCTGGCTGAATGTCATAGAGCCAGTGTTACCATTGTAAGTTTCACCGTTTTCGATAGTGCTTCCAGTTCCTGTAAACGGAATGTTTACAATAGTTTTGGTCATGCTTTCATAATTCACTTCTATGTATGCAAAAATTTGTGAGTATTGAGTATCTGTATTTGTGAAATTAAAAGATATGGAAGATTTAGCATCTATATCGTCAATTGATATTGTTGCTGTTGTCTGTGTTATAGCATTTTTAACATTTACAGGAATAGACACAGAGGGAGAAAACGTTTGAACAGCTCCACCGTCAACTGTATAACTGTCACACGTTATTGTACCAGATTCGTTATTTTGGTATGCATATATTGTTATACCTGTCACTTTGTACCCGGCCTTAACATTAAAAGTCAAAGCAGTGCTTGTTCGAAGTTTTAGACCATTGTCCGATTTATTATTGAAAACAGCATAACTACCAGTACCTTTAGGATTTGAAGAGGCAGCAATATCAACAGCTGTTCCCTCGACTATCTCATTACTGTTTGTCGTTGCATTTGAGGCACCGAATGTTTCGCTGTCTGCCCACGCACTGACCCCTGCTGCGAACATTACAGTTAGCAGGAGAAATTTTTGTAAGATTTTTTTCATAATAAATTTGTTTAAATTGATAATGTATAAATAAAGTTATAGAAACTTCTTCTGAAATAAGCGCTTCTCTATACACTTTCAATTTAAGCATAAAAAGAGAGCGCAGAATAGCTGTATTCTCTGCGTCTCTCATTAGAGGTCCTGGAAAAACCCGCGTACGAAGACACATAATACAACAATCCCACGCTGAACCGTGGGAAGTCGTATTGGGTCATCTTGCGTACTTTGAAATTTTCCAGGTTTCTAATGACAAGACGAAGCAATAGCTTCCTTTTTTACCAAAATGTAAGAGATATGGTGCCGGCATAAGCCGGATCCGTCACAACTGCCGCCGCAGCATATACGGAGAGTGCACACATACTCCGTTGCAAAATTACAACTTTTATTTTAATTGAACAAAAAAATGTCAAAAAAACAAATAATTATCTTCAAAATTGATGCAAATCGCACTAAAATGTTACATTTTATCTTTGTCAAACACAAATTCTCTGGTTTATCTGTTTTAAACATGAATCTCCATGAATCCCCATGAATTATCATAAATATTTTTTTAGGGTAGTTCTATAAATTAGCTTCAGACGATTTATAGTTTATTAGCGAGCAGGTTGGTTCTTGCAGCCGCAGAAGC
>JAZUMZ010000295.1:0-12142 GCA_045603885.1 Bacteroidaceae bacterium | reverse complement strand
GCCACCTTCGACATGGACGGCACCTTCATCGGCGAGCTTTACCCAACCTATTTCGAGTATAACCTGCTCGAATACCGTGCGTTGGATGACACGACTTACTCCAAAACCGCCCCAGAGGATGTCCGTGAGGCGGCGCAAGCCATCCGCGACTTCGTCCGCAACGGCACCCCTCTGCCCGACCATTTCGACATGAAGCATGCTTATGCGGCTGCCAAGGCCTACAGCGGCATGACGCTGGCTGAGTTTGACAACTATGTGAAGGCCTATGCTGCCAAGCCGGCCAACGGATTTACAGGCATGACCTACGGCCAGAGCTTCTATAAGCCCATGCTCGAGGTGTTCGACTACCTGAAGGCCAACAGCTTCACCTGCTATGTAGTCAGCGGCTCCGACCGCTTTATCTGTCGCGCGCTGACAGACGCCATCGGCATACCCTCCAACCGGGTTATCGGTATGGATGTCAGGCTTATGTCGTCTAGCCAGGGCACGGTTGAGGGAGTCAACTACACCATGGGCAAGGAGGAGGACATCGTCCGCACCGACGAGCTTATCATCAAGAACCTCAAGACCAACAAGGTTATGCAAATCACGCAGGAAATCGGCAAGGTACCGGTACTGTCGTTCGGCAACAGCGGCGGCGACGCTGCTATGCACAACTACGCTTTGGGCAATCCCAAGTATAGGTCGGCAGCCTTTATGCTGATAGCAGATGACGATGAGCGCGACCATGCCAACCGCGAAAAAGCACTGACCCTCGGACAGCAGTGGCGCGAGGCCGGCTACCACGTCATATCCATGCGCGACGACTTCAAGACCATCTACGGCTATGACGTGACAAAGACGGATTTCACATTCGCAGCCGAGTAAATTCACTTTCAAAATTTACAAAATCCGAAGGTCACTTTCAAAATAATCAATTTTTTTTAAATCAACGTCATTTTGCCACTCATGTTTTTTGCAAACACACCGAATTTTGACTAACTTTGCAGTTGATTTTAAGCATGGAGACTAAAATGACAGATTCAGGAAAAAGGCCTCTGTCATCAGGAGGAGAAGCTGATAACGACATAGAATCACTCAGGTTGGGGGGGGGTAAATTATGACCCCTCTCCAACTTTCGTTTTGGAAGGTGACACCGACAAGCCCAGACGGTCAAAAAAACTAAGGCAGAAGGCCGTTAAAGGTGTGGCGTGGTCGGCGTTGCAGCGATATTCGACGATGCTGATTCAGTTCGCTTCGGGCATCATCCTCGCGCGTCTGCTTACTCCCTACGACTATGGCTGCATTGGCATGCTGATGATTTTCATGCTGCTGGCCGAGTCGTTCATCGACGGAGGGTTCGGGTCTGCTCTTATTCAAAAAAAACATCCTACCCAGACCGACTATTCCACAATCTTTTTCTGGAATATGGGGCTGTCGGCAGCGCTCTATGCGCTTCTCTACCTGTCTGCACCCATCATCGCGGCTTTCTATGACATTCCTCTGCTGAGTAAAGTTTTGAGAGTCCAGGGGATTGTTCTGTTCATCTTTGCTTTCAATATCGTGCAAAGAAATCAACTGCAGAAGAATCTAAACTTCAAGGCGCTCTCCATCGTAACCATACTGGCCTCAGTCATCGCCCTGTCAGTCACTATTATCATGGCCTGGCAGAGCTTTGGTGTATGGGCTTTAGTGGCGCAGAACCTGCTCACGGCCGCTATCCCTGCCATTGTGTTCTGGTTCTACGTGAGGTGGAGACCTCAATTGCTTTTTTCCTGGCGGTCGTTCCGTGAGTTGTTCAGCTTCGGATTTTATATGTTCCTTACCCGAATGTTGAATGACTTTGGCCAACAGATACAGGGATTGCTGATTGGCAAGTTCTATAACGCTTCTACCATGGGATACTATTCAAAGGCAAACGCCACGGAGCGACTTGCATCGACAAGCATATCAAAGGTGATGTCGCAGGTGACGTATCCACTTTATGCGGAGATGCAGGACGACAAGGCAGCACTGGGCAATATGATTAAAAAGATTACGGTGACAGTGTCATACGTTACCTTTCCATTGATGTTCATACTGCTGCTCTGCGCCAAGCCGTTGTTCATACTGCTTTATTCAGAACGGTGGGCGGACAGCGTACCATATTTTCAGGTGTTGTGCATCGCGGGGCTTGCATACAGCCTGCAGTCGGTGAACTATCAGTCGGTAGCCGCAATAGGCAAGAGCCGTACCATGTTTGTATGGACATTTGTAAAGAGAGCCATGGGAATAGTTTTTGTCGTTGCCGGCCTGATGCTGGCCGGCATGAGGGGACTTTTAGTGGGAATGGTGCTCAACACTTGGTTTGCATATTTTATCAACATCTGGCTGGTGTCAAAGCATATCGGCTACCGATGGCAGCGGCAAATCCTCGACATCGCACCAATATTGACAGCATCCTCGGCCGCAGCCGCTCTGGCATACGCCGTCGGGATGTCCTGTGCACTGCCGCTTTATGCAGACGGGCTGCTGAAGGTTGCCGTCTTCATTGGGCTCTATGCCACGTGGTCGGTAATTTTCCGCCCCGAGGCTTATCAGTTGTTTTGTATAGCGGTAAAACCGGTCACAAAGAGGTTAAAACATATAATCAATAGGAAATGAGTATCTTAAAAGACATAAAGATTTGGCTGGAAGACATGCTCTGCATCAGCAACTACGACCGTAAGGTCGAGCGGAAGTTCTGGAAGATGCGCCGACTTTATGAAAAAGGTGGCTACATCAACCGCAAGCGCGCCAAGCGTATGGAGAACAAGTTGCAGGAAAAATACCAGATTAAAATTCCTTGTACAGTTAAGATTGGCAAGAACTTCGAGATACGCCACCCGATGGGCATCCGTATCGGTAAAACCGCAGAGGTGGGCGACAATTGCAAGGTCTATCCTTTCTTTGTAGCCATGGCTGCTGTCACCTCCGACCATGACCGCATCAAAAATCATATACGCTGGCACGCCAAGATTGGCAATGACTGCATGTTGGGCAGTAAAGCCACGATAATCGGTCCTGTCACCATTGGCGACGATGTCACCATCGGAGCTTGTGCCGTCGTGACCAAGGATGTGCCTTCTCACAGCGTGGTGAAAGGCCTGAACCAAGTACGCCCGAAGAGGCCGGACGAGATACCTGAGAAGTACAAAGTAGTGATGAATTGAGGATTGATGAAAAAGTACAAGATTGGATATACGCAGGGAACATTTGACATGTTCCACATCGGCCACCTGAATCTGCTACATCAGGCAAGAGAGCTGTGTGAGTGCCTGGTAGTCGGTGTGAACACCGACCAGCTGGTGAGTGAGTACAAGCATAAACTCCCTGTGGTCAGCGAGTGCGACCGCGCGGCTATCGTCAGCGAGTTGCGTTGTGTGGACAGGGTGGTGCTTTGCGGCACTCTGGACAAGACCGATGCGTGGCGGCGGCTGCATTTTGATGCCGTGTTCATCGGCAGCGACTGGAAAGGCAACGAGCGATGGAAGCAGACGGAGCGTGACTTGAAGCCGTTAGGAGCCGAGGTGGTTTATCTGCGCCACACCGAGGGCGTAAGCTCCACCCTCCTACGCGACAAAGGGAGCGACAAAATCATTGACTGATATGATACTTTATAATGAATGGATAATTGCATGGCAATTCATGTCAGAAAAAGAGTATGAAAGAAATCATTAAGAAGTATATACGCAAGGGATACATGTATCTTTGCTATATCACCCGGCCACGGAAGGAGAAGAGCGTCTACTTCGCCTCGTTCCGGGGACAGTACTCCGACAATCCCCGAGCTATCAGCGAATGCCTGCACCAGATGGCTCCCCACGTGAAGATTGTGTGGATGGTGAAGTCGGGGGTCAAACCATACGTCCCAAGTTATGTCAGCACGGTGTCAACTTCAATCCTCAAATCACTGAAGGCGCAGGCAAGGGCCGGCGTATGGGTCATGAACTATACCTACCGAAAGCAGTTTGGGGTATATAAAGGCCGTGACAACTATTACATCCAGACTTGGCACGGAGACAGGGGGGTGAAAGCCATAGGCTATCTCAGCAAGAACATCAACGAAAAGTACAATGACGGTCCTGACATGTCTGAATGCGACCTTTACGTGGCCGCCTCCGACTATGGTGCGCGTAAAGCGCGGCAAGGACTCCTTTATGAGGGTGAGGTCGTCATGGAGGGAATGCCCCGTAACGACAAGTTGGTTAACAGCGGCGAACACCGCGACGAGGCTGCCAGGGTGCGAAAGCGTTTAGGAATAGGCGGAGACGTGAAGGTGTTGCTGTATGCACCGACATACAGAGACGGGAGTGGCCGCCAGCAGTGTGCCATCAACATAGCGACTACAATTGCGAGTCTGGAGGTCAACGGTGAGCGATGGGTGTGTCTGGTGCGCTCACATTCAAAGTCAAAAGGTATCACGGCAGCTACCGGCAGTGCCGCTTACTTCGACGTGACCTCATATCCTGACATGGCTGACTTGCTGCTAATCACAGATCTGCTGATAACGGACTACTCCAGTTGCGCAGGCGATTTCCTGCTCACAGGCAGGCCTTTGGTGTTGGCGCTTTTCGACAGGGAGGATTACGAATCCCAAGACCGGAACCTTTGGGTCAGTCCGGAGGAGACCGGCTACTTGGTGGCCAAGACTCAGGAGGAACTGAACCAGATATTGTCGCATCTATATTCCTATGACCATCAGGCCATTGCCGACAAGGTAAACCGTTTTTACGGAACCAATGAGACTGGTAGGTCATCTGAAGCCGTGGTCCGAAGAATACTTAAAGAACTGAGCAAATGAACGTACTCATAGCAGGAGATTTCTGTCCTCAAGCCCGTGTGAGGCAGCTGTGCGAGGAAGGCAAATATGCCGAAGTGCTGGGTGATGCGAGGAAAATCATAGAGAAAGCAGATTTCTCTATTGTGAACCTGGAGTGCCCTGTTACTTCGGGGAACGAGCATTCCATACATAAAAAAGGTCCGAGTCTTCAGTGCTCAGAAAAGGGGGTCGAAGCTATCAAATGGGGCGGTTTCGATTGTTGTACGCTGGCAAACAACCACTTTTTGGATTATGGAGTAGAAGGTGTAATCAACACGCTTGAAACTTGCAAAAAGCACGGACTTGTGACCGTAGGCGGCGGCATGAATCTCGAAGAAGCCTCACAGATGCTCTGTCAGAAGATTGAAGGAAAGACCTTGGCGGTTATCAACTGTTGTGAGAATGAGTTCTCAATAGCATCAGAAACCGAGGCCGGGGCTAACCCCTTGAATCCTGTGAGGCAATACTATGCCATCAGGGAGGCCCGGACCAAAGCCGACCATGTGCTGGTTATCGTACATGGCGGGCATGAGCATTGGCAACTGCCAAGCATGCGTATGCGGGAAACCTACCGGTTCTTTATCGACGCCGGCGCCGATGCCGTTGTAAACCACCATCAGCACTGCTTCAGCGGATATGAGACCTATAAGGAGAAGCCCATTTTCTATGGATTAGGTAATTTCTGCTTCGACATGCCAGGGAGAAACGGAGCCATCTGGAATGAGGGCTATATGGTTCAGTTACAATTTGCCGATTCTGTCGGTTTCAGCATTATTCCATATATGCAATGCCTGGATAAGCCAAATGTCATGATTAAGGAGATGCATGCCTATGACAAACGCTTGCAAGAGCTGAATAGTATAATTGGCAACCCGGAACTGCTGCGTATGCATCAAGACTGGTATTACAGACAAGGGGAAACAAGTTACTTGCAGATATTTGAGCCTCTGGACTGTCGGCTCTTCCGAGCGTTGAGAAAACGGAGATTGCTCCCTTTTTTTATATCCAAAAGACGTAAACTGATGGCGATGGACTTCATTCAGTGCGAGTCGCACCGAGACAGGCTGATTTATCATCTAAACCGAAAGTATCCCGAATAATGAAATCATTGACATCATACATAAAACACCCACGTAATATCGGGAAGTCGCTGCTGTACCATTTCGGCGACTTCCTCCCCGATGCTCTCTATCTGAGGCTGATGTACTATTTCCAGACAGGCAGGAGGTTGCATTTGAGGCATCCCGGAACTTACAACGAAAAGCTGCAATGGCTGAAGCTCCACGACCGTAAGCCAGAATATACCACCATGGTTGATAAATATGCCGCTAAGGCATACGTGGCCAATATCATTGGTCAGGAGTATATCATCCCGACTTTGGGAGTATGGAATAGCCCGGAAGAGATTGAATGGGATGAGCTGCCTAGTCAGTTTGTGCTGAAGACTACTCATGGCGGGGGGAGCAAGGGGGTGGTTATATGCCCAGACAAGGCAAAATTTGACAGAGCGGAAGCTATAAACCATTTGCGTTCGTCAATGACGAAAAGCCTGTACAAGAATTACAGGGAATGGCCATATAAGGATGTAAAGCCAAGGGTTATAGCCGAGATGTACTTGTCGGAGAACGACAATCAAAATGATAAAGGTGTCAGGGACTACAAGTTCTTCTGTTTCAACGGGAAACCTCTGTATTGTGGTGTGTTTTCAGATCGATGGAGCAAGATGGGGGCAGACTATTTTGACATGGAGTGGTCTCACCTGCCTTTCACTTTAAAAGGCAACCCTTTTGCAGAGGTCGTGCCTGAACAGCCCATAGGTTTTGAGACCATGCGCCAGTTAGCCACCAAACTCTCAACAGACATCCCCCATATCCGTGTTGACTTCTACGAGGTGAAAGGCAAGGTGTATTTCGGTGAGCTTACCTTCTATTCAGCAAGCGGTTTCGGACAATTTGAACCGGATGAATGGGATGAGATTTGGGGAAAACATATAGAACTGGGTATTTGAATTCAGGATTAGCCAGACAAGTAAGAATTGAAAATAAAACGGCGACAAATGAAGGATTTCTACAGTTTTGACGAATATTCCATACCTATATCGGTGAAGGCTCTTTTTTGGGGTCTTTACATGGTCGTATTCGTATATGCTGTATGGAAAACTCAAATATTGGGCACCAGGTATAAGCTGGATGTAAAAACCAGCAAGCTGCTCGTCGCCTTTTTTGCAGCATACGCTGTTTTCTACTGTGTCAATCCAGACTATTTCAGTTATCGTGACTGGCTTCATATTCCAGACTTGATTGACTGGCATAAAGAGCAAGTCTATGCTTTTATTATCATGTTCTGCCGAAGTCTCCCTTTTGAATATCCTTTCGAGGTTTTTCGACTGATTGTCTGGGGAGGCGGCGTGCTGCTGTTCTTTAAAACTGCCAGGCTTTATCGCGACCTGTTGACACCGGGACTGGCGGTTATGTTGTTGTTCGTCTTTTTCAGCAGTACTTTCTGCTATGCGCGCGCTTCGCTGGCCATAGCGGTATTCTTTACGGGTGTTGGCCTCTATTTGTGTAAGGACAACAGTTTGGTAAAGATGTCAGGAATAGGCTTGGCAATTTGCTCTTATTTTTTCCACCATGAGTTGATTATCGGAGTCTTGACGCTCCCGTGTCTGTGGATGGTGCCTTTCGAGAGAAAACAATCAATATACTTGTCATCAATTCTGTTAGCGATTATTATTGTGGTTTTTACTTATATCAACTCTAACATAGGGCTTATGGAAAGTGTTTTTGGAAGTGAGGAGCTGGCCATGAAAATGGAAGCCTATTTTGATCAAGAACAGGGAGCATTCAGATTAAGTACTTTCGTGAAATACACTAACATTTTCTATCCTTTTTTACTCATAACCGCAATCTTTTACCGGTATAATGACCTGCCTAAGCCTGTAATCGGGATTTTTCGTGTCACATCTGCCCTTATAATGGCAACAGTGACTTTTATGGTGGTGTCGGGGCTGAGAAGCACCTACACGTATCGGGTGATGTACATCAATATGATTCCATTGTCAATTCTGATTGCATACTGCTATGGCCAAGGACTTCTTAAGAAGTATCAGTTTGCCATCATGCTCATTCTTGCTCTTCTATCTAATAGTGTCCGACTCATAAATGCAAATTAATATGATTCCAAATTTCAAAATAATGCTGGTCTTTTTGCTCACTTCTTTGAGCTGTGAAGCCAATGTGGTACCTCCCGGTGGCGGACATGTTGCCAATGGACGGTATGTGATACCTGCCGGCAATCTTTTCGTTAAGATAACAAAAGAAAAGGGCGCATGGCTGACTGTCGGTGATAACACAGAGCTGGTTATCGACGGTGAAATCCGGTTGGAGGGCAATGGACTTATCTGCTGCGACATCATAAGGGTCATAGGTCGTAACGTCCGCATCCACGGTCATGGAGCCATTGTCGGCGACCGGCAGACCCACATGGGAAAGAAGGGCGAATGGGGAATGGGCATCAGAATGCATGGAGCCAGCGATGTCACAGTGACAGGGCTGACTGTCGCGGACTGCTGGGGCGACTGTATATACATCGGCGGTGGCAGTAAAAACATCAAGATAAACCGGTGTGTCTTAAAAGGCAGCCGACGGCAGGGAGTCTCAATCACCAAGGCCGAGGATGTGACCATTCAAGGCTGTATCATAGCTGACATCAGCGGTACTATGCCGCAGTATGCCATTGACATTGAGCCTAACAAACAATGTGTGGTTGACAATGTACTAATAAAGAATGTCACCGTGGTGAACTGCGAGGGGGGATTCCGTGCGATCATTGGTAGAAAGGAATATGGCAATGCCCGCATAGGAAGGGTCGAGATTAGCGCTTGCATGGTTAGGGCGAAGTCAAGACACACCATACATTTCGCTGGTTGCGAAAAGGCAATAGTGAGGGATTGTACTATTGAAACACGAAAAGGGGAGAAGCCTGTTATTGCAAGGCATGTGGGAATCCTGACAGAAGAGAACAATAAAATAAATTACAAAGAGGCTAATGAAATATAACCAAGGTCCAATAGACATCGTAATTCCATGGGTTGACGGAGGTGACCCTGAATGGCAGCGGGAGTTCAGTAGATATCGCTCTCTCGCCACAGGCCGTGATGACAACTCCGAAATCCGATATCGTGACTGGAACAATCTGCAATACCTGTTTCGTGGTATTGAGAAGTTCGCTCCATGGGTGCGTAAGGTGCATTTTATCACCACGGGTCAGAAGCCTGAATGGCTGAACATGAATGCTCCCAAACTGAATTTCGTGTGTCATGGTGATTTCATTCCCAAGGAGTTCCTTCCAACGTTCAGTGTCAGGCCGATAGAGCTGAACATGCACAGAATCAAGGGACTCTCAGAACAGTTCGTTTATTTCAACGACGATTATTTTCTGCTTCGTCCTGTCAAGCCGGAACGCTTCTTCCGTGACGGACTACCTTGCGATATGGCGATACTCGACACGCTGCCTATGGGCGGATCACGCGGGCATATGCTTATGAATGACATGAACGTGGTGATCCGGCATTTCCGTAAGAAAAGCGTTCTGAGAAACAATCTCTGGAAATTCCTAAACCCTGTATATGGCAGGCAGTTGCTACGTTCCATTCCTCTGATGCCATTTTCTGTTTTCCCCGGATTCAGAAACCACCACATGCCGCAGGCGTTTCTAAAATCAACGTTGCAAGAGGTGTGGAAGGTGGAGAAACCGTTGCTGAGTGAGGTGTCAAAACACCGTTTCCGCGACATAACCGATGTCAATCAGTATCTGTTCCGCTTTTGGCAGCTGATGTCGGGAAAGTTCCATCCAGCCAACATCGTCAAGGGAACCTGCAGATATACATTGTCCGACTGTGAAGCCGACAAGCTTGCGTCAGCCATCAGGGCGCGGAAGGGGGATATTTTAGTCATGGCCGACTCAGAGAATGTCTCCGACTTCAAGAAATTGGTTAAGCATATCAACTCTGCCTTTGATGCCATCTTGCCCGAAAAGTCTTCTTTTGAAATATAAAAACACTGAAAAGAACAATGGAAAAGAAAAGAATTGCCTATATTGATGTAGTAAAGTGTCTGGCCATATTTATTGTTATTGACCTGCATATCTTAAAGCTGTGCGGGATTGGACATTATGATGTGCTGTCATCGCAGATGTTATATGCGCCCGTGTTGCCGTTATTTTTCTTTGTAAGCGGTTTCTTGTCGTATAAACATAGCATGACAATCAAGGAATGTTGGAATAACATACGCCGTAAATTCCTGTTCCTGGTCATTCCTGCGGTGGTGTTCCGTATAGCGATGGACGTTATGAGCCATAAGAGTCCGCTCGCCTTCATAGCGGGAGGCATGCGCGGCTATTGGTTCACGGTGGTATTGTTTGAGTGTTTCCTGATATACTATCTGGTTACGCTTGCCGTCAAGAACGAAAAGTGGAGGATTGGGGTGCTTTTACTCTTGTCTTTGGCGGGTGTCGCTATGCTGGCTCTCAACAAAGGCTTCGGTCCGGCATTTTTTGACTTGCGACGGGTCACTAAGTTCTTCCAGTTTTTTGTCTTGGGGACATTGGCTATGAAATATCGCTCCAGATATGAGTCTCTGATGAGCAATGAGATTATAAAAGCCGCGCTTTTGGTGTTATACTTCATGACACTGTTTTTGTTGACTTACGACACGAGCCCGATTATACACCATTTACTGCGTGATGTGGCGCTTCGATACGTCTCCACCTTTGCTGTCATATCGTTCTTCGTCTGTCATGCCGAAAGTTTTCAACGGTCAACCAAGATGAACTCACTTCTCAACCTAATAGGGCAGAACACGTTGCCCATTTATTTCTTGCACTATTTCTTCCTGCCCCATTTCGACACCATGCCGGAATGGCTCAACAGGCTTGATATAGTGACAATGAATCTCGTGGCAATGCTATATGCTGTGGCGATAACAGCGCTTTGTCTGCTGTTCAGCAAATTTCTCTCCAATAGTAAGTATGTCAGAAAATTCGCTTTAGGTAAAAAATAAAATTGAATCATGAAAATCGCGATTAATTGCCAGTTCTGCTTCACCAAGGGGGGCGGAGGAATAACGGAGTACATCATCCAGCTGACCAACCATCTGGAAAAGGTGGATCAAGATAACGACTACGTCCTCTATGTGCTGGAAGACCAATATGAGTATGCCAAGACAGTCCTGCCGAGTCGGTTCAAGCTGAAACCTATTCCATATCACACGAGCATGGTGTCGAAAATATGCCGCAGCCTGTTTGCGCAGCGGTTTTGGAGCAGAGAGGAGGAGGTGGAGAACTTCGACGTGTTCCACTCACCGTTCTTTCACGCACCGGACATGAAGCATGCCCGTCTGCTTATGACAGTTCATGACCTTCGTCTCTACAGATACCCTGAGACCTATTCATTCCTCAGGTATCAGTTTCTGAGACGCGCCGTAAAGAAGTCTATAGCGAAGGTTGACCGTATCATATCCGTCTCTCAGTTTACTAAAGACGAGATGATCAGCACCTGTGGAGTGACTCCGGACAAGGTGACAGTAATCCATGAGGCCATCAACCGATCGTTCTTCTCTGCGGACAGGATTAAGGGTTACGAGCCTCCACAAGAGTATGCCTGTCTGAAGGAGGGGAGGTTCTTGTTCTGTTTAAGCCATATAGAACCCCGTAAAAACCACTTGCGGCTGATTAAGGCTTTCTCTGACATGAAGGCGAGAGGAGGGTTCGATGATTTGCGGCTTGTCTTGGCCGGTGGAAAGAAGCTGAATGCCGCTCCTGTCTTGAAGGCTGTCGCAAAAAGCGCGGATGTCATCTATCTGGATTATGTTCCTGCGAAGATGATGCTATGGCTTTATCATCACGCCGCTCTATTTGTATATCCATCTTATTATGAGGGCTTCGGATTCCCGCCCTTGGAGGCTGCCAGTCTTGGCACTGTGTCTGCTGTCGGCCGGGCGTCGTCATTGCCGGAAGTCTGCGGCGATTGTGCGTTCTACTTCGACCCCTATAACGTGGATGACATGAGCCGCGTGATTGCCGATGCACTGAATGACGAAGATGCCATAAGAGAGAAAAAACAGAGGCTTGAGCACCAACTGTCCAAGTTCTCTTGGGAGGAAAATGCAAGAGAAACCCTAAAATTATATAGGGTAGTTCTATAAATTAGCTTCAGGCGATTTACAGTTTGTTAGCGAGCAGATTGGTTCTTGCAGCCGCAGAAGCATAGCGAGCTATGGTTCAAGGCTGGAAGAACCAAGATGCCGCTAAGAAACGTAAAGCGTC
>JAZUMZ010000294.1:0-17951 GCA_045603885.1 Bacteroidaceae bacterium | reverse complement strand
TTCTCTCGCTTATTCGTAACTTTGCAAATAAAACAAAATTGACAATATGGGAAAGTTAGTGATTAACTCATACGATGAGTTTGGCGAGCAGCTTGGCAAGCAGCTCGGTGTAAGCGAGTGGTTACTCGTTGATCAGGAGCGTATCAACAAATTTGCGGACGCAACTCTTGACCACCAGTGGATTCACGTGGATGTCGAGCGTGCAAAGGTGGAAAGCCCGTATAATTCTACTATCGCACACGGTTATCTCACACTCTCACTCCTTCCATATATGTGGAATCAGATTATCGAGGTGAACAACCTGAAGATGATGGTGAATTACGGAATGGACAAGATGAAGTTCGGACAGGCTGTCGTAACAGGAAGCCGTGTCAGACTTGTCACCACGCTTAACAACATCATCAACCTGAGAGGTACCTGCAAGGCTGAGATCAAGTTCGTAATCGAAATCGAAAACTCAAAGAAACCGGCACTCGAGGGCTTGGCTACCTTCCTCTATTTCTTCAAGTGATTGGAGAATGAACCGCAGAGTATATTTTACTTGTATCATAATTTCTATCCTGAGTTGTGCCAAAGGCATGGCTCAGGATATTGTGTCCATAAGTGACGGGGAAAAGACTATGACTGCCGACAGCGTCATTGTGGAACAAACAGAGGTGAACGCAGACACTTTGCGAACGGATACCGTGCCAAAAATCACGGAACTTTTTGACGCGCTGGAGAAAATGCTTGAGAAAGCGCCGGTTTATGAGCAACAACTTATCGACTCGCTGGCAGGCGATAAAAACTTCGACGAGCTTAGCCCGCGTAAGCAGAGACGCTTGTTGAAAAATTTCGTGAAAGACCAACTCCACGACTGGAACGACATCGACACAACATACATAACACCGCAACTATACGACTATGCGGTCATGCTGCAGACTACCACAACCTTCGAGAACTGCACGCTCAAAAGCATCGGGGATAATAAGCAGACACTCAAGTTCGCGCCAAAACCGGGATTCAGACTTGGGGGATATTTCGGATGGAGATGGATTTTTCTCGGCTACAACGTGGATCTCGACGGATTGATTGCTGAGAAAAAAGAGCATACGAAAAAGAAATTGGCCGCAGACCTCAGCATATACTCCTCTAAGGTGGGGATTGACTTTTATTACAGAAGAACAGGCAACGACTTCGAATGTAGCAACCTTGACCACATTTTCAATAAGGAAAACCCTATGCCGGAAGGGTTGTCAAAGAGCTTCAGCGCGCTCGACATACAGACACGGGGACTCAATATCTACTACATTTTCAACCATAAACGTTTCTCTTATCCTGCGGCATTCTCACAGAGTACGACGCAAAGAAAATCGGCGGGAACATTCAACCTCGGATTCTCGTTTACACACCACAGGATCACTATGGATAGGGAGAAGATAAGTCCGTTGTTGCTTCCCCACCTTGACCCTTCAATGTTGTTCAATACCGTAAAGTATAACGACTATTCACTGAATTTTGGATACGCCTATAACTGGGTATTTGCTAAAAACTGGCTCTTTTGTCTCGCTCTCTCTCCGGGACTGGCTTATAATGTCACTTATTACGACGCTGACAATATTGCGTCGGGCAGCACAAAGGAGAGGGACACCGATTTCAAACATTTCAGCAGGGACAAGCTTAATGTTGACTTAATTACCCGCATGGCGCTGGTTTACAACGACAACAAGCATTTCTTCGGCATGGCGTTCAGGTTCCATTCTTTTGACTACCGCAATAGGAAAGTGAACATGAACAACTCGTTTGCATACCTGCATTTCTATGCCGGGTTCAACTTCAAGAAGAAAAAGCAGTACAGATAGAAAACAACAAAGGCTCCTGCAAATATGCACAGGAGCCTTGTTTCTGAATTGGATATCACGTCGTTTACATAATCTCAACCTGACGGCTGATCTTCGGAGCCTCTTCCTTCACAATCTTCGGGATGTCGATGTAAAGCACGCCGTTATCTACCTTTGCGGAAATCTTCTCTTTCTGAACATCCTCTGGCAACTCGAACGTCTGCTCGAACTTGGTGTACGAGAACTCGCGGCGAAGATAGCGCGACTGTTTGTTCTCGTCTTTTGTCTCGTTCTTGGTCTCAATCTTGATGCGGAGGTTGCCTTCGTCGTTTATCTCAACATTGAAATCCTCTTTCTTGGCACCGGGAGCTGCAAGCTCAACCTGGTAGCCTGCCTCGTTCTCAATCACGTTGATTGCGGGCGCTGTGCTGTGGTTCTTTACTGGCCAGACATCAAAGATGTCGTTAAACATTGCTGGTAACCACTCACTGTTTCTCATTGCTGTTCTCATAATTAATCCTCCTATTTTTTATTTGTTTGTTTTTATTTTGTTATTTCTGAGCTTGATTTTTTTGCAAGCTCACTATATTAAGAGCAATCAGTGTGCCATAAGGCAAAAAATAAAAATTCATGCCATTTTGGCGCATAGGTATGTCAAAATGGCAATTTTTTGACCTTTTGACAATAATGTACTCCCAAATTTTGAAAATTGAAAGAATTTTACTATTTTTGCAAATTATAAATAAAAAATAAATGACAACAAAATCCTTTCTTGTTCTTGGGCTGTTTTCGGCTTTGAGTGTGTGTGTTCGTGCTCAAAAAGTGGTGGGCGGTGACCTTAGTCTTGTACCGGCCTATGAGGCGGCGGGCGATGTGTGGCTCGATGCCGACGGACATCAAATAAACACCTTCTATTCCGACGGAATGATCACATTTGTCAAGGATGTGGCGCAGTGGAATGCAGTCAGAGTCAGGTTGATGGTTGACCCCACTGTGGATACGAGCCCGGCAACATGTCAGGATATAGAATATGTGAAAAAACTGGGAAAACGTATAAAAAGTGCGGGGATGAGCTTCATGCTCGATATTTTCTACAGCGACACATGGACTGATGTCTCACAGCAATGGATCCCTAAAAGCTGGAATATGAACCGCAATACGCCGGTTGCGACATTGGCGGCTAAGGTCAAGGCATATACAAAAGAGGTGATCGACGAGCTTGCTGATAACGGGGCGAAACCTGATTTCGTGCAGGTGGGAAACGAGGTGAGCTATGGAATGTTGTGGGACACACAGGCAGGAGCGTCTAAAAACAATACCTTCTATTTTTACGGCAGTTACAATGATCAAAAAAACAAAATAGAGAGATTCGCACAGCTCCTAAAAGCCGCGTCAGAGGGTGTGAGGGCGTCAAAAGCGCCGGAGGCCAAGATCGTCCTACACTGCGAACGGACCATGAACGCGGGAAACACAATCGATTTCTATGATTGGGTGGGACAGGCTGGATTCAACGACTATGATATTATGGGACTGAGCTACTATCCACAGTGGCACGGAACGCTCGATCAGCTTAAAGCGACAATCAAAGAGCTGCACGACACTTTCGAGGACAAGGAGATACAAATCGTAGAGACTGGATATATACACGATACAAACGGTCAGACGCTCGAAGAGCGTGAGTGGCCTTACTCGCCGGCTGGACAGGCGGCTTTCCTTAAAGACCTTATTGCGTTGCTCAAGCAGTTTGAGTGTGTTACCGGCTTGTATTACTGGCAGCCCGAGGAATGTGGCAACGGGGCAGACGCGGAAGGAAACAACAGGGTTATGGGCAACTGGGACGGACGAGGTTTCTGGCAAATCACATGGAAGAGCGGAACACATGCGTTGCAGAGCGAGGCTGCGCTTATGGCGTTGCGCACGTTTGTGCTCGACGAGGTGATCGAGCCTACAGATATTTCATCACAGTTCACCAACCTCAATTTTGAGGAGTGTGATTACAACGAGACAGGAGGATATGCGACCAACTGCCCGGGATGGGAAATATCCTATAACACACCTTGGTCCGACGGACCTTGGCCAAAGAAAGCGAATGAGTGGCACTCCAGCTTGGCCGACGGACTGCTCCTGCAAGGCTGGAACGCATCGGGAAACACAGTGAAAGGCGAGATTATTTACCAGTCGCTCGACAACCTGCCGGCCGGTACATACACCATATCAGCTGCAATACATATCGACTACGACGGATTTAGGCTGTTCGCCAACGACGACGAGACGGCGGTGACCAAGACTACTGACTGGGGGACAGCTTTCGAGACAAAGGTGACCACTACGCTCAACTCGACGGGATTGTTGAGATTCGGACTTAAAGTGGCCGACGGTCTTGAGGCCACGCAGGAGCTTAACCTCTATGCCGACAACTTCAAGGTGTTGTACTCACCAGAAATCGCAAAGAATCCTTGTGATGTGAACTCCGACGGGAAGGTTAACATCAGCGACGTAGTGGATGTGATCAACATAATCGCCGCGGGAACTAACGACCCGAGAGGCGATGTCACCGGCGACAAAAACGTAAACATAACGGATGTCGTGACTATCATCAACACCATTGCGGGAGCTTGATTAAAAATTGTTTTTTTCTCTCGCTTAAACGAATTATTTGTAACTTTGCGGAAGAGTATTTAAAAATATATGATGGACAGAAAAGTTAGAGTGAGATTTGCACCCAGCCCGACGGGACCACTCCACATCGGAGGGGTGCGCACGGCGTTGTATAATTATTTGTTCGCCAAGCAAAACGGGGGCGAGCTGATTTTCAGGATCGAAGACACCGACTCCACACGTTTTGTGCCGGGAGCGGAAGAGTATATAATCGAATCGTTCAAGTGGCTCGGAATACCGTTCGACGAAGGCGTGGGATTCGGAGGACAGCACGGTCCCTACCGTCAGAGCGAGCGGAGACACATATATAAAAAATATGTGGAGCAGCTCATCGACGACGGAAAGGCTTATCTTGCGTTCGACACTCCGGAGGAGCTGGATGCCAAACGTAAGGAGATAGAGAATTTCCAGTACGATGCGTCAACAAGAGGGCTGATGCGTAATTCCCTTACACTCTCTGAGGCTGAGGTGAGGCGCCTGATTGAAGAGGGAGCGCAATATGTGGTGAGGTTTAAAATTGAACCGGGACGCGACGTCCATGTCGATGACATAATACGAGGCGATGTGAGCATCAACTCGTCTGTGCTCGACGACAAGGTGCTGTTCAAAAGCGCCGATCAGCTGCCTACCTATCACCTCGCAAACATCGTGGACGACCACCTCATGGAGGTGACACATGTCATTCGGGGAGAGGAGTGGCTGCCTTCAGCGCCGCTGCATGTGCTCCTGTATGAGGCGTTTGGATGGCAGGACACCATGCCGCGGTTCGCGCACCTGCCGCTGCTTCTGAAACCGGTGGGGAACGGAAAACTCTCAAAACGCGACGGCGACAAGCTTGGATTCCCCGTATTCCCTCTTGAATGGCACGACCCTAAGTCGGGAGAGGTCAGCTCGGGATACCGCGAGAGAGGCTATCTGCCTCAGGCTGTCGTCAATTTCCTCGCTTTGCTCGGATGGAACCCGGGAACCGACCAGGAGATTATGGGCATGGACGAGATGATAAAACTGTTCAATTTGTCCAAATGCTCGAAAAACGGAGCTAAGTTTGATTACATCAAGGGCTTCTGGTTCAACCAGCAGTATCTGTCAAAACTCCCAGCTAAGCAATGGGTGCCTCAGTTCGACAAAATCTTGCGTGAGAACGGGATAGAGAGCACACCCGAGAAAGAGGAGCAGGTGGTGGACATGATGAGGCTCAAGGTGATTGAGTTTACAGACAATATAGGCAACAAACATAAGCGGAACATAAGCTTCGTCAGCGACCTCTGGCCGCTCACACGATTCTTCTTCGTGGCACCTGAGAATTACGACCGTGAGGACAAGTTCGTAAAGAAAAACTGGAAGGAGAACTCAAGACAGGAGATGGACGAGCTCGCGGGAGTGCTTACTGCGTTAGACGACTTCTCTACCGACTCCATAAGAGAGATGGTGGAGGCATGGGTCGAGGCCAGGGGAGTGAAACCCTGGAATGCATGGAGGGTGTGTCTCGTCGGAACGGGACAAGGACCTGATATGTATGAGCTTGCGGCTTTCCTTGGAAAAGACGAGACACTGAGACGAATGGACAACGCGCTCAAGGCGCTGGGATAATTTTCTGTGGACTGCCGGATGACAGGATTCTTTAATTTTAGTGTTAACATTATACATTTTCTTAATGGCTCTATATGCATTCGCCGCCTGGATGGCGTCTTTCTTTAACCCAAAGGTGAAAAAACTCATCAAGGGACACCGCAAAATCATGGCTACCGTAAGACAGGGCATCAAGCCTGAGGATAGGGTGGTGTGGTTCCATGCGGCTTCCCTGGGGGAGTTTGAGCAGGGAAGACCGCTGATGGAGTTGGTCAGGAAAAATCACCCTGAATTTAAAATCCTGCTCACCTTTTTCTCTCCTTCTGGATATGAGGTGAGAAAAAACTATGAGGGGGCGGATGTGATATGCTATATCCCTTTCGATACAAAACGGGGGGCGGGACGCTTCCTCGATGTGGTTCATCCCGAGATTGCCATCTTCATCAAATATGAGTTCTGGCATTTCTTCCTCACTGCCATGCATAAAAGGGGTACAAAGCTCTATAGTGTGTCGAGCATCTTCAGGGAGGGACAGGTGTTTTTCCGCTTTAAGAGGGCGGCTAATGTGCTGAGGCAATTCGACCATTTGTTTGTACAAAACGAAAAGTCGGTGGAGCTGCTGGCTTCAATTGGAATAAATAACACTACCGTTGTGGGAGACACACGTCTCGACAGGGTCATGGAGATTCACAACGCCGCATCCGACCTGCCGCTCGTAGAGCAGTTTAAGGACTCACGGCGTGTTTTTATAGCCGGATCAAGCTGGGAACCCGACGAGAGGATCTATTTGCCTTATTTCCAGAACCGTAAGGACTGGAAACTCGTTATCGCCCCGCATGAGGTGAACGAGGGACGGGTCAGCAGGCTTATGGCGTCACTAAACGGAAGGAAAGTGGTAAGATATACCCACATGGAGAAGATGTGCGCCGAAGGAAACGCCAAGTCTGCGGAGAATGAGCTCAGGCAGGCGGAGGTGCTCATTGTTGATTGCTTTGGAAAACTGTCCTCGATTTACAGATATGCCGAGATTGCCCTTGTGGGAGGTGGATTCGGAGTCGGAATACATAACGTGCCCGAAGCGGCGGTATATGGAATACCTGTGCTCTTCGGTCCCAACAACCACAAATTCAATGAGGCTCAGGAGCTTAAAGAATGCGAAGGGGCATTCGAGTTTACCGATGCGGAGACTTTCCGGCAGAGAATGGACAGGCTCATCGACAGCCCTGACGAAATGAAAAAGGCCGGAGAGAAAGCCGGACAATATATTAAGACTCACGTGGGAGCTACCCAAAAATGCTACGATGCGATTTTTAATAAATGAACATCAGCTCACAGAATGTGCAATTCACTTAACTTGTAGAAATACTGACTGATTTATGGATTTTGTTACTGTTTTCAAACTTTTAGGTTCACTCGCGCTGCTCATGTTCGGTATGAAGGCGTTGAGCGAGGGACTGCAGAAAATGGCGGGTCCGCAGATGCGACTCTGGCTGCAGCGTATGACGTCCAACCGATTCATGGGAATGTTCATGGGAATGATAGTCACGGCGGCTATTCAGTCATCTACGGCAACAACACTCATGACTGTGTCGTTCGTCAATGCAGGACTGCTCACTCTCGGACAGGCCATTTCCGTCATTCTCGGAGCACACATCGGAACCACACTCACTGCTTGGATCATGAGTGCGGGATTCGCCGGAGGTGGCGGCGGCGGAGGTATCACGCAGTATGTTTATGTGGCATTCTTCATTGGTATTATACTTATCTATATGAAGAAGCATAAAAACTTCGGAGACTTCCTCTTTGGTGTGGGATTCCTGTTCCTTGGACTGGGAACACTCAAACAGACGGGTATGGATCTCCATCTCGAAGATAATCCGGCTGTCACCGACTTCTTCCTGCAGTTCACTCAGGGGGATATTCCTTATGTGCTTACAATACTGATATTCCTGCTGATAGGTACCGTACTGACATTGTGCGTACAGTCATCAGCGGCTATCATGGCGATCACGATGACTATTTGTGCAACGGGGGCTATGCCTCTTGAGCTGGGTATAATCATCGTACTTGGAGAAAATATCGGTACGACAATAACATCTAACATCGCGGCCCTGGGAGCAAACGTCTCGGCACGGCGGACGGCTTTCTCACACTTTATGATCAACACCGTCGGAGTATTGTGGGTGCTTTGTCTGCTTAAACCTTTCCTATCAATGGTCTATGCCATTGCGGGAACTGAGACCAACGCCTTGCTCGTTTTGCCTACATTCCACTCTGCGTTCAACATCGCAAACACATTTATCATGATTTGGTTCGTACCGCAAATCGAGAAAATAGTAAGCAAGGTGATCAAGCCGAAACCACAGGCGGAGGACGAGGACGCAAGGCTCAACTTCATATCTGCCGGACTTATGCAGACCCCTGAGCTTTCAATCCTCAATGCGAAGAAGGAAATCGGTGTGTTTGCCGACAGATGCGGCAGGATGTTTGGGTTTGTACGAGAGCTGTTGCAGATGGAAAGCGGAGAAGAGTTTAACAAGCTCTACTCCAGAATTGAGAAGTATGAGAGCATAACCGACAACATGGAGGTTGAGATTGCAGCATATATAAACCAGGTGATTGACGGAAGACTCAGTATCGAGTCGAAGACAGAGATACAGAGAATGCTCAGGGTGGTGTCGGAGATGGAGTCTATAGGAGACTCGTGCTACAACCTGGCGAGGACAATCAGCCGTAAGCGCAACCACACCGAGAAGGATTTCACAGAGAAGCAATATGAGCATCTCAACTCTATGCTCGAGCTCGACCAGGATGCACTCTCGCAGATGATTGTCATCATCAAGTACGGAGAGCAGAGATATGTCGATGTAAATAAGTCATACAACATCGAGCACGAAATCAACAACTACCGCACACAACTCAAAAACCAGAATATAGCCGACATCAACAACCACCTCTACGACTATCAGATGGGAGTCTATTACATGGATCTTGTTTCTGAGTGCGAGAAGCTGGGCGACTATATAATCAACGTCATTGAGGCGTCGGGAATAAAGGAGAAAAAGGCGTCAGGCTTTTGATTGAGGCTGAGGACGGAAAGATTCTGAACTTTTAGAACACCACATTTGCGTATGACAAATTATTTTCGTAACTTTGCATGCGCTTAGGCGGAAAATGAGCCTAAGCTCAGATTAAGGCTCTGCCCCTGTAGTTCAATGGATAGAACAAGTCTCTCCTAAAGATTAGATACGAGTTCGATTCTCGTCGGGGGTACGTTTGTGGATGAAAGACACAGATTCTTTGCACAATCGTCAAACTGTGTGCAAATTTTATACACAATTTTAAGACTTTTGTGCATAAATGCAGGCTTTATTTTTGCCAACTAAAATAAAATGAGTAACTTTGCAGAGAGTTTGGCGTTTATTGAGCATTTGCCAAACCGAAAATTATGACTATTGTCAATAATCATAGTAACAAAAGAATATTTTTTTATTTATGGGTTTAAAAATCATTGTACTCGCAAAGCAGGTGCCCGACACAAGAAATGTCGGACCTGAGGCGATGACTCCAGAGGGAACCGTGAACCGCGCCGCACTGCCGGCGGTGTTCAACCCGGAAGACCTCAATGCGCTTGAACAGGCGCTGAGATTGAAGGATGCTAATCCTGGGTCAACAATCACTATGCTTACCATGGGTCTGCCCAAGGCTGCTGAGGTGCTAAAGGAAGGACTTTACAGAGGGGCTGACAAGGGAGTGCTTCTTACCGACAGGGCACTCGGAGGTGCAGACACACTCGCAACCAGCTACTCACTGGCACAGGCTATCAAGAAAATCGGAGATTTCGATATCATCATCGGTGGAAGACAGGCCATCGACGGAGACACGGCCCAGGTCGGACCTCAGGTTGCAGAGAAACTCGGACTCACACAAATTACATACACCGAGGAGATTCTTGAGTGCACCAAGGAGAAAATCGTGGCGCGCAGACATATCGACGGTGGTGTCGAGACTGTAGAGGGACCTATGCCGATCGTTATCACTGTGAATGGATCTGCGGCTCCTTGCAGAAGCAGGAACATCAAGCTCGTGATGAAATATAAGAAGGCTATGACTCAGCAGGAGATCGATGCGCTCGAGGAGCAGGAGAAGGCATTCTATGCAACCCGCCCTTACCTCACTATCACGTCATGGGGAGCTGCCGATATCGACGCTGACCCTCAGCAGATCGGTAAGGCGGGATCACCTACCAACGTCAAGGCAGTGAAGAACATCGTTTTCAAGGCTAAGGAGAATAAGTCACTCACTGCGTCGGATGCCGACATCGAGGGACTTATAGTTGAACTTATTGAAAACAACACCATCGGATAAACAGAAGCAAACATGAACAACGTATTCGTATATTGCGAGCTTGAAGGCAACAAAGTTGCTGAGGTAAGCCAGGAGCTCCTTACGAAAGGACGCAAACTCGCCAACACACTCGGAGTACAGCTTGAGGCTGTGTGCGTGGGAGCTGGACTTGAGGGAGTCGAGAGACAAATCATACCATATGGTGTTGACAAAGTACATGTGTTCGACGCGCCGGGACTTTTCCCCTACACGTCTCTGCCTCATACATCGGCTGTCGTTAACCTCTTCAAGGAGGAGAAACCGCAAATTTGCCTTATGGGTGCTACCGTAATCGGACGTGACCTCGGACCACGCGTTTCTTCAGCACTCCACTCTGGACTGACGGCCGACTGTACACAGCTCGAAATCGGTGATTTCGATATGAATGTGAAAAACGCGGCGGGAGAGATGGAGAAGAAGCACTATGAGAACCAGCTCTATCAAATCCGTCCAGCATTCGGAGGATCAATTATTGCAACAATCGTAAACCCTGATCATAGACCACAGATGGCAACCGTGCGTGAGGGAGTCATGAAGATGGAGATCCTCGACGAGAACTACAAGGGAGAGGTCGTTCGTCACGACGTTGACAAGTACGTCCCGGTGACCGACTATGTGGTTAAGGTGCTTGACAGGCATGTCGAGGCTGCAAAGAATAACCTCAAGGGAGCTAATATCATCGTAGCCGGTGGTTACGGTGTCGGATCCGCGGAGGGCTTCAACCTCCTGTTTGAATTTGCAAAGGAGATACATGCGGAGGTGGGTGCAAGCCGTGCGGCTGTTGATGCTGGATGGATCGACCACGACCGCCAGATCGGACAGACCGGTGTAACTGTGAGACCTAAGGTGTATATCGCGTGCGGTATATCTGGTGCTATTCAGCATATCGCAGGTATGAAGGAAGCCGGAATCATCATATCTATCAACTCCGACCCCAACGCGCCGATCAACCAGATCGCAGACTATATCATTACAGGAACTATCGAGGAGGTGCTTCCTAAATTCATCAAGTATTACAAGAAAAACAGCAAATAAACATGGCTAATTTATATACTGACAACCCGGAAATTAAGTTCCACATGCAGCATGAGCTGATGAAGAGAATCGTGGAACTCAAGGAGCGCGGCTTCGAAGACAAGGACAAATATGATTATGCTCCGCAGGATTTCGAAGACGCGATGGACAGCTATGACCGTACACTCGACATCGTGGGAGACGTTACATCTAACGTCGTGGCGCCTAACGCCGAGGACGTCGATGCTGAGGGACCTCACTGCGAGAACGGCAGAGTGCGCTATGCATCTAAGACCTACGAGAATCTCGACGCTACCATCAAGGCGGGAATGAACGGAATGACAATGCCTCGCCGCTACGAGGGACTCAACATGCCGATCACCGTCTATACCGCTGCCAACGAGATCGTAAGTGCCGGAGACGCCGGATTCGAGAACATCTGGTCGCTGCAGGACTGCATCGAGACTCTCTATGAGTTCGGTAGCGAGGACCAGCGTCAGAGATTCGTGCCGCGCGTTTGCCACGGAGAGACAATGTCTATGGACCTCACGGAGCCGGATGCTGGTTCCGACCTCCAGAGCGTTATGCTCAAGGCTACTTACTCTGAGGAGGAGGGATGCTGGCTGCTCAACGGAGTGAAGAGATTCATCACGAACGGCGACTCGGATATTCACCTCGTACTCGCACGCTCTGAGGAGGGAACACGCGACGGACGCGGACTCTCTATGTTTATCTACGACAAACGACAGGGTGGGGTAAACGTCAGAAGAATCGAGAACAAACTCGGTATTCACGGAAGTCCTACATGCGAGCTCGTTTACAAAAACGCTAAGGCTGAGCTCTGCGGAGACCGCAAGCTCGGACTGATCAAATACGTGATGGCGTTGATGAACGGCGCGCGTCTCGGTATCGCCGCTCAGTCGGTTGGTATTGAGCAGAGCGCATACGACGAGGGACTGGCCTACGCACGCGACCGTAAGCAGTTCGGTAAGGAAATTATCAACTTCCCCGCTGTTTACGACATGCTCGCTACCATGAAGGCTAAGCTCGACGCAGGTCGCTCGCTTCTCTATATGACAGCTCGTTATGTTGACATTTACAAGGCTCTCGAGGATATCCAGAGAGATCGCAAGCTCACACCCGAGGAGCGCCAGGAGCTGAAGAGATACTCACGTATGGCCGACGCTTTCACACCGCTTGCAAAGGGTATGAACTCGGAGTTCGCAAACCAGAACGCCTACGACTCAATTCAGATCCACGGAGGATCGGGATTCATGCTTGAGTACAAGTGCCAGCAGCTCTATCGCGACGCGCGTATCACCAGCATCTATGAGGGAACAACCCAGCTCCAGACCGTGGCCGCACTCAGATATATCACCAACGGAACTTATCTCGGAATCATTCGCGAGTATGAGGCTCTCGGAGCAACTGCTGAGTATGAGCCTTACATGAACCGCGTGAAGGAGATGGCAAGCAAGCTCGAGGCTGCTACCAACGCCGTTAAGGATACACAGAACCAGGAGTTCATCGACTTCTGCTCACGCAAGCTCTATGAGATCACAGCTTATACAGTTATGTGCCACCTGATTCTTCAGGATACACAGAAGGCGCCTGAGCTGTTTGCACGCTCACTTAACGTGTTCTTCAACCATGCGGAGAGTGAGGTGGAGAAGCACTTCAATTACATTCGCAAGATGACACCCGAGCAACTAGACAACTACAGGGCAGAATAAAGTCTTTAGATATTTAAAAGAAGCCGCAGGCGTTTTGCCTGCGGCTTATTTTGACTTTTTCTGTATTTTTTTGCTCCGAAATTTGCTCACATGATTTTATTATGCTATTTTTGCATACAATAACAGACAAACCTGATTTTTATTAACCTAAAAACTTTAAAATGATGAAGACATTATTGAAAAGCAAATTCGCGCTTGTGGCATTAGTCCTGTTCGCATTGTCAGAAATGACTGCAGTAGCTCAGCCGAGCATCCCGAGGTATCGTGAGAGAGGAAGAGGATATTACGACAGACCGCCGAGACATCGTGAAGGTGGTGTGGCTTGGGGTACACAGTATGACTGGCTCTCAACAAGAAGGGCTACATACAGCGACATTGATGGTATGGACAGAGGACAGATCAGAGTCCTGCTCAACTCTATCTATGCACGTCACGGACGCTACTTCCGCGACCGCAGACTTAGCGACTACTTCTATTCTCAGCATTGGTATCGCCCCTATCGCAACGAGGTGCCGAGAGGATCGTTCAACAGGACTGAGAGATATAACATTGACTTCCTGTCCAGATATGACTAAAAGCACATGAAGTTCACATTGAACTGTAAACTGTGCAAATTGTAAGTTATAGATTCATAAGCAATTAACAATATTTTGTAAAAGTGAGTGCAATTTTATTTGTTGCATTCACTTTTTTGTTTTATCTTTGCAGACGAAAACATATAATTTCATCGATAAATGGCTATTTCAAAGACAAGAAGCAGGTTGATTGACTGTGCCAGAGTGTTGTTTGCGAAGAATGGACTTGAAGGTACGTCGATGAATGACATCGCCTTGGCTGCGGGACGCGGCAGAAGGACATTGTACACTTATTTCAAAAGTAAAGACGAGATTTATCTCGCAGTCGTTGAGACCGAGCTGGAGAGACTGTTCTCTAAGATGGAGGAGGTGGCAAGAAAAAAAATACCACCCGAGGACAAAATCGTGCAGCTTATATTCGCACATCTCGAGGTAATCAAGGAGGTCGTCCTCAGAAACGGAACACTCAGGGCGGAGTTCTTCAGGGAGATATGGAAAGTGGAGACCGTCAGAAAGAATTTCGACAGGACGGAGGTAGCGCTTTTTAGAAGAGTGCTCAACGAGGGTAATGAGGACGGAGTCTTTGATATTCTGAATGTCAAGCTTACGGCGGAGATCATGCATTACTGCCTGAAAGGATGTGAGGTGCCCTATATCTTCGGACGATATTCCGGAAGAGGCCCGGAGGACCTTTACATCTATGTGAGGAACATGGTCACACGTCAGCTGCAAAACAAACACACATCATTGACTATCAACGATTAATGTCTTTTTGAAATTTAGGAAGTTAAAATAGGAAATTAAAAGGGAAGTCTAAAAAGGAGTTAAATAGGACATTGCCATATAGGCATACAGTGGCCAAAGCTATCGTCCTGCACGCAGTGCATAACTTCCAGCCAGCTATGCTGGCCTAACTTCCGATTTTACTCCATTTTATAACTCCAGATAGTAATAACTTAAATAATAAAATTATGGGACTATTACAAGGTAAGACGGCTTTGATTACTGGAGCCGCACGTGGTATTGGTAAGGCTATCGCCATTAAGTTCGCTCAGGAAGGAGCAAATATTGCGTTCACCGACCTCGTTATCGACGAGCTCGGACTTGAGACAGAGAAAGAAATCACTGCTTTCGGTGTGAAGGCAAAGGGATATGCATCAAATGCGGCTGACTTCGCTCAGACTGAGGACGTGGTGGCTAAGGTGAAGGAGGAGTTCGGCTCTATCGACATCCTCGTCAACAATGCGGGAATCACTAAGGACGGACTTATGCTCCGTATGTCTGAGGCCCAGTGGGATGCTGTCATCGCCGTTAACCTCAAGTCTGCGTTCAACTTCATTCATGCATGCACCCCGATCATGATGCGTCAGAAAGGTGGAAGCATCATCAACATGTCAAGTGTGGTTGGTGTTCACGGAAATGCGGGACAGTGCAACTACTCGGCTTCTAAGGCCGGACTGATCGCTCTCGCTAAGTCTATTGCACAGGAGATGGGAGCGAAAGGCATTCGCGCCAATGCGATCGCGCCTGGATTTATCGAGACTGCCATGACAGCGGCTCTGCCTGACGATGTTCGTGCTGAATGGGTTAAGAAAATCCCTCTTAGAAGAGGTGGAACAGTTGAGGATATCGCCAACACTGCCGTTTATCTTGCTTCCGACCTCTCAAGCTATGTCAGCGGACAGGTTATTCAGGTGGATGGCGGAATGAACATGTAGGAAACATTCTGAAGCTTTTGCCTATGAAAGTGGTTTATGAGGACAACCACATCATTATAGTGAATAAGGATTCCGGGGAAATCGTCCAAGGCGATAAAACCGGAGACACACCGCTCTCGGAGCACGTCAAAGCCTATATTAAGGAGGCATACGCTAAGCCGGGAGCGGTGTTCCTTGGTGTCGTCCACCGGCTCGACAGACCGGTCAGCGGACTTGTGATTTTCGCAAGGACTTCCAAGGCGCTTGCACGTCTCAACGAGATGTTCAAAAACGGAGACATTCACAAAACCTACTGGGCTTTGGTCGAGACAAGGAACATCCCCGGTCTGAAGGATAATCCGGACGAACGGCAGGCCACCTCTTCTTTTACACGCCTTGAGCACTGGCTCGTGCGCAACGAGAGGCAGAACAAGTCTTACGCCTACGACAGGGAGGTGCCTGGCTCAAAAAAAGCCGTCCTTGACTACAGGGTGATCGGGGTGGGGGACAGGTATGCCCTTGTGGAGGTGAGGCTGCTCACAGGACGGCACCACCAAATTCGCTGTCAACTCTCCAAAATCGGGATGCCGATCAAAGGCGACTTGAAATATGGAGCTAAGCGCAGCAACCCCGACGGAGGAATCTCCCTTCTTGCAAGAAAAGTGGAGTTCGTCAATCCGGTGTCTAAAAAACAACTGACTGTGGAGGCGCCCCTGCCCGAAGAGGGAATCTGGAACCGGCTCGCGGTAATTGATTAGCTTCCAGAACCCGAAAAACTCCATTTTCCCCATCCTTTTCCATTGCCGTTGGTTCTGTTCGGTTTCTCCGAACAGCTCCTTTCCTCCTTAGACTTTTTTTCCCAAGTGCCTCAGGCACGCCCTTGTCCGTTTAATCCTTAAATCCCTGTTTTATTAATAACATCGATCTTTCCATCAGCGTTGGTTCTGTTCGGTTTTCCCGAACAGCTCCTTTCCTTCTTTCCTCCTTAGACTTTTTCCCCAAGTGCCTCAGGCACGCAAGAAGTTAAATTTGCCGTTGCAGGATCTTGTCACAAATAAAGGGTGTGTCAAAACTTTGCTTGGCAGTCTGTGGCATTACAGCTTCGAGACAATCGACAGGGTGTCGGTCGCAATCATAAGCTCCTCGTCTGTGGGAATCACGCACACTTTCACCTTGCTGTCATCTGTGGAGATTGTCTGCTCTTTAGCGCGGCAAGAGTGGTTCTTTTCTACATCGACCTTCACTCCGAGGAACTCAAGGCCGTTGGTCGCGCCTTCGCGCACCTCCCACTGGTTCTCTCCGGCGCCACCTGTAAACACGATGATGTCAACACCACCCATGGCGGCGGCATACTGGCCGATATATTTCTTGATGCGGTAGGTGTACATCTCTTTGGCGAGACGCGCGTGGTCGTTGCCCTCCTCAATGCCTTTGAGTATGTCGCGGAAGTCGCTGGAGCCGCCGCTCACACCGGCCAGACCCGATTTCTTGTTCAGAAGGTTTGACAGACCCTTGGTGTCAAGATTCTCCTTATCCATGATGAAGGTCACGGCGCCGGCGTCTATGTCGCCTGAGCGGGTACCCATAATCAAGCCTTCCAGAGGGGTCAGACCCATCGACGTGTCAACACACTTGCCGTCCTTCACTGCGGCGATCGACGCGCCGTTGCCTATGTGGCAGGTGATCACCTTGGTGCCTTGGATGTCTTGGATGCCCAGGAAGTCAAGCACGCGGCGGCTCACATAGCGGTGGCTCGTGCCGTGGAAGCCGTAGCGGCGCACGCCGTATTTCTCATACAGCTCGTAAGGAGTGGCGTACATATATGCATAGTCGGGCATCGTCTGGTGGAAGGCGGTGTCAAACACACCAACCTGGGGGATGTCGGGAAGAAGGGACTTTACGGCGTTCACACCCTTGATGTTGGCGGGGTTGTGGAGAGGAGCAAGGTCGTTGCAGGCGGAGAAGTCGCGCATCACCTCGTCGGTGATAAGTACAGACTCGCTGAAACGCTCGCCGCCGTGTACAAGGCGGTGACCTACGGCGTCAAGCTCGTGGAGGTCGCTCAACACGGCGTTCTCACCGGTGGTGAGTACCCTGAATATCAACTGCACACCGGCTGTATGCTCGGGCACGGGCTCGTCCATCTGAATCTTCTTACCGTTCACCTTAATCTTTATAAACGAGTCGGGAAGGCCGATCTTCTCTATTCCTCCGCTCGTCACAACACTGTGGTCATCCATGTTGTATAAAGCATATTTTATGGATGAGCTGCCACAGTTCAATACAAGAATCTTCATTTTTTTTCTATGTTTATTTAACTTCGATAACTTCTTTTATGCGTCCATTGCCTGGCAGGCGGTGATGGCGATCATCTTGTAGATGTCGTCAACCGAGCAGCCGCGGGAGAGGTCGTTCACAGGACGGGCGATGCCTTGGAGGATCGGACCGATGGCGTCGGCGTGGCCAAGGCGCTGAACGAGCTTGTAGCCGATATTTCCC
>JAZUMZ010000293.1:0-8655 GCA_045603885.1 Bacteroidaceae bacterium | reverse complement strand
TGTTAATTGCGAGAAAAACATTATCTTTGTACCCAGTATGATATAATAATGTATAATATGCAAGTTAGAGATGGACGTAGCATAAGCGTTGAAGATTTCTTTGACCTACCTTTTTGTTATCCCTCAAAGGACGAACAACATAAAATAGCTTCATTCTTCTCATGTCTAGACACGCTGATTTCTGCCCAAGAGCAGAAAGTCAGCAAGTTGCGTTCCTTGAAGAAGTCATTCCTTGAAAAGATGTTTGTATCAGCTAAATAGTCACATCATGAAAGAAGAGAATACGTTGTTTAACCCGGAAGAGATGCACTCACCCTTTGATGCCATCAAGGAGGTGGACAGCGAGGGACACGAGTGGTGGAACTCGCGCAAGTTGGCACGTTTGATGGGTTACCAGAAATACTGGAACTTCGAGCGGCTGATGGAGAAAGCCACCACGTTCCTCCAACAGACAAAAGGACTCAATCTGAAGGAGCATATAGTGGAAATCACAGAAATGGCACAATTGGGCTCAGGCACGGTGAGACAAGTCGTTTCGATGCTGTTGTCAAGAACAGCTTGCTTGACGATTGCGACAAATGCCGACCAAAGGAAACAGATGGTGAAGGCTGCAAGGGAGTATTTCTCGGACAAAATGACATCGAAAGAGTTGGTCACCAGTGCAGAAGGCAATGTCCTCATCTATCGGTCGAGTACGGGTAAGGTGAATGTCAGCGTATTGTTCAACAATGAGACTTTCTGGCTGTCGCAACGGAGAATGTCAGAGTTGTTCGCTGTAGATGTTTCCACTATCAACTACCACCTGAAACAGATTGACGAGAGTGGCGAAGTCCATTTGTCCGATGCTATTCGAAAAATTCAAATTCCGTCGGAAAAATGGGATGAACAGGGCGTTCTGATGTACAATCTCGATGTCATTATTATACCCTCGGAGATGAAAGAAGAGAGGTTGAAAAGAGCATGAAGTAATAAGAAGTAAATATCGCATAGATAGAATAATGTTTTATAAACTCATAGAAAAGAAACGTAACGAATGGCTTGCATCTGATGAATGCACCATCAAGGAAGAGCTGCGGTATATTGAACAGCGCGGCATGATGCGTGATGCCCAGTTGAGGCCATCAAGACTTACCTGTTTCTAAAAATAGCCTGTAAGAACCAACCTTTGTGGCGGCTCTTTGTCGATGGCGTATTCAATGATACTAACATCGGACAAGTAGAGTTGACAGAGACGGCCATGCCCTCCTTGTCGGCCTCGACAATTAGTTGAACCATCTTATCGTGGTCGTTGAAGCGCTCCACACCGTGATAGCCAGGCTGATCCAGATAATCCTGGTTTTGCCAAGCCGTGTGAGCTTCAGTTACACCGTCGAGAAATGCCTTGGCACCGACAATATGGAAATACTCACCACTTAACTCTGCACGCTGTGCGGCAATGCGCGCAATCTCTTTCTTAGGGTCGGCAATATTGTCTGTAACATACATGTAAGCGTAGGTACGCATCTTCAGCTTGCCTTCCTTCTCCAGTTCATGGTAGGCCTTGGGCGAATCGTGAAAGACTACCTCGGCGCCAGCGTCAGCGACAGCAGTAAAGCCGCTGCTGAGGGCGAAATCCTGCCAAGCGAGCAGATAGTTTTTGGCATCCTCCAATGTAGTAGGAAGTTTTGGTACGATTTCGAACACGGGAGCTTCACAAACATAACCGTCTGGCTCGCCGTTCTCGTCAACGTGTACCTGTTCATAACCGTATTTCTTAGCATAGGCAGCGTCGATTCCGGCCCATTCCAGCGCCTTGGTGTTAAGCAGCATGGAATGTCCGCCGCCAGTATGCAAAAACAATGGTTTGTCTGTACAAATATCATCCAGATAGGCCTTGGTGACGTATTCATCATTCTCTACACATCCGGAGGCTAAATAGAACTCGCGCTGGGTTTTTTTCGCAATAAATTCCTTGATGATTTCGCGGTATTTGGCATAGTCGGTCAACCCTACTTATCCCAGATTCGCCTGTCCGATAAAGCGGTCGCCGGCCAGATGGCCGTGACAGTGCGACTCAAGGAATCCGGGATAGATGTAGTTGTCGCCATAATCCAGCACCTGCGCATCCTCTCCAGCGAGCTTCTTAGCTTCTTCCGCACTGCCGATATATGCAAATACACCGTTTTTTACTAATGCAGCCTTGGCAAAGGGCCGCTTCTCATCCATAGTGATAATGTTTCCGAGAATAAGTGTTTGTTTCATACTTGGAGTATTAATTGTGTTATTCAAGTTACGCAAGTCAATATAACGTAATTACCTAAAACAAAAGGGTAAATAAGTTTGCCTATGTGGTAAAAAAAATGTGAATTTGTATTGAGTGAAAACCAATTACAAACACTTTCATACCCATAAGCAAAGTTACGAACTTTATTTCAGAAATCAGCAAATATTTCAAAGAAAATGCGTAACTTTGTCATCAGAATTCATTGGACAATGAGAAGTATGACTGCGCAAGAAGTTATCACATATATGGAGTCTCAGAGCAATGAAGAGCAGCGGCAGATACTGGTGCGGTTCTTCAAGATCGCACCGGGAGAGTATGGCCATGGCGACGAGTTCCTGGGATTGAAAGTGCCTCAGACGAGGGAAATAGTCAAAGCTGTGTGGAAGGACATCGCGTTGGAGGAGGTTCCGTCCCTGCTGATGTCCAAATGGCATGAGGTACGTCTGTGCGGTCTGCTGGTTTTGGTGTGTAAGTTCGAGAAGCTGGCGACGAAGCGGCTTGTTGATGACGAGACCTCCATCCAAGAGCGTGACAACATCGTGGATATGTATCTGCGGTATGCGGAGCGTGCAAACAACTGGGATTTGGTGGACTTGTCTGCACCCAAGATACTTGGACACTGGTTGTTGCTGCCCACGAAGCTCGGTGACAAGCAAACTATAGTTGATGAGCTGGCTAGGAGCAAAAACCTCTGGAGGCAGCGGATGAGTATGGTTTGCACATGGAGGACATCGGCCGGGGGAGACCCGTCGTGGTGTCTGCGTTATGCTGAGATGCATCTGCGCCATCCCCACGATTTGATGCACAAGGCGGTGGGCTGGATGCTACGTGAGATGGGGAAAAGGGTCAGTATGGACTTGCTGCACGATTTTCTTCGTCAGCATGGCCATGCTATGCCGCGTACGGCTCTCCGTTATGCCATCGAGAAGATGGACGACAGCGAAAGGAATTACTGGCTGCGTACTACTTGTGGAAGTGGTAAAGTATAGGTTTGTAGCCTTGCCTTTAAGCATAATGACTTTGGCTCTCTTTCTGTGGATTTATTCCATTTCTTCGGCTGCGATTCTTGGTTCCTCCTCTGTCATCTTGTACAGTTTGACGCTGTGGTTTTGCAGGAAAATCTTGTTGAGGGTATATTCCAAAGATGCTAACGTGTCTTCACGCACCTTGGGCTTAAGCTGACATTCCCATATTGTGATGCTGTGCCATCCTAAAGCAGACAGCTCATGTCGCACTCTGGCATCGCGCTCCTGATTTCTCCTTATTTTCTCAGTCCAGAACCCGGTGTTTGTCTTAGGAATCCTGCAGCAATCGCTATTCACTACCGGCTTTTCGCTCTTCACTTGTGGCAACGCCACACCGTGTCCGTGCCAGAAACAGCCGTTTACGAAAATGCACGTCCTGTATTTCCGTATCACGATATCCGGCTTGCCAGGCAGCCCGGGGTGGTTAAGCCTGTAGCGGAATCCACGGGTCCACAGATATCGGCGCACGATCAGCTCCGGCTTTGTGTCTTTGCCGTGTATTGCTGCCATGTTCACATGGCGCTGTTCTGTAGTGAGCGTGTCCATATCCATCTCAATATTATTTTCTCAATTCTGCTATTACCGCGGTGTCAGCCGGCAGCCAATCCACGCTGTCCAGCTCATCAGGCGACAGCCATCGTGCTGCCTCATGCTCTTTCAACTCAAGATGTCCGCTTTCGACCGTACACCAATAGCAGTGCAAGGAAAGATGAAAGGAGGGGTAGTCCCATTCCACCGTGGTTATGAGCTTGTCCACCATAATACGTGTCTCCAGCTCCTCCCAGATTTCGCGTCTCAACGCCTCCTCCGGGGTCTCTCCCGTTTCAATCTTTCCACCGGGAAACTCCCAGAAATCCTTGAACTCCCCATACCCCCGCTGAGTGGCGAAAATACGCCCCTCACTGTCATGAATAATCGCCGCAACCACCTCTATGTGTCTCATGTCTCTTTCAGTTCAATTTCTTTGTGCTTATTTGTTCTTATCGAGATTGTCATCTTGGGTGTCACCATGAGTGTCACCTTAATTCCATTATATATTTTAAAATCGGCGCAATCTTGACTGTTTTGCCAGATTGCGCCGTGTTATACCTATTGGAACTTCTTTCCTGCTCCCCATGCTTTTCCTATGTTGTCGCCAATAGAACGGTAGCACATGGCAGCTGCGTCAAACACGATGGGTTTGAGTTTTGTGAGGTCTACTTTCCCGTCGGTTAGGATGCTCTCGTCGGCACTTTGGTTTACAACCTCGCCAATCAGCATTCCGTCCTCAAAACTAACCACGCGGCATTCCAAAGTGAGTGGATACTCGTTGATGATTGGTGCGTCAACATTTGGGCTCGGAGTGGTGGTGAAACCGGCACGTGCCACTTTGTCGGGTACTTTGTTTGCGCTCACCAGTCCGAAATAGTCAGACTCTGCCACGGTGCGCTCGTCGGCGAAGCTGACGGTGAACGCACCTGTGAGTTCCAGATTCTCTGTGGTCTTGTGTTTGCTCAGGCTGATGACAATCTGTTTGTAGTCCAGCTGTCCTGCCCATGCAGCCATCATAACGTCGGGGTTGTGGTCTTTGTCCCATGTCGCTATCATCACGCACGGCTGGGGGGTGGTTACTAACGCATGGTCTGCGCCGAAATTCTTTCGGCCCTTCACTTCTTGTAATGGTTGGTTGGTTCTCATATTCTCTGTTGTTTTGGTTGTGTCATTTTTTGTCGCTTCACTCTCTGCGGTTCTACTGTCTGTGTTTTTGCATCCCGCCACTATCAGCATGGCGGCCATCGCGAATAAAATTATTCTCTTCATGTTGTCGCCTGTTTAAAATATTTAATTTAAGATTCGGTAGTTTTACAAAAACCATAATAACCCTGTTTCCTGGTTAAGACTATGTCTTTGATGTTGTGACTGTATGTTTTTCCTGTAAATCGGTTAGCTCTTGTCTCAGCTGGTTGTTTTCAACCTTGAGGTTGTTGAGTTCTTGTGTGAGTCTCTCTATGTTTTCTCGTTGGTTGGTTCGGTAACCAAGGCGTGCGGCTGTCATACGCTTGCGTATGCCTCCTTCTGTGACAAATTCCGTTTCTTTCTTCTGTTGGTAGGTCATCATCATCTTGTCAACCATCCGGCAGAGGGTGATGCCGATGTTTGCCATTTCCTCGTCGCTCCATTTGTCGAAATATTTCTCGTAGTCCCAAACTTGGTTGTGAGTGCGGCAGTAATTCAGCATTTTGTCGAATCGTGGATGTCCGCAAGTCCATTTAGTCAGGTGGCGTGTGGGAAGATAATCTTCATAGTCTTCTAGAAGCTCTTTCTTCATAGTCTTCTAGAAGCTCTTGTATGCTTGAGCGTGCCACGTTAAGCAGCTTCAGCTCCATCTCCATCGAGGTGACTCCGTCAGCTGAACCCTCTACGATATTCTGTTTTCCAGAGCGTGCGGCCTGCACCATCTGGTCCACTGTGCGGTCGCCGTATGCTGGCAGAAACCGCTGGGTGAAGACGTAAGTCATCTGGTAGAGCACCACCGTCTTTTGGTAGAACCACAGGCTTTTCCAGTTGGTCTGCTTTCGCAGCACCGACTCAATCTTCTTTGCTGAGACGCTCTCTGCATTGGTCTTTCCCATTGTTGTTATTATTTTTAGTTATTACCAGGCCCCCTAGTTTCTCTAGATTCTCTAGATTTTCTAGATTTTCTAGATTCTCTAGATCTTCTAGATTGTCTAGAATCTCTAGATTTTCCAGCCTTGTTTTTAATTTTTTTGCAAATATACATATTTTATTTCAGATAAGAATGCATTCTTATTTGAAATATGCCTGGTTTTCAGAGTTTGTCAGATGATTGGAAAACCAAAAGAAGGTTGGCTGAGAGTCGTGCTCTACCTCTTATCCTCCATTATACCTTCGATGTAGAGCGTTGTCGTTTTGGGCTTGCCGTTTGTCTCGATTTTGATCGACTTCCTGAAATGGCCCGGAAATTTGCCGGTGCCGTTGTAAGTCACTTTTACTTCGCCTTTCTCTCCCGGGTTGATGGCCGATCGGGTGTACTGGGGCACGGTGCAGCCGCATGATGCCGAGGCGTTGCTGATTACCAGCGCTGAGTCGCCTGCGTTGGTGAAAGAGAATGTGCAGGTGACTATGGGCTTTTTGTTCGTGAATTTTCCGAAGTTATGGGTTGTCTTGTCGAATCTGATTTCTGCCTGTGCCATTGCGCCTGTCAGGCTGGCGGCTGCCATTATCGCAGTGAGTATCAGTCTTTTCATAATAGTCGATCAGTTCAAGTTTGTATAGCGTTACTGCTGCATCCTGTAGGCATTGGGGGGGGTACCTTTCATCCTGGTGAAAAACCTCGTGAACCCTCCCGGAGTGGCAAAATTGAGGCGGTCGGCGATAGCCGCTATCGTCAGGTCGGTGCTGCGCAGCAGCCATATAGCCTCTATCAGCAGCATCATGTTGATACATTCTATGACGGTGTGACCCAGTGTCTGGCGTACGATGCGCGACAGGTGGGTTGTGGTTATGCACATCTCGTTGGCATAAAACCCTATGTCATGGTGCTTGATAAAGTGCTTGTGTAGCAGGGTGAGGAAGGTGATACTTTGTTCGGCTGTGTGCTGGCTCACCTGCCTGTGGCTCATCTTTTTATGGGTTATGTCGGTCAGGTCGAGCATAAACAGTGCAAGCAGCTCGTGCATGCATTTATAGGTGAACGTATGACCCGATGCTTGATAATAGATAAAACCTCTGCATATCTGCCAGAAATGGTGCAGCTGTTCTTTTGTCAGATGAATATGTGGATGATTAAGTACGATGGCGGGCTGCAGTGACACTTGCATGATGTCGCGTATCGCGGGAATGTCCACCACTGCTTTTGCGTCGCACATCAGGCTTATGCCTCTGAAGTCGGGAGTGCATTCCTCGATTATATTCTGAGAGTTGGGTGAGTAAATGAACAGGTCACCTTGACCCGCCGTGTGTTTGATGCCGTTGTAGCTTACGCTGATGCTGCCTTCTCTGATGAGTGTATAGCTGAAGCCGTAGAACGACTCCTTCATCTGATTTACAAGCATGATGTTCGTGGCGTCGACTTCTGCACAGAAAATGTCGTCGGAGGTCAGGTCTTCCGACGGCATCCCGAATACTGAGGTCAGTAACTCTCTGAGTTTGTACACGATTAATCCTCCTCGATAAAAGTAATGTTGGACAAGTTGTTTGTATATAAACCGGTGCAAAAGTACAAATAATTATTGATAAGTAAACATGTAATTATGTGCGATGTTCGTTTGGGGTAAGTATCTGTTAGCCTCAGATTGCCGATATAGCAAAAATAGGTAGTAACTTTGCAGCCGAAACTGAAAACTGAAACAAGAAACGATTTTATAGGGGTGTATTTTTACGGATACCCAAATATAGGGTAGTTCTATAAATTAGCTTCAGACGATTTGCAGTTTATTAGCGAGCAGGTTGGTTCTTGCAGCCGCAGAAGCATAGCGAGCTATGGTTCAAGGCCAAAGGACCAAGATGCCGCTAAGAAACGTAAAGCGTCGAAGCAAAAAAGAGCACCCTTGAGATAATAAAAACTAATTTATAGAAGTACCCTATAATACAACTCTATAATATAACTCTTAAGACTTAACGACATGAGAGGCCTGTCGAAAGCAGTTGCTACAATGTTTTTTCTGGGGGCTGTGATTAATGGCGCGGCACAGGTACAGCTGAAAAATAACCTTCTCTACGATGCTAGTCTCACCCCAAATGTCAATTTGGAGGTGGGGTTGTCGCGTCATTGGACCTTTGATGTGGGCTACGGACTCAACCCCTGGAACTTTTCCGACAACAAGAAGATACGCCATTGGCTCCTTCAGCCTGAGATGCGTCGCTGGTTCTGCCAGCGTTGGGATGGCTCGTTCCTGGCTTTCCATCTCATGGGTGGTGAGTTCAATGCCGGGGGTGTGAAGCTTCCGCTCGGCATCGCTCCCTGTCTGCACCACAACCGCTATGAGGGTTGGTATGTGGGCGGTGGAGTGGGCTATGGCTATCAGTGGCCCATAAGCCGCCATTTCAGTATGGAGGCTGAGGTGGCCGTCGGATACGACTATCTGAAATACCGCAAGTATCCATGCAAGAACTGCGGTACCAAGACCGGCGACGGCCATTACCATTACGTCGGACCCACCAAAATTGCCCTAAACCTTGTGTATAATATCAACCGTGGCGCGAAAGGCGTGGCGGAGCCTCCCGTGCTCCGCTCCGTTGCTCCCTACGCCAGGCCTGCTGATGCTGCTTTGGCAGCTGCGGGCGAGGCGGTGGCTCCGGTCAAGGTGCTTGAAGTCGGAGGCCAAGCCGGTCTTAGGAAGACAACACTTAGCTACAACTCCTTGG
>JAZUMZ010000292.1:0-24610 GCA_045603885.1 Bacteroidaceae bacterium | reverse complement strand
ACATGGCTACGATCCGACTTAGCGTATCAGAATTAATGAATCATATTTGTCAGTACAAGAATTATATGAATTGTACAAGTTGTTAATTATTCTTGGACAAATTTTAGTCTTCCTTAATCAAACTGATGAGTCTGTTAATCATAATTACAAATACCCGAATTTACAAATGTTAACGGACGGATGCTTTGATGTATCAAAAATTTACAAATGTATATCCTCCGTTCTTACTGATAATGGCGCGATTAAAGACACCGCAAGTCCAGATTTAGCACGTATAAGGCGTGAGAAGGCTACTGCTGAAAGAAATGTATCCAAAATACTCCACAACATATTGAAAAATGCTCAAAAAGAAGGTTTTGTGGAATCTGATGTAAGTCCTTCAATAAGAGATGGAAGACTTGTTATTCCTGTGGCACCTGCATATAAACGACGAATAAATGGTATTGTTCATGACGAGTCTGATACTGGAAAAACCGTGTTTATTGAACCAACACAAGTAGTTGAGGCCAACAATCAAATAACGGAGCTTGAAAACCAAGAAAGGAAAGAGATTACAAGAATTCTAAAGAACGTCGCTTCTGCTATTCGTCCTCATATTGACGACATCCTTAATTCATTCAAAATACTTGGTGAGATTGATTTCATAAGGGCTAAGGCTAAATTTGCCATTCAAACAGATAGTAGAATGCCTGTAATCAAGGAGTCCCCCCTACTCCATTGGTCATATGCGATTCATCCGTTACTAAAGATTTATTTTGACAGAAAAGAAACAGAAAATCAAAGTGTTGTCCCATTAGACATCTCACTCCAAGCCCCATTGCAAAGGATTTTGATAATCTCAGGCCCAAATGCGGGCGGAAAATCTGTATGTTTAAAAACAGTAGGGTTATTGCAATACATGCTTCAGTGTGGTATGCCGATACCAGTCAGTCCAGACAGCGAATGTGGTATCTTTAAAGATATATTTATTAATATTGGTGACGAACAAAGTATAGAAAACGAATTGTCAACCTTCTCGTCTCATCTATTTAATATGAAAGCAATGATGCGTGATGCAACTAATGATTCGCTGCTTTTAATAGATGAGTTTGGCGGAGGTACAGAACCGATGATTGGTGGGGCTCTGGCTCAGGCAATGCTACGAAAACTAAATGCCAATCGTGTGTTCGCTGTGATAACCACCCATTTTCAGAATTTAAAACAATATGCCCAAGAGACAGATGGAATTGTAAACGGCGCAATGCTTTATGACAGAGGAGCCATGAAACCATTATTTCAATTGAGAATTGGTAATCCAGGCTCTTCATTTGCAATAGAAATAGCAAGAAAAATTGGCATCCCCAGTGAAGTTATTGATGAAGCATCAGATATCGTAGGTAAGGATTATGTCTCAAGTGACAAATATATACAAGATATTATCCGTGATAAGAGATATTGGGAGAACAAACGTAATGAGATTCACCAACGTGAAAAGAAATTAGAACAACTGGCCAGAACTTATGAAGCCGATGTGGATCGGTTGAGGGAAGAAAAAAGTTCCATATTAAAAAAAGCCAAGGATGAGGCCAAAGAGCTTCTGGCAAGCTCAAATGCAATGATTGAGCGTACTATTAAAGAGATCAAGGAAGCACAAGCAGAACGTGAACAAACAAAACAAGTCAGACAAAACCTTGAAGAATTCCGACAAACAGTTGACACCAATACTACTGATGAGCTCGAAGCATATATACAGCGAAAAGTTGAGCGAATAAAGGCACGACAAAAGCGTAAGGCTGAAAAGAAATCTGAAAAGGATGTTGACAATCAAAAACACATATCTGTTGGAAATACGCCGACAAATTCAGATAAAAAAGTAAATTTCGACCCTGGCGATTACGTTAAACTAAAGGGTCAACAAACAATCGGCAAAGTGTTAAAGATCAGCGGACAAAAAGATGCACTGGTCGCATTTGGCATAGTACAAATGAATGTAAAAGTGAATCAGCTTGAACATTCTGCAGCTCCTATTAAGGAAAACAAAATCGCCACATTTGTAAGCCGGGAAACTCGTGACAATATCCGTGAGACAACATTGAATTTCAAGTCGGAAATAGACATTCGTGGCATGAGAGCGGATGAGGCGTTACAAGCAATCAAATATTTTATAGATGATGCCCAAGTTGCGTCAGCCCACCGTGTCAGGATATTACATGGCACAGGTTCAGGAATATTGAGAAATATTGTAAGGCAATATCTTTCAACCGTTAATACGGTCTTAAGCACTCATGATGAGCACCCTCAATTTGGAGGTGCTGGAATAACTATCGTAGAATTAGAATGAATTATGAATTTAGGAGCCACAACAACATCATCTCTTTTTGTTTTTCTTAAAAAGAGAACGAAGTCGCTTAGCCCACATTACACCTTTATAAGTGATTACTGCGTAGGATACAAGTTTATTGAAGTCGTACTTAACGCCTTTTGAAGTTCTTTGCCGTGGAGACAAAGAGGTAACAGTTTTATCTCGCAAATCAGATACTGTAACGCTGAGATCTTTTATAATCGCTGCTTTTCTTAAACTAACCTCTTTGGACGATGACACCGTATTGCCTTCAGCTAACTCACTTTGACTGAATAGCTTTGTATTAAGCATCTTTATAGTAGGTTTGCTAATCAACGTTTTCTTAAGCAGCAATACAAGTACACACAGGAATAAGATTCCAATAGCAAGAATAGAGTAGCTTAGAACCGGATCATTAACTTTATTATTAAGACTATGATAAAGAGCCATACAAAGGAAAAACACTGCTATTGTTGCCAATGAAATTATAACAAGCGCAAGAATTATAGAAGAAATAATAGATGAGCCTTTGTCTATTATCTCCATTCTTGAATAGTCTTTGGCTAGTTTAACCAACCGCTTTCCATCTCCAATGACCTTAGTTGTTGTGTCGGTGTTTTCCATGTCTATCATAGTTTATAACAAGAAGTAAATATGAACATAAAGAAATTAAAATGAAGATGTGGTGATGGCAACAAGCCGTCATCCACATCTCATTCTATAATCAGATGTCATGCATCTAATGCGTCAATCACATCCGAGTCTTTCAAATCCTCAACAAGGTCGTTTAAATCTTGTTTTTTTAGTTTGACACCATATTTTGACAAAATGTCAGCAATTTTTCTTCTTTGAACAGAACCCTTTTCTGGAGCAAAGAGCAATGCAATTCCAGCTCCAAGGACAGCACCTCCAACAAGTGCGGCCACTACGCCTTTTGTGTTACACATAATAATATTATTTTAAGTTAATAAATGTAGAGCGAACCGACGTTCCACTCTTGAAAATTAATTCACGATTCAAATATAGTTGTTTTTTTTGAGAAATAAGCATCAAAATGACAACTTTAACAAATTTTATGTTAGTCAACCAAAAAAGTCAAAGATAATTGCAAATCTGAGTAGTTGGTTTTAACATTTTTATGATATTTATATATAGAATTACGTACAAAAAACTTCCATTGGGCAGAAGCATATATATTAGAGAATAATTTCAAATCTAAGCGAGGAGCAAACACGATAAAAGTTGCATAGCTTTTGTCACCACCTTTTCTTCCTTTCTTAAAATTAAAGATATATGGTTGTTGTAATCCCTGTGATTCAAAATGACGTACTTGATCTTTCTCATACCCTTTCCATGTAAAAAGATAATGAAAAGACGCATCTAAGTTTAGAGACACAATCTTAGACACACGTAATTCGTTGTATGTCTTGATATTAAATCCGCTACCCATATTATAGTTACGATAATAGTAGTCACTCGTATATCCTCCCATGAATACGAGATTTGATGTAAACATATGAGTGGTTGGCTTAGTTGTCAAAGTATATGCTGGACCTAATGCTGCACTTTCTGTTAAATTAAGTAGGGTTTTGACATCTCCTTTAAACCTTTCCTGTTGCTCATTGTTGTAGTAAGTGAAATCTTGATTGATTGAAAACACAGAGGTATGGTTCTCGGCCTCACTTAATTGCCATCCAAACAGGCGCCCGTTAATGCAAAACTCGCTGACAAGCGGAACATGTGTACCCATTTTATTAAATGTCATGGTGGAGCGGAAACAATCGTATGGTTTATTGTGCCTTACAGATCCCCAGTTTCCATAATCTATCAGAATTGTCACATTGGCATTACATCTTGTTGAGGAACGATTGGTGTCGGCCCATCTGCCTCCAGTGGAAAACCGTATTCTATATGGTATCTCTTGCTTGTCATGATAAAGATAATGGGATTCGTCATGCCTCCAACTGTCGCCGTCAACCATCCTGTTAAGTCCTCTCATTGGAGCCAGTCCAAAGGAAGTAACTTCTCGAAGGACTCGGTTAAAGCCACGCTTCTTGTTATTCAATATGATATTTGTCATGCGTACAGCCACCTCTCCAATCGCTACCCCCCCGAATGTTGTAGAAAACAAATCGTTAGGTGAAGGATAATCGGTTTCAGCAACCTCTTCCCACTCTACACTTCCTATAGCGGTCAAAAGTGATGAGAGCCAGAAGTTGCATCCGCTCGTTCGCGCACCCGTAAAGTAGAGATTACCATGATATGGGTGATCAATAAAATTCGTAGGGAACGCGTCAGTGTCAAACGACCATCCCTCTTCAAGATTTTTTTTCAGTGTCGGCCACCCTTTTGAATAATAATCTTTACCAAGGAGCCATCGGTCAGCCGACCACACAAACGCATTGACGAATACACCCTCTCCTACCCCTCTCCATAAATTTTTCTTAAAAGGAAGTGCATATATTGCTGAATCTTTTTGTATTGTGGTTATTGAGTCGGATGTCAAGCATGTATCCTCTTTCTCAACTATTGAGGATAATGTATCTGTAACATTTATATCATGCGAACAATTATGCAAAGCTTTCAATGCTACAGGATAGAATAATAAGAGGAAAACTAAAAGAAAATATTTTTTACACTCCACTTTTGTCAAGCTCCAATTATAATACTCAATAAATATATAGGAAAGTTGAATTTGCCTTTCGATTCAAAAATGGTTTCAAAATTAAGACATTTTTCTTAATTGAACAAATTTTAACGCCTAATAATGAAAAAAATAGTTAAAATGGAATTATTTTTTGATGTATCGAAGAAATATTTTGTACTCACATTAATTTTTTGTAATTTTGAAAAAATTTTGTTTGTCCATACGATACATATGGTATTAGTTTATAACAATAATTGTAATGGAAACAGTGACCAGCAGTTTTAACAATCCTTTGCGACAAGGATGTGAGCTAAACAACAAATATAAGATTATAAAGCACATCGCTACAAAAAAACTTTTTAACATCTATCTCGCAAATGATTTACATTTCCGCGAGAATGTGTTGATAAAAGAGCTTTTTGTGTCAGACTTGTTCAAACGTTGTGATGATGGAACAAATGTTGAAGTTGATGACAACCTAAAAAGTATATATGAGGAATATATAGACAAGTTCAATGAAGAGGCCAGGATAACAAGACAGTTAAACAACAAACATATTATAAAAGTTAATGACCTGTTTTCAGAAAACGGAACTGTTTATTATGTCATGGAAAATATAGAGGGAGAAACTCTCTCTCAAACAATGCTTAGAAGAAACAAACCACTAAGCGAGCCAGAAGCAATCAGTTATTTAACTCAAATATTGGATGGACTTAGTTGTATGCACGGAAAGGGGTTTTGGCATTTGGACATCACTCCATCTAACATTTTAATTGATAACACCGGCAATATAAAGTTTACAGATTTCGGACACTGTAAGTTGGTTGACAATGAATCTACAATAATTGCTGATATAGATCATGACCCAATAGAATTACAATCGTTTGACGACAACAATATTGGTCCATGGACGGATTTTTACTCATTGGGGGCTTCGCTCTATAACCTGCTGACTGGGAAAAGACCTCCTGCCGCTTCAGAAATCAATGAAGCTACAGCAAACCTTTATCATTTCCCAACAAGTGTCAGCAAAAAAATGCAGCGTTTGCTTTTGTGGATGATGACCCCAAATATTTTTCGCAGACCACAGGACATTAACGAGATAAACGATTTCCTTTATGGCATGACTGGGGGTGAGATAAACGACCATACCTTCAAAAAGAATCTTTCTGCCGCTGGCTTAAATGGTATCAAATCTCCTGAAGCTGTGGTAATATCCAGCGACAAGGATTCAGATAACGAAGATGAAGATGGCCTGAGTAACAAAACACTGAAAGCAATGCAAATTTTTATTTTTATTGCTATTCTTGCTATTATTTGTTATTTTGCATATAAGGCTCTTCTCGGCAATGGAAATTCCCCTCAGAAAAAAGAAGACAGTGGTATTGTTGTAAAAAAGGAAGAAAAGACTGAAAGCAAAGTTGATGTTCGTAGCGACGTGGACGTTCTGTCAATTATGAGCGAGGAAGAGGAAGCAAAGAAAAACGAAGAGGCTAAACAAGAGGAAGCGCTTAAGAAAGAGGAAACTTCCAATGAGGCATTAAATGATAAATCTACAGACAATATTCCCTCCCAATCCGTTTCTGTCAATTCTGATGTTACTGATGCCGGTAGCCTATCCAGCAATCCAACCAGCTCGAGCTCACAGGAGAACAATGCATCATCGGCTGATAATGTCACAACTTCCCAAAATTCTCCACATAATGATAAAACAGACAACGAAAGCACAAAAAATGCCACACCTGTTTCTTCCAACAGCTCAGACTCTTCACCAACAGAGCACAACAAGAAACACTACAATGTGATTGTCGGTAGTTTTTCAACACAAGAAAACGCCAATTTGCGAGTCAGTGAGTTAAAGGCACAAGGTTATTCTGCAACCATAAAATTCAACGAGTCAAAAAATCTATATAGAGTTATTGTGTCGGCTGATGAGACAACAAAAGACAAAATCAAGGCAAGATACAGTGACTCATGGGTGGAATAAAACCTGAAATAATAAAGATGGGGACTTTTATATTGATTATAACTATTGTTGTAGCAGTCCACGCATATCTGTTTTGGCATATATGGAACATTGTGCCATTCTCATCTGTATGGAAGACTGTTATTATTTCTATGTGTCTCCTGTCGTTTCTCTCATTATTTTTGTATTTGAGTCCAGTTATGGACAAACTACCGTTATGGATTGCTCGAATTATATATGAGGTAAGCACATCATGGTTAATAATACTACTTTATTCTGTTATATTATTTTTGTTGCTTGATATCGGCCGGGCAGTCCATTTGGTTCCTGCAACATTAATGAAAAACAGTTTACCAGGGACACTGGGAACCGTATTGCTTATAATCGCCTTGTTATTTGTAGGCAATGTGAGATATAACCACAAGCAATTGAATAAGATTTCATTAAAATCCGAAAAGATCAAGAAACAGACAAAAATTATATTTATCAGCGACTTGCATCTCGGTTATCACAATCCTCGTTCTGAGTTTCACAGATGGATAGAGTTGATTAATAAGGAGAATCCCGATTTGATACTTATTGGTGGTGATATAATTGATGGAAATATCCATCCTCTTGATGTTGAGAAGACATGGGAGGAATTTAAAAATTTCAATGCTCCTGTATATGCATGTCTTGGAAACCATGAATATCTGGCAGGTCGTGAGAAGTCTATAGCTTTTTATAAAAAAGCAGGTATCAACTTGATAACAGATAGATCGGAATTAATATCTGATATTATTATTATTGGACGTGATGACCGTTCAAATAATAATCGTAAGCCACTTTTGGAGCTATACAACCAGTCATTAAAAAACAAATTTACAATTTTGCTAGATCATCAGCCATCAGATTTGCAGGAAGCGTCAAAATTGGGTATAGATTTACAATTAAGCGGACATACACACCATGGACAAGTATGGCCAATCAGTTGGATTACGGACATGGTTTACGAATGTGCCTACGGACAATACAAAAAGGATAAAACAGATTATTACATCAGCTCAGGTATGGGTATTTGGGGCGGAAAATTCCGCATTGGCACGGTATCAGAATATGTTCTCATAACAATAAACTGAAACAAATGGGAAGACTTCTCGCTATTGACTATGGTAAAAAACGAACAGGAATCGCTGTGTCGGACTCTTTGAAACTTATTGCAGGTGGACTAATGACAATAGACACCCCACATCTGTTAGATTTCATTGCCGATTATCTCCAAAAAGAGGATGTTGAACGTATTATTGTCGGTTATCCAAAACAAATGAATGGCGAAGAATCTGAAAATATGAAACGTATATCCCCATTCGTCAATCGTCTCAAGAAGTTGTATCCGTCTATTCCAGTTGAACTCTATGACGAACGGTTCACCTCTGTGATAGCTCAGCGGGCTGTTATCGACGGTGGTGTCAAGAAAAAGAACAGGCGTGAAAACAAAGGACTTATCGATATGGTCAGCGCTACTATAATACTTGAGGATTTCATGGCTTCCAAACAGAATTTCACAAATTGATATTATTATCTTAAACTTAAGAGTAACAATGATTTTACCAATGTACATATTTGGGCAACCTGTCCTTCGCAAACATGCAGACGACATTCCCGCAGACTATCCAGGCCTGAAAGAATTGATATCCAATATGTTTGAGACACTAGAGCACGCAGAGGGTGTTGGTTTGGCTGCGCCACAAATTGGACTGTCAATACGTGTTGTAGTTGTAGATCTTGATGTAATCAGTCAAGATGAGCCACAATATAAAGGATTCAAACGTGCTTTCATAAACGGCCACATTGTTGATGAAAGTGAGAATGTAGTCAATATGGAAGAGGGTTGCTTGTCAATTCCAGGAATAAATGAGTCTGTAAAACGAGCAGAAAAAGTACGAATTGAATATGAAGATGAGAATTTCGTACATCATGATGAATGGGTAGATGGTTTTTTGGCAAGAGTAATCCAACATGAGTTTGATCATTTGGAGGGTAAGATGTTTGTTGACCGTGTCTCTCCTTTAAGAAAGCAGCTGATTAAAAAGAAACTGACAGGAATGGCTAAGGGCAAGTTTAGTTGTCATTACAAAGCAAAGCCAAATCGTGGCTAAGTTATATGGTTAAAGTAAGTTACGCTTTGTGCTTAATATACTTTTTGGGTTTATTTCCTGTTCCAGTCCTTGCTCAATGGAATATAACAGATGCTATGAATTCCGGTAAAAGTGCTCTAGAGCTCAGGGAATACGATGCCGCGATTATGTTCTTCAACAGAATTATTGACTGCAGGCCAACCTATCATCAAGCATTTTATTATAGGGGATTGGCAAAATACGCTATTGGTGAATACGAAGATGCTGAAGCCGACATGACAAGTGTGATTAATCTTAATCATTTTTATTATGAAGCCTATGAGATAAGGGGAAATGCAAGAATTCGTATGAGTCTCTACAACCAAGCATCACATGATTTTGGAGTATGTACCTCCAATATCTACAACAGGATGGATTTATGGTATAAGCTATCTATGTGCCTGCTGAAATCCGGAGAGTTTGATTTAGCAGAGGCACAATCCGACTCAATAATCCGGAAATGGCCTAAAAGCGCAAACGGTTACCTTTGCAAAGCCAGAGTAAGATATAGAAAAAATGATTTTAGTTCTACAAATCGTTATATAGACGAAGCACTTAGAGTTGAACCATATAATATTGAAGCCCTAACGGTAAAAGCAAATTTACTTATGTCTCAGTCGATATGGCATTTATCAGAAGAGATATATACAAAAGCATTGCATGTTCGTCCGGATTATGCTTTAAATCTTTTATGTCGCGGAATGTGTAAAGCAATGCAAGGCAAAATAAAGGAAGCTGAAACTGATTTTCGTTTGGCTGCGGATATTTCAAAAGATTCGCCTTTAGTCAACCAAGCACTTTCAATAACAAATATTGAAGAAGCAAAATCACTTATTGACATTTTTATAAAACAGCATGATTTCATGATGGCATTTTTTAATTTTTAAGATGTAAATTACAGCTATTTACTAAATTAATTTAAACTTTTACTCTAACCTATATATTTTTTTTGTAACTTTGCACTTAAATTGAAATAAAATCGTAAAAATGATAAGAATAACATTTCCTGACAACAGTGTTCGAGAGTATGAGGCAGGCGTAACAGGTTATCAAATAGCCGAAAGTATAAGTCCACGCCTGGCTCAGGAAGTTTTAGCGTGTGGAGTGAATGGTCAAACCACAGAGTTAAACAGACCAATCAATGAGGATGCCTCCATTGTTCTATATAAATTTGATGATGATGAAGGTAAACATGCTTTCTGGCACACTTCTGCCCATTTGATGGCTGAGGCCCTGCAAGAGCTATATCCGGGAATACAATTTGGAATCGGCCCTGCAATAGAAAACGGATTCTATTATGATGTGATGCCTCCAGAAGGTACAAAAATCAGCGACTCCGATTTTCCGAAGATTGAGAAAAAAATGCAAGAGTTGGTTCAGCGTAAAGAAAATCTTGTTCGTGAGAACATAAGTAAATCTGATGCTCTTAAATTTTTCGGTGAACGCGGACAGTTGTACAAGAATGAACTCATAGAGGAATTAGAAGATGGCAATATTTCCACTTATACACAAGGTTCCTTCACAGACTTGTGCCGTGGACCTCACCTTGTCAACACTTCAGCTATAAAAGCAATAAAAGTGCTTTCTGTAGCAGCAGCATATTGGAGAGGGGATGAGAAACGACCTATGATGACCCGCATGTACGGCATTTCTTTCCCCAAGAAAAAAATGCTTGACGAGTATTTACAAAAACTAGAGGAAGCAAAAAAGCGTGACCACAGAAAAATTGGCAAAGAGATGGATTTGTTTTTCTTCTCTGACCGTGTAGGTAAGGGATTGCCTATGTGGCTGCCAAAAGGCACGTCTTTACGTCTTCGTTTGCAAGATTTTCTGCGTAAGATTCAGCAAAAATATGGTTATCAAGAAGTTATAACACCGCATATTGGTGGAAAAAGTTTGTATGTAACTTCAGGTCACTATGCCCATTATGGCAAAGACTCATTTCAGCCCATACATACTCCAGAGGAAGATGAGGAATATATGCTTAAACCCATGAACTGTCCTCACCACTGTGAGGTATATGCATTACATCCTCGTTCATACAAGGAGTTGCCTCTTCGTATAGCTGAGTTTGGAACCGTTTACAGATATGAACAAAGTGGCGAACTACATGGTTTAACACGAGTAAGATCTTTCACACAGGATGATGCTCACATCTTCTGTCGCCCAGATCAAGTAAAAGGTGAGTTCCTACGTGTAATGGATATCATAAATACAATTTTCAAAGCTTTGGATTTCAAAGAGTTTGAAGCTCAGATATCATTACGCGACCCCAACAACAAAGAAAAATATATAGGAAGTGACGAAGTGTGGGAGGAGGCTGAACGCGCCATAATCGAAGCATGCGAAGAGAAAGGTCTCAACGCACGCAAAGAGACTGGTGAGGCTGCCTTTTACGGGCCGAAGCTTGACTTCATGATAAAAGACGCAATTGGCAGAAGATGGCAGCTTGGTACTATACAAGTTGACTATAACCTTCCAGAACGTTTCAAACTGGAATATACAGGGTCAGATAATGAGAAGCATCGTCCCGTAATGATTCACCGTGCTCCATTTGGCTCTATGGAGAGGTTCGTTGCAGTTCTTATCGAACATACTGCTGGCCATTTCCCACTATGGCTTACTCCAGATCAGGTCATTATCCTACCAATCTCAGAAAAGTTCAATGATTATGCAGAAAAGGTTAATGCATATCTAAACGCCAACAATGTCAGATCAACGGTTGACTCACGTAACGAAAAGATTGGCAGAAAGATTCGAGACAATGAGCTCCGTAGAATACCATACATGCTTGTTGTTGGTGAAAAAGAACAAGAAACAGCAACTGTTTCTGTAAGAAAACGAGGTTTTGGTGACCAAGGAAGCATGAATTTTGAAGAATTTGCAAAGAAAATTAACGAAGAAGTTCGTCAAATGACAGAAAATTTGTAACTTTGCAGTCGGTTTGTGAAAAAAAACATTAATTTTCAATGATTATAGTTATTTTTTACACGCCCATTTTGCAATTAAACAACCATCTTAAACCAGAAAGGCTAATATCTTTTAATGAAATTTGACAAAAAAAAGCAACCTCAATATCGTGTGAATGATCAAATTCACGTTAAAGAGGTAAGAATTGTTGGTGAGGGAGTTGAAAGTGTTGTGATGAACACTCATGATGCCCTGCGTCTGGCAGAACAAAACAATGTGGACTTAGTGGAGATTTCTCCTACAGCCACACCGCCTGTTTGCCGTCTTATAGAGTATTCCAAATTCTTATATCAACAGAAAAAACGTGCAAAAGAGATTAAAGCCAAACAAGTTAAGGTGGAGCTCAAAGAAATTCGTTTTGGCCCACAGACAGCAGAGGCAGACTACAATTTCAAGTTGAAGCACGCACAAGAGTTCTTGAAAGACGGAAACAAGGTTAAAGCCTATGTGTTTTTTAAAGGTCGCTCTATTGTGTTTAAAGAGCAAGGTGAGGTTTTGCTGTTACGTTTCGCCAATGACCTGGAAGAGATAGCCAAGGTTGAAAACATGCCGGTTCTTGAAGGCAAGCGGATGAGCATAATGTTATCACCCAAAAAGCCAGGGCAACCCAAAAAGAGCCAGCAAAAAGCTGATGCGGAGCGTCGCTTACAAGCAGAGAAAAATGTTGAAGCCAACACCCTGAACAATAGGAAAGATGAGATTAATGTAGATGTTGATCCTTCAGATACCATAGAGAACGATTAAAGAGTAAAATCGATGAAAGGTGCGTAACGTCCTGGTATATACGTTGCCACAATATTTAATAATTTAACAAACAAAAAAAATGCCAAAAGTAAAAACCAGTTCAGCTGCCAAAAAGCGCTTTAAGCTTACTGGCACAGGGAAGATTAAGCGTCAACACGCTTATCACAGTCACATTCTGACAAAGAAGACCAAAAAACAGAAACGCAACCTCGATCACAGCACAATTGTGGTTAAGGCAAATCGCAAACAAGTTCTGGATCTCCTGGTTCTTCGTTAAAATTCTTCCTATTAACATTAAATTTAACCGGATGTTCAGCATAAAGTTCACGATGGTTATGCCGTGGCGCTGACATTCAAAAAAAAAATCAAATTATGCCAAGATCAGTAAATCACGTGGCATCACGTGCAAGAAGGAAAAAGATTTTGAAGCGCGTCAAGGGACAGTTTGGTGCCCGTAAGAACGTGTGGACAGTAGCAAAAAATGCTTACGAGAAAGGTTTAACTTATGCTTTTGCAGACCGTCGCAGAAAAAAACGCGAGTTCCGCGCTCTTTGGATTCAGCGTATAAATGCTGCAGCACGTCTTGAAGGTATGTCATACAGCCAGTTGATGGGTGCACTTCACAAAGCTGGTATTGAAATCAACCGCAAGACTCTTGCAAATCTCGCAATGAACAACATGGAAGCATTTAAGGCAATTGTTGACAAGGTAAAATAAATGTGTAACTCACATTTTTCACACTATGAAACGGCTATAATATTTATTATTGCCGTTTCTTTTTTAAACATAAATGTTTGTTCATTAATATGCTCTACAACATAATAATTAACAAGTAATTTACGTTATAATTATGTAACTTTGAAAAAATTATAAAACCTTATTAAAAACACCATTTTTTTACTTGTTAACTATTCTACATAACTAAAATATATTAATTGGATTATGAAAACATTTAACTTTTTGGCCGGAGCATTTATGGCCAGCGCATTGGTGTGTTCATGCAGCAGCGAAAAGAAAAACGCTGATGGAGAACTGAAATCCGGACTAAAACCGGAAAATTTCAAAACTGTTTACAAAAATGAGCTCAAGGGAGAGAAAGAGGTAGCTCTTTACAGTTTGACAAATTCCAATGGAATGGAAGTTGACATAACAAATTTTGGAGGCCGTATTGTGTCAATAATGGTTCCGGACAAAGACGGTAACTTCCAGGATGTTGTTCTCGGCTTCGACAAAGCTGAAAATTATTTCCCTCAAAATAACAAAACCGATTATGGTTCTGCTATTGGTCGCTATGCCAACCGTATAGCCCAAGGTAAAATTACAGTTGACGGTAATGACATTCAATTGCCTCAGAATAATTTCGGACATTGCCTGCATGGCGGCCCAGACGGATGGCAGTATCAAGTTTATGACGCCAAAAAGATTGATGACCAGACACTCGAACTGACAATGGACTCTCCAGACGGAGACAACAACTTCCCTGGCAATGTAAAAGCTGTTGTCACATACAAGCTGACTGACAACAATGAGATAGAGATATCATACAAAGCCACTACAGACAAAAAGACTGTCATAAACATGACAAACCATTCATACTTCTGCCTTAACGGTGATCCAACAAAAACAGTCGCAGATGAGCTTATAGTATGTGACGCAGACTATTACACTCCTACAGATACCACTTATATGACATTAGGCGATGTAAAACCTGTAGAAGGAACTGTATTCGATCTGAGAGAGGAGACTCAATTAGGTAAATATTTTGAAAAAGAAGGGACTGAGACAGACCCAGAGATTGCAGCAGCCGGAGGTGGCTATGACCACAACTGGTGCCTAAACACCAAAGGTGACCGTACAAAATGCGCTGTAAAACTGACAGACCCAAAAACAGGTATTGTGCTTCAGGTTTACACTAACGAGCCTGGTATACAGATTTATACAGCAAACTTCCAAGATGGCAAGACTATAGGAAAGAAAGGCATAGCATATCCTAAACAATGTGCTGTTTGTCTTGAAACACAGAAATATCCGGACTCTCCCAACAAATACACCCTAAAAGGCTGGGAAGACAGCAATTGCTGGCTTGAGCCGGGACAGACATACGAAAGCTACTGTAAGTTTGCTTTTTCTGTAAAAAAATAAAAAAATAATAATATTAAATATTAACTTAAACAAACACAACAATGAATTGGATGTCAAAAAACTTTGAATGGCTTGACTGGGCGATTCTCGGAGTCGGAATTTTAGCTATCATCTGGGCTGTTTACCGCTCCATAAAAAAAGACAAGGAGAAGATGAAAGGAGCCGACAGCCAGGATTATCTTTTCGGTAAAGGTGAGCCTTGGTACATCATCGGTGCGGCAATATTTGCAGCAAACATAGGTTCTGAACATCTCGTAGGACTTGCTGGAACTGGCGCAAAAGACGGTGTTGGTATGGCACATTGGGAGATGCAAGGCTGGATGATTCTGATTCTCGGATGGCTTTTTGTACCATTCTACCAACTTCTTAATAATAAGATGGGCAAAATCATCACGATGCCAGACTTCCTGAAATTCCGCTACACAAAACGTACTGGCTCATGGCTCTCTATTATCACGCTTATTGCATATGTGTTGACCAAAGTGAGTGTTACGGCTTTTACTGGAGGTATTTTCTTTGAATTCCTTCTTGGACTACCGTTCTGGTGGGGAGCTTTAGGACTTATTGCCATCACCGCAGTTTTCACTGTGTTCGGAGGAATGAAGGGTGTGATGACATTATCAGCAATTCAAACTCCTATTCTGATAATCGGCTCTTTCCTCGTACTGTTCCTTGGACTTGGAATATTAGGAGACGGAAGTATCAGCGATGGATGGGATAATATGATGGCGGCATGCAATGAGGCCCACAATGGATTTGGAACCACTCACATGTTCCACACCGATCCGGGTGACCCGATGTATCCTCAATTCCCTGGATATGTTGTGTTCCTTGGAGCCTCAATCATCGGCTTTTGGTATTGGTGTACAGACCAACACATCGTACAGCGTGTGCTTGGTCAGACTAAGGGTGAAGACAACAGCGTGGTTATGAAACGCGCTCGCCGTGGTACAATTGCTGCAGGATTCTTCAAGCTACTTCCTTGCTTCATGTTCTTGATACCAGGTATGGTGGCATACGCACTATCGCTGAAAAACGGCAGCGGCATAGAAATGGACATAACAGACCACACACAGACTGACGGAGCTTTTGCAATGATGGTGAAGAACATTCTTCCTATGGGAGTCAAGGGTATAGTAACCATAGGATTCGTTTGCGCATTGGTTGCTTCACTCGCAGCTTTCTTCAATTCATGTGCCACACTCTTTACCGAAGACTTCTACAAACCGATGAAACAAGGCAAAAGCGAGGAGCACTATGTGCTTGTAGGCCGTGTTGCTACAGTTGTAGTTGTACTACTTGGACTCGCATGGATGCCAGTTATGATGAGCATGGGTAACCTATACTCTTATTTGCAAGATATCCAGTCACTTATTGCACCAGCTATGGTTGCAGTGTTCACGCTGGGTATCTTCTCTAAGAAGATTTCACCTAAGGCTGGCGAATGGGGACTCATCGGAGGCTTTGTGATTGGCATGCTTCGTCTTGTGACAAACGTTCTTACAGATAGTGGCAAGGCAGACATGACTGGTTGGTTCTGGGAAAACACCACTTGGTTCTGGCAAACCAATTGGCTTATATTCGAGTGCTGGCTTCTTGTGTTCATAGTAATTATGATGATTGTGGTTTCTATGGTGACACCCGCACCGTCTAAGGCTCAAGTAGATGCGATTACATTCACACCTGAATATCGCAAACAAATCGCAAAAAGTTGGGGCATTTGGGATGTTGTTGGTACAATCGGTGTGATTGCTTGTTGCGGCGCTTTCTACTGGTACTTCTTCTAAGCCTATAAAAAAGATAAGGGATTCACATATAATACGAATTCCTTATCTTTCTTAGCATAATTATTCAAATAGTCGTCAAACATTTATTAATAGATATGTTAGAGGATCTTAAACAAAAAGTATTTAAGGCAAACCTTGATTTGGTAAAACAGGGTCTTGTGATTTTCACTTGGGGCAACGTAAGCGGTATTGACCGTGAGAAAGGATTAGTTGTCATAAAACCAAGCGGAGTGAGTTATGACGAGATGAAAGCTAGCGATATGGTGGTTGTAGACCTGGAGAGCGGTAAAGTTGTTGAGGGAAATCTAAATCCTTCTTCCGACACCCCAACCCATCTTGTCTTATACAAAGCATTCCCCAACATACAGGGAGTCGTACATACCCACTCAACCTATGCCACGGCATTTGCACAAGCCGGACGTGACATTCCTAATATAGGCACAACACATGCTGACTATTTCTACAAGGCAATACCTTGCACTCGCGATATGACAAAAAACGAAGTGGAAGGAGCCTATGAGTTGGAAACAGGAAATGTCATAGTAGATGAAATTCTCAATATAAGGAAAATAAATCCAGATCACACTCCCGCGGTTCTGGTCAAGAATCATGGTCCTTTCTCTTGGGGAACAAGTCCTGACAACGCCGTTTATAACGCAAAAGTAATGGAGCAGTGCGCCAAAATGGCATTCATAGCATACTCTGTCAATCCTGATCTCACAATGAATCAGTTGTTGGTAGAGAAGCATTATAACCGCAAGCATGGCCCGAATGCCTATTACGGTCAAAAGGGACAACAGCATTAGCATATGACAATTGAGAAATATATTTAAACAATTCAAACAATCAATTCAAATAATTAACTAACTCTTAAAACAAACACGAAATGAAAGCTTTTGAAAATCTAGAAATCTGGTGGGTGACTGGTGCTCAGTTACTCTATGGAGGCGATGCAGTCGTAGCAGTTGACGCACACTCAAAAGAAATGGTTGACGGATTAAATGCCAGTGGCAATATACCTGTCAAAATTCTTTATAAAGGCACAGCAAACTCTTCCAATGAGGTTGAGGCAGTAATGAAAGCTGCCAACAATGAAGACAAGTGTATAGGCATTATCACTTGGATGCACACTTTCTCACCAGCAAAGATGTGGATTAAAGGTTTGCAAGACCTGCAGAAGCCACTTCTCCATTTCCATACTCAATATAACGCAGAAATTCCTTGGGACTCAATAGACATGGACTTCATGAACCTGAATCAGAGTGCTCATGGCGATATCGAGTTTGGTCATATTTGCACACGTATGCGTGTTCCACGCAAGGTTGTTTGCGGTTATTGGAAGAATGAGGACGCACAGAAGAAGATAGCAGTATGGGCAAGAGTAGCTGCAGGTGTCGCAGATGCAAAGAATGTTCGCTGCCTGATGTTTGGTATGAACATGAACAATGTTGCGGTTACGGATGGAGATCGCGTGGAATTTGAGCAGAGACTTGGTTATCATGTTGATTACTACCCCGTATCCAGCCTTATGGAATATTTCAAGAAGGTTACAGATGCTGAGGCCGACAAGCTGGTTGAGGAATATAAGAAATTGTACACAATCAAGATTGACGAGAGTGGCGAGAAGGTTTATTGGGAGAAAGTAAAGAATGCGGCAAAGGCCGAAATCGCATTAAGACGTGTTTTGAAAGACGAGGGAGCCACAGCTTTCACAACAAACTTTGATGACCTTGGAGGTGCCGACATTGACGATCCGAACTTCCTCGGTTTCGACCAGATTCCAGGTCTCGCTTCTCAGCGTCTTATGGAAGAGGGATATGGATTTGGAGCTGAGGGTGACTGGAAAACAGCTTGTCTGTATCGCACACTCTGGGTTATCCAGCAGGGAATGCCTACAGGATGCTCATTCTTAGAGGACTACACCCTTAACTTCGCCGGCAGCCAAAGCTCATGTCTCCAAAGCCACATGCTTGAGGTTTGTCCTCTTATTGCAACCGACAAACCAAAGCTCGAGGTTCATTTCCTCGGCATCGGAATCCGCAAGCAGCAGACAGCACGCCTTGTGTTTACTTCCAAAGTTGGTCGTGGTATCAAAGCTACAGTTGTGGATCTTGGCAACCGCTTCCGTCTTATCTCTCAGGAAGTTGAGTGCATAGAGCCAAAGCCAATGCCTAATTTGCCTGTTGCATCCGCACTTTGGGTACCTCAGCCTACATTTGAGATTGGTGCAGGCGCATGGATTCTCGCAGGTGGTACTCACCACAGCGCATTCTCATACGATATCACAGAGGAGTATTGGGAAGACTTTGCTGAGATTCTTGGTATAGAGTATGTTAAAATAAACAAAAACACCAAGACAAGTGAGTTCAAACATGATCTTCAGATGAATGAGATTTATTATATGCTAAACAAATCACTTTGTTAAATTTTTATATGCAAAGACGCAAATGTTTATCCGTTTAAGGTTAAACATTGTGCGTCTTTGCACTTTATTATATATTTTTATAATATGGATGCAAAACAAACAATATTGGCCGGGAAAGCAGTTCTTGGTATAGAGTTTGGCTCCACAAGAATCAAGGCTGTTCTCATAGATGAGAATAATGCCCCGATTGCGCAAGGTAGTCACACATGGGAAAACCAGTTAGTTGATGGACTATGGACTTATAGTACCGAGGCTATATGGTATGGGCTTCAAGACTGTTACGCCGACTTGAGAAGCAATGTTCAGAAACAATATGAGATTGAAATAGAAACTCTGGCAGCTATAGGTTTCAGTGCCATGATGCATGGCTATATGCCATTTAATGGTAACGACATACTTGTTCCTTTCCGTACATGGCGAAATACAAATACAGGAAAAGCGGCAGCTGAACTTTCAGAACTCTTCAATTACAATATTCCTTTGAGATGGAGCATAAGCCATTTGTACCAAGCTATTTTGGACAATGAAGAGCATGTAAAAGATATTGACTTTCTTACTACACTTGCCGGTTATGTTCATTGGCAAGTTACAGGCCAAAAAGTACTTGGTGTAGGAGATGCTTCGGGCATGATACCTGTTGACCCCAACACCAAGACATACGATGCTTCAATGGTAGAGAAATTCAACAAACTCATTGAGCCTAAAGGATTTGGCTGGAAGCTTCTGGACATTCTTCCAAAGTCATTAAATGCTGGCGAGAATGCAGGTTTCCTTACACCAGAAGGTGCATTAAAACTGGACGTATCAGGACACTTAAAACCAGGCATACCAGTATGTCCACCTGAGGGTGACGCTGGAACTGGAATGGTTGCGACAAACGCTGTCCGTCAACGTACAGGTAACGTCAGCGCAGGCACATCCTCATTTTCTATGATCGTTCTTGAGAAAGAACTGTCAAAACCATATGAGATGCTTGATATGGTTACGACTCCTGACGGAAGTCTTGTCGCCATGGTTCATTGCAACAATTGCACAAGTGACATCAATGCTTGGGTAAAGATTTTTAAGGAGTATGCAGAAATACTTGGTGTTAAGCAAGACACCAACACTCTTTATACAAATTTATTCAATGCTGCGTTAAATGGTGAAGGTGATTGTGGTGGAATTATATCATACAACTATATCTCAGGTGAGCCTGTAACTGGTGTTATGGATGGCAGACCTCTCTTCATCCGCAGTGCAAATGATAAATTCAACCTGGCAAACTTTATGCGTTCTCACCTTTATGGTGCTATAGGCGTGTTAAAGTTAGGAAATGATATTCTTTTCAACGAAGAGAAGGTCAAAGTTGACCGTATTATGGGACATGGAGGTTATTTCACCACACCGCTTGTCGGCCAGAAGATGCTTGCTGCAGCACTTAACACATCTATTTCTGTAATGGAAACAGCTGGTGAAGGTGGAGCATGGGGAATTGCCTTGTTAGCTGCATATGTAGTAAACAATGAAAAGCAATTGTCTCTGGCAGACTATCTTGACCAAGTAGTATTTTCAGGCAATACTGGTACAGAAGTACAGCCTGACCCAGCAGATGTTGACGGATTCAATAAATATATAGAAAATTATAAGGCAGCCCTGCCAATAGAAGCATGTGCTGCTCAATATAAAAAACAAAACTAATAAAATGAACGATATCAAGTTATTAAACAAAGCGGCTGATAATATCCGTATATTAGCTGCCTCTGCTGTTGAAAAAGCAAAATCCGGTCACCCAGGAGGTGCCATGGGCGGTGCAGACTTTATAAATGTACTCTATTCAGAGTATCTGCAATATGATCCCAAAAATCCAGGTTGGGTTGGACGCGACCGTTTCTTCCTCGATCCTGGCCACATGGCTCCCATGCTATATTCACAGTTGTGCCTTGCAGGCTTCTTTACACTGGAAGAGCTGGCTAATCTACGTCAATGGGGATCCCCTACTACAGGGCATCCTGAATTTGAGATTACCAGAGGCATTGAGAACACCTCAGGACCTCTCGGTCAAGGACATGCTTACGCAATAGGAGCCGCTATAGCCGCAAAATTCTTAGCTGCGCATACCGGTAACCCCACATTTGAGAAAGAAACCATATATGCGTATATCTCAGACGGTGGTGTGCAAGAGGAGATATCTCAAGGTGGTGCGCGAATAGCTTCTATTCTCGGTCTTGATAACCTTATTATGTTCTACGACTCAAACGACATTCAACTCTCAACAGAGACTAAAGAGGTTATGAACGAGGATACAGCCGCCAAATATCGTGCTTTCGGATGGGAAGTGATTGAAATTGTAGGCAATGACGCATCACAGATCCGTTCTGCTCTTGATAAGGCTAAGACAGTAAAAGGCAAGCCTACTATTATTATTGGCAAGTGTATCATGGGAAAAGGTGCAATCAAGGCTGACGGAACATCTTACGAGGCTAACTGCAAGACACATGGTGCTCCTCTTGGAGGTGACGCATATATTAATACGATTAAGAATCTTGGTGGTGACCCGGAGAATCCTTTCAAGATATTCCCGGAGGTTCAAGAGCTTTATGCAAAACGCGCCAAAGAGTTGGAAGGTATTTGTGCAACCCGTTATGCAGAAGAGAAATCATGGGCAGATGCAAATCCTGAAAAAGCCAATATGCAAGCTGATTGGTTCAGCGGCAAAGCACCAGTTATTGACTGGAGTAAATGTATCCAGAAAGAAAACGACGCAACACGTTCCGCATCTGCTACATGCCTTAGCGTATTGGCAGAACAAGTACCTAATATGATCTGCGCATCTGCCGATCTGTCTAACTCCGACAAGACTGACGGTTTCCTGAAAAAGACCCATGCCTTCACAGCTAACGATTTCTCTGGCGCTTTCTTCCAGGCTGGTGTTGCAGAACTCACAATGGCTTGTTGCTGTATTGGCATGGCACTTCATGGAGGTGTTATTCCAGCATGTGGTACTTTCCTCGTGTTCTCTGACTACATGAAGCCTGCTGTCCGAATGGCTGCTTTGATGGAACTTCCTGTGAAGTTTATATGGACACATGACGCATTCCGCGTCGGAGAAGACGGGCCGACTCACGAGCCTGTTGAGCAGGAAGCTCAAATCCGTTTGATGGAGAAGTTGAAAAACCATAGTGGAAAACCCTCTATGTTGGTTCTTCGTCCTGCAGATGCTAAAGAAACGACTGAGGCATGGAAACTTGCTATGGAGAATACAAGTACACCAACCGCACTGATACTCTCACGTCAGAACATACAGAATCTTCCGGAAGGCACTGATTACAATATGGTTGCAAAAGGTGGTTATGTAGTCGCAGGCTCTGACGAGAATCCTGATATTATATTTGTCGCTACCGGCTCTGAGGTCAGCACACTTGTTGCAGGAGCAGAGCTACTTCGCAAGGAAGGTGTAAAGATCCGTATTGTAAGCGTTCCGTCAGAGGGTCTCTTCCGCAGCCAAACCAAGGAATACCAACAGTCTGTTCTTCCTTCTGATGTGAAAAAATTTGGTATGACGGCAGGTTTGCCTGTGAATCTTCTTGGTCTGGTTCCTGAGGCAGAAGGAAAGATTTGGGGACTTGAGTCATTCGGATTCTCAGCACCTTACAAAGTCTTGGATGAGAAACTTGGCTACACAGCAGAAAATGTTTACAATCAGGTAAAGTCTATGCTCTAATTTATAGGCATATACCAATTCTAACAAATGTGGGGGAAGTCAAAAGTTAGGATTTCCCCCACGTCTGTTATAAAAGTACACAGTATGTTCTGTAAGTATAATAACATTCATTTCTAAAATATCACCATTGGTTCATTTATGGAAATTCATCCTATTGCTTATTATCATTCAATATTCACCTCAAACTTCGGTATTCCCCGTCAGAGTGGAATAATCCCTGATTTGAAAGGACAGATTGTGTTTGAGCCAGAATATAGGAACGATAACTACATCAGGGGTCTCGAAGAATATGATTACCTGTGGTTGATATGGGAGTTCTCTGCCAATAAGCATAAAGCCGTCGGTGCGACAGTGCGTCCTCCACGCCTTGGTGGGAATAAGCGTATGGGAGTATTTGCTACCCGCTCACCATACCGTCCTAATCCATTGGGATTATCATCTGTTAAAATCCATTCTTTTGAGCACAGCGCCTCCTACGGAACAGTAATTCATGTGCTGGGCGGTGACTTAAAGGCTAATACACCTATTTATGACATTAAACCATATATAGAGTTCACCGATTCACATATAAATGTTAACAATGGCTTTATAGATACAAATCAATGGCAAACACTTTCGGTGAGATTCACAGATGAGGCTTTAAGCAAATATAGTGCAGATTTACAACATATTATAAATGAAGTTCTTCGAAATAACCCTCGTCCCCAATATCAAGATGATAAAGATAAAATATATACAATAACGCTTGGAGATGAGAATATACATTTTAAAATCGTAGAGAATGACTGTTATGTATTGTGACTCATCTGACTTTTATTAGTTCGCCAGCAATAGGTATATAATCCGGATTTTTGAAATTCATCTTGTAAATAGACTTCACCCTTACCCCATAAAGTTGTGATATTGAATACATGGATTCACCTATTGCGACTCTGTGCCATTTCTTTTTCATCTCCTTCGGACCTTTCCTTGCCTTTTTATGTAGATATATGTAAGTTCCGACAACGATCTGCATGTTATCGCACGCCTCATTATAGCGCATCAGTCTCTTTCTGCTTATATGCATTTCATCAGCTATAGTGTTCCAGTCATCACCTTCTCTGGCAATAGTGCAAGGTAAATTGTTGTTGTAGGTAAGAATCCGCAATGATGACTCTTGATGATGGTTATCAGCAATATTAGTGTGGTTGTGGTTATGATTGTGGTTATGCTTTGCTCTCTTACCTACAACTTCCTGATCTATCAGATACAACTCATACAGCTCGATTATGTCAATCAATCTTTGCGCATAATGAGGATTTGTGGCATATCCACATTCTTTAAGACCTTTAGCCCATCCTTTATAATCGAGGATATTCAGTTCAAAAAGCCTACTGTATCTTTTTTGATGAAGGAAATTAGAATGGTCTTCAAAACTCTCTCTGACATTACCGTAAACCCTAAACAGATCATCTGGTCTGTCATCAGCTTTTACAATTGTCTTGCCAGACCACCCTGCCCCTTTTTTAATACCAAAATGGTTGTTAGCCTTTACAGCGAGTTCGCTTTTGCCAGCACCACTTTCAAACACTCCTTGAGCTAAGGTTATACTGGCAGGAACAGAATGTCTTTTCATCTGTTCTTTGGCAAGTTCACGATATGTATCAAAATAAGACTCATATATTGAGTTACGCCTCTGTGCTTTTAAACTAATTGCTGTAAATGTAAAAACAATAAAAACAACACAATAGGTGAACTTATTACTTTTCAT
>JAZUMZ010000291.1:0-19538 GCA_045603885.1 Bacteroidaceae bacterium | reverse complement strand
TGACACCTGTACAGGTGTCAATCCAAGCGCCTGGGCTTTCTCAATGCGGCTGTCGGTCCAGAAGTTGTCATATTCGCTTTTCAACCGATTCACCAACTCTTCTGCGTCAGTAGTCCAGTAAATCTCATATGTGTTTGGTATAAACATTGCAGGCAGGGTTTCTTTAGTAAACCCTAACTCGCTGACTTTTGCGGAGTCTTTCAGCACGTTCTTGATGTCGTCGCCGTCAATCATCAGGAAACGTGCGATTTTGTCGCATTCTTCGTCCACGGTTCTGACACTCGGCACAACCACGTTGGCCGGAGTCTGCTGCCCGTTTCGCAAGTTTCGGAACAGAGTGAGCATACTGATGTCAGATGCCACCTTGTAACGTCCGATTCTCACTTTCTTTTCATAGTCGGTATAGCTGTTCATTATATTGAACCCTTGCATAGACGATGGTTTTCCTGCAGCTATCAGCTTGGCGCGTACAGAGTCTATATTGTCATCCTGGTCAATATATATATATTCCGCTTTCTCATTGGTCATAACCCTCCCGAAGATGGAGAAGTAGAAAATTGTACCGGCAGCGGCAAACACTCCCAGAATTATCAGCGATATAATTATCCGTTTCTTTCTCTTTTTAGTCATTTCTCTATACTGATGGTAAAAATTCAATGTAACATTATTTTATCTCTTCCCATTGCAATACGGATCCGTTGCGGCGAGCTGGATCTGGACCGGTATAGTCCATGCTATATGGACTTCCTGTGGTCGGTGATTTTCCGATATAGCGGTGGTTGCGAGGTGAGAAAAGCATAAAGTCGTGATTGAGATAGTCCTGCCAAAGGAAAACCTCGGCCTCGTCCGCATTGGTAGTGAATCGCACGTCACCAGCCATCCCCATCCCGTAAACTTTTATATAACGTCCGTCTTCACATCTCAGACTAACAAGTCCGTTTCCACGATTGATAATCGTGAATCTGGTCTTTTTGTCGGTGTTGTCTGGTTTTGTGTCGTAAAGAATGCCATGCGGGTCACAAATAGCTGGCTTGCCGGTAGCTTTGTTTATAATCCGGAAAGTCTTGCCATAGGGTATGTTTCCTGATCGGTCAGCACACGGCTCTTCCACGGTGAAGTTGTCGAACTCGGCATATCCTCCATTGGTCCCGTTTTTGTTGAATGCGAAAAGTGCGTGACGTGAACCTTGGAAAGTCGTGAGTTGGTATGACAGCGGCATATTCCGTCCTATGTTGTGAAACGTCTTGCCGTCTGTGCTATATGCGTATTGAGCCTGGTCGTGGTCGTAGTCACCAATGGATCGTAGCCATATTTTCCAATCCGTCAGAGTGACTTCGGTGTCAATAGTGTCGTTGTTTAGCTGCTCGAAACAACGAAGGGTCATGTTTTTCTCTCCTTTTCCTGTTGCCACAATTCCTATCCATGAACATGGAATGTTTATATTCCCAAGTCCCGCCACATCGCCTTTTTTCATTCCATCCACATAAAGCTCAACGGTAGTTACTGACTTTGGACCGATCACACGTTGTGTAAGTGAGTTGCGTGCCCACATCAACTGTTCAGCAGGCATGGTCTGCAGTCGCAGACGTCCTCCTTTAAGACTCCACATTTTGTCGTCGGGGTTGTGGTTCCATTGCCACACACGTCCAAGTTCTTTCCCGTCAAAATTCTCGCTGCGATTGTAAGGCCCGTGAGCCGGCTGTTCCGATTGTCCTTCAGTCAGTTTTCCCATTTGGGTACCTGGCTTGAACCAAGTTCGTGGCGCTCGCCCCAGGTTGCCTTCCAATCCTACCATGGGCCATCCGTCAACCCATGTCATAGGCATTAGGCATACGGTGCGCCCTATAGAGTGAAAGTCCTGCATGAAGAGGGCCCACCATTGTCCGTCGGGAGTACTAACGATACCTCCCTGATGTGCATTTGTACACGCAGTCGCGTCTTTGTCGAGTTCTCCGAGCTTGAACTCAGTCCCGTCTTCCACAATCCTCCCTCGCCATTTTGTTAGCCGGGCAGCATGGTAACCATAGGTCTCGTCTGCTGTAATCACGCGAGTCTCATACGGTCCCCATATGCTTTTTGAGCGTGAGCAGAGCGTGCGGCCATTAGGTTTGTAGTCGGTGGATATCAGATAATACATTCCGTTTATTTTATACATGTGATGCCCTTCTCCAACTCCGTTGCCCTCAGGTATAATCAGTCGTTCCGAGCCTTCCACAGGTCCGCTCATGTCGGGTTTCAGCTCTGTGCATTTCACGTTTCCGTAACCATGTATAGCATATACTTTTCCGTCGTCGTCAAAAAGTACTCCGAGATCATAGATGTCGCCCTTCATGTTGATGTGTTGCCACGGCCCTTCTATTTTCTCGCTTATATAACATTGAAGTCCCTTACCGTTGATGTTGGAATAAAGGTAAAATTTACCATTGTTATATCGTATGCATGGTGCCCATATTCCTTGTCCGTAGATTTCCTTGTGATTCTTCAGTGAGAAACGATCGTCAGGAAAGTCGAACCGGTCAAAGCAATATGATACGTTTTCCCAGTTGACAAGATCTTTGGAATGAAGTATCACCAATCCTGGGACTGCGTGCATGGTAGTTCCTGCCAGGTAGTAGTCATCTCCTACGCGGAGAATATCGGGGTCGCTGAACTCATCGTAGAACAAGGGATTGGTGAATGTCCCGTTACCGTTGTCTGCAGTCCAAGTGCCAGATGGTGAAACCGTCTGTGCAGAAGCGGAGAAACTCCACAATAGGCTTAATAACCATGTAGTTAGGATATGTGTTGTTCTCATGTCGTTATACCGTTATTTCGTTATTTCGTGATAGCGTTATTCCGAGAAGCTGATATTCAGGATTGTTGATTTTGATATTGTCAGAAAATTTTTGTGAACACGAGAGGGTCGTTGGCGGCAGTTGAGTAGTAATATGAGAACTCTGCAGACAATGTGGCAAACGGTATTTCTGCTGCTGTGTTGAATCCGAGTTGCTGAAGCACAGCTTTGTGGGCATTGAAAATAACTGCCTTCACGTCATCAATGCTGAGTGCGTTTAGACGATTCTGGATTTTCTCTGTGGCTTGAGCCGCACACACAGACTCTGCATATGATGTGCTGCTTACATCCACCTTTGCGGTCTCCTCAAATGCTGATTTCGGTCCAATAAGTTCCAGGGTCTCAAAAGCCTCGGTTATGAAGTCAGTATAGTCGAACACGTCCTCTGCCTCCTTGTTTTCTTGAGAGCTTTCGTCGGTCTGCATTTCGTCACTACCCTCTAAGGTGTAGTTTAGCCGGGTCAGTGTTCCTATGAACGTCATTGTTGCCTTTGCGTGGGAATCGTCGTCGTCTGTGCATGATGTGAATGCGCAGATATTTGCCATCACAATCAGTGTGGTTACTAATAATTTTTTCATTGTTCCTGTTTTTATTATTGTTTTTTTATCATTTCCAAAAATTCTTCCTCATTATATATCGGTATGTTCAGTTTTTGCGCTTTCTCTAATTTTGCCGGACCCATATTCTGGCCAGCCAGAATAAACGAAGTCTTTGCGGATATACTTCCTACGTTCTTTCCTCCATTAAGCTCAATGATCTCTTTATATTCGTCGCGCGAGTGATGAGTGAACACCCCGCTTATTACAATCGACTTACCCTCAAGAATGTCAGAGGCTCCTTCCATATCGTTTTCGTCAACAGCCATCTTTACACCGTGCTCTGCAAGACGGCGAATGATGTTGAGATTCTCTTCTGAATTGAAAAATTCCACCACGCTACCAGCAATGACAGAACCTATGCCCTCCACGCTGAGTAGATTGTCGAGAGTGGCGCTGCTCAGAGCCTCCATGGTTTTGAAACGTCGTGCCAGAAGTTTTGCCGTGGTTTCACCCACAAAACGTATGCCAAGTGCGAATACAACTCGCTCAAACGGCACAGAGGACGTGTTTCGTATGCCTTCCACCACCTTTATCGCTGATTTGGTGCGTGTACCTCGAAGCCCGTCGATATCTTGGACTTTTATGTCGTAAAGGTCGGCCACATTGCTTATAAGTCCGCGTTGGTAGTAGTCATCTACGGTTTCCGGTCCCAAACTCTCAATGTTCATGGCCTTGCGTGAGATGAAATGCTCAATTTTTCCTTTTATCTGAGGTGGACAGTGGTTCTCGTTAGGGCAATAGTGTGCAGCCTCACCCTCAATCCTTACCAATTGAGCACCACATTCAGGACAGTTTTTTATAAACTCCACAGGCTTTGCATTGTCTGGCCGGTTAGCCGTGTCAACTCCAACAACCTTTGGTATTATCTCACCGCCTTTCTCTACATATACCATGTCGCCTATATGCAGGTCGAGTTGTTTTATGATGTCGGCATTGTGAAGTGACGCACGCTTTACCACAGTTCCCGAAAGTTGGACGGGATTCATGTTGGCAACAGGTGTCACAGCCCCCGTCCGTCCAACTTGGAATGTAACCTCGTTCAGACGTGTGCATGCACGCTCCGCCTGAAATTTGTATGCGATTGCCCATCTGGGGGACTTGGCAGTGAAACCCAGATGACGCTGTTGCCGTAGTGAGTTGACTTTCAGTACTATTCCGTCGGTTGCTACCGGCAGATTCTTTCGCTCTGTATCCCAGTAGTTTATAAACTCCTCAACATCAGAAATGCTGTGACATAGTCGCATACCTTCAGAAATTTTAAATCCCCATTCCCGGGCTTTCTGAAGATTGTCGTAATGTGTGCTGTCAGAAGGAATCTCGTCACCTAACAGGTGATATAGATATGCGTCGAGCTGCCGGTGAGCCACTAATTCCGACTTTTGTGATTTCAGTGTGCCCGATGCCGCATTGCGTGGATTTGCGAATAGCGGTTCCTCGTTTGCCTCTCGCTCTTTGTTCAGTTTCTCAAAAGACTCCCATGGCATGAGAATTTCTCCTCTGATTTCAAATTCATGTGGATATCCCGAACCTGTTTTCAGTTGTAATGGAATGCTTCGGATTGTGCGTACGTTGGATGTCACATCGTCTCCTTTCTCTCCGTCTCCACGCGTCACCGCTGTTGTTAAGAGCCCGTCCACGTATGTGAGGGATATACTCAATCCGTCATATTTCATCTCAGCCACAATTTCGAAGTCCTCACCTTCAAGTCCGTTTTTCACACGCTCGTAGAAATCCCTCACCTCTCCGATGTTGTATGTGTTGGCAAGGGAAAGCATAGGGTATTTGTGCTTAACCTGCTTGAACGTCTGGTTTATGTCGCTTCCCACTCTCTGTGTTGGAGAATTGGGGTCTGCATATTGTGGAAAAAACATCTCCAAGTCCTGAAGCTTGCGCATCATCTGATCGAACTCGAAGTCAGATATCGTTGGCTGGTTCAGGACGTAGTAGTTGTGGTTGTGTGTGTGCAGCTCACGCCGTAGCTGTTCAATTTCCTCTTTAGGCGTCATGGCTTTTCCTTATAGTCTTATTGCTCAAGCAACCTTTGCCTGCAAAAATATCCTGTGAAGATCTCATCTACAAACTCCACGGGCTCGTTGAAAATACCATATACCGCTGCGCCGCTGCCCGACATAGATGCATAAACAGCTCCGAGGTCATATAGACGATCTTTTATTGCGGCAATCTCGGGGAATTTGTGGAATACACTGCTCTCGAAGTCGTTGACCACGCAATCCTTCCATTCCTCAATAGGCCTTCTCAGCAGTTCTGTCAATGGTGTCTCAGGCATTTTTGGTGTGACAAATGAGTATGCGTCTTTTGTCGCAACACCTATATCGGGCTTCACCAGTACGATGTGTTTGCCTTTCAGAGACAGGTCTATGTTAGAGAATTTGTCACCGATTCCTTCTGCATACACGGGTGTGTTGCGTACGAAGAAAGCACAGTCGGCTCCGATTTGCGACGCCACCTGCTCCATGTTGTCTTCCGAGAGTCCCAGTCCAAATTTTTCATTTAAAACTTTGATTGTGAAGGCAGCGTCTGCCGAACCCCCACCTAATCCGGCACCAGTTGGAATGTGTTTGTGCAGATGTGCTTCTATGGACTTTATTTGACGTGGAAACAGTGTCTTCAGATGTTTGAACGCCTTGACCACGAGGTTGTCATCAGGACGTCCTCCAAGCACCTCCCCGCTCACTTTGATTGAACACTCGCAGTTAGGGTTGTCGCTCGATGTGATTTCCAGAGCGTCCATGAGACTGATGGGGTAGAACACGGTCTGAAGATTGTGGTAACCGTCTTTACGTTTCTCCACAACGTTCAGTCCGATGTTTATTTTTGCATTTGGATATACAATCATAATGTGTTGTGTTTTAGTGAGTTGGATTTATTGCCTGCAAAATAGTATGATTCTGGTTTCAAAATTACAAAAAAAACATGAGACCCCCAAATCAATTGATAAAAAAAGACGCTCCCACACTTGGAAGCGTCTCCCACCTGTACGACTACAGGTGTAAATAACATTCATTCAGTCCTTACGTTATCCTTTCTTGTCTATATATTTTCTTTTATTTTTCACACATCAAAATGGTGGTATATTATCATCGGGAACCATGGAGTCGTTAATAGAGTTGAACACCGGGTCGTCGCTTGCTCCACCGGAATTGTTGACTTTAGACGGCTTGATTGTTCCGTCGTCATCGGGTAGTGGAGGCTGATCGTATTCGTTACGTAAATCGCTGAACCTTGCGTATTCACCAGTGAATCGTAGTTTTACATCACGTACCTCTCCGTTTCTGTGCTTTGCGATAATCAACTCGGCCACTCCTTTCGTACTGTTGCCGTGGTTGTCTTTATATATCTTATAATATTCTGGCCGGTGAATGAAACATACCATGTCGGCATCCTGCTCAATTGCTCCTGACTCACGCAAATCCGACAGCTGCGGACGTTTGCTGTTCGGGTCATTGGGGTCAACACCCGATCGGTTTTCCACGCTTCGGTTCAGCTGAGACAAAGCAATAATAGGTATGTTAAGTTCCTTTGCCAGTCCTTTCAGGGATCGTGATATTGTTGACACTTCCTCCTGACGTGAATTGTATGCCATCCCTGATGCATTCATCAGCTGCAGGTAGTCGATGACGATAATCTGTACCCCATGTTCCCTGACTAACCGCCGTGCTTTAGTCCTCAGCTCAAACACTGATAGTGATGGGGTGTCGTCAATATAAAGGGGGGCATTGTACAAATCTTTTATCTTGTAGTCTAACTGTTTCCACTCGTACTTCTCCAGCTGGCCGCTCTTGATTTTGTCACCGGTTATCTCACACACGTTCACAATCAGACGGTTCACAAGCTGCACGTTCGACATCTCAAGTGAGAACATCGCCACCGGCACGCGGTTGTTCACTGCAATGTTGCGGCACATAGAGAGAACGAATGCTGTCTTTCCCATGGCCGGTCGGGCAGCTATAACCACAAGGTCTGACTTTTGCCAGCCGCTCGTAACCTTGTCCAACGCACTGAATCCGCTTGCCAGTCCCGACAGTCCGTCTGTCCTGTTAGCTGCTTCCTGAAGGAGTTTGTATGCCTCGTCAATTACGGGGTCAATCTGTGTGTAGTCCTTCTTCATGTTCAGGCGTGAAAGCTCAAACAGCTGCCCTTCTGCCTTCTGCATCAGCTCTTTCATGTCCTGGCTCTCGTCGAAAGCCATCTCACGGATGTTTGTGGTATAGCTTATAAGCTTACGTGCCAAGGCTTTTCCCGCTATGATGTTGGCGTGGTATTCAATGTGTGCCGAAGAGAGTATTTTTTGAGACAGCTCTGCTATGTAGAGCGGACCTCCAGCTTTGTCAAGAAGGTTGTCAACTCTCAGTTGCTCCGTCACAGTCAGAATGTCGATAGGCTTGTCTTCCGCCGCCAGTTTCTTGATTGTGCCGAATATGACTTGATGCTTTGTGTCGTAAAACGACTCAGCATCCAGAATGTCGGACACCTCTCCAATGGCATCGCGCTCAATCAGGCATGCTCCAATAACAGCGGCTTCGAAGTCCAAAGCCTGGGGCTGCACCTTTCCCAGCTCCAGGAGTTGCTGGGTTTCGGTGTATTTGTTTCCTTTGCGGGTGTCTTTACGCTCTGCCATTTCACATTTTTAATATGCAAAGATACGATAAAAAGACCCAAATACTCTCCAAGTTATTATAAAAGATTTAGACATTGGGTGTTTATAACTGTTCATAACTTTTATACAACACAGATAATCAGAATGTTGGAATGTTGATAACTTTTATTGACATGTTTATTGCGAGTTTGTGAGCAATAAAGTTTTACAAAATGACACTTATGGAGTTGTTTCTAATCAGATAACAAACAGCACTCGATTCTTAGCAACGAAGGAGGTCAAGTTCATCAATACTTGTTACATTTAATGTGACAAACGTTACAAAATAATAGCCGCAAATAATTGTCGTTGTGAAAATATCTTATTTTTTCATAACTTTGCAGTGAAAACAAAATTTTCATGATATGAAACTTGCGTATATTCTTATTGTAGTTTTTTGTGTGTTGATGCTTGGCTCATGCGTGCATCAGAGTAGAAACATAACCGGTGAGGCCAATGCCACATTCGGGAATCCTTTTATGCCATTATGGGAGCATATACCAGATGGTGAGCCGTATGTGTTTGATGATCCCGATAATCCCGGAAGGCAGCGAGTATATATCTATGGCTCACACGACAATCTGAAGACGGCCTATTGCGGAAGAGATCAGGTGGTTTGGTCTGCTTCTATCGACAGTCTGAACCGGTGGCGCTATGACGGGGAGATTCTTGTAGTTGATAAAAACGCCAATGGTGAGCCAATCAGTCCCGACGGTAAAGCCGATGTGCTGTTTGCGCCTGATGTTACCCTCGTAGAGGGTGCCGACGGCTCCAAGACTTATTATCTTTATCCGAACGACCAGGCAGGCAACCGCAACGGTTTGATAGCAAAAAGCAGCAGGCCAGACGGACCGTTTGAGGTATGCAATTGGGATAAGACGAACCCCAATGCAGCCGTGGGTATATTGAGATTTGACCCTGCCGTATTTGTCGATGACGACGGACGTGTTTATGCATATTGGGGATTTGAGCATTCCTATGCCGCCGAGCTTGACCCGTCAACGATGGCAACAGTAAAACCAGGCACAGAGATTGTGGATGGAATGGTTCCGGGATATAAGGAGCCAGGTGTGTTCCGTTTTTTCGAGGCGTCATCCATCCGTAAGATTAAAGATAAATATGTGTTTATCTACAGCCGGTTCACTGAAAACGGAGAGTTTGGATTGCCCACAACTAACTACACTTTGGCATATGCCTATTCTGAAAAACCGCTCGGCCCATGGACTTATGGAGGCACGATTATCGATGGTCGTGGAAGAGAAGTCGATGAGCAAGGAAAAATTATTGCGTCGGCAAATGTTTCGGGCAACACCCACGGAAGTATCTGCCAGATAAACGGACAGTGGTATGTGTTCTATCACCGCCAGACCGGACTCAATGAATATGCCCGTCAGGCCATGGTAGCTCCCATCGAGGTGAAGGTTGAAGAGGGACCGGGCGGCCAGGTGGTGATTTCCGAGGGTGAGTTCACCTCCGAAGGTTTTGCTTTGGATGGATTGGATCCCAGAGAGCGCCATTCAGCCGGAATCGCCTGTTGGCACACAGGTCCCAAGGTTGCAGAGCACAATTGGCCAAACAACATATTCTATGGCTCTTATGTTGAGGCTTCATATGGGACAGACACAAATTTTGATGATCCTTACAGTCTGCGGAACAACACCAACCGGGTGGTGAACAATACCGATGGCTCAATAGTTGGATATAAGTATTTTAATTTCACACCAGTAAAGGGCAAAAAACTATCTAAACTAAAGTTGCGGCTGATCCCTCAGGGTGTTGACGGAACGATTCAGATAATGATTGACCGTCCCTGGGAGTCACAAGGCGGAATGTTGATAGGCAGTCTTGAGCTTAAAAGCTCAATGGCTCAGAAATCCATGGAGTTGACAGCCAAATTGCCGGCGTTGGCATCAAAGACAGGCAAGCACGCTGTATATCTCAAATTCCTCTCTGAGACCAAGGAGCGTTCGCTCTGTATTTTAGAGGACTTTGTATTTGAATAAAAAAACATAAGACTTAGGGTTGTGGATTATGCCACCCCTAAGTCTTTTGCTTTTGCTTTTAGTAACTCCATAAGTGGGTCGCGCTTGTTTTCCACAATATTGTCGAGAATGGCGTCTTTCATCGCTTTTTTCAGTTTGCCAACCACTGGACCGGGCCTCAGACCGAACATCTCCATAATTTCGTCGCCGGTTATGACCGGTTGCAGCAGTCTGACATAGTCACGTGCCGCCAGGTCGGTGATTTTCTTTTTGAGCACCCTGTAGTTTTCTTTGAACCGTGCCTTTTTAAACATGTTTTTCGATGTGATGTCCGCCTCACAAAGAATCATAAGGTCGCTGATATATGGTGAAGCGTCGTGAATTAGCCGTCGGATAGCGGAGTCTGTCACCTCCTCGCTTGCAATGACCTGAGGACGCATGTGCAGTCCCACAAGTGTCTGCACATATTTCATGCGCTCGTCGGTGGGCAGTTTCATACGCTTGAAAATCGCCGGAACCATCTTCTTTCCTATGTGGTCGTGGTTGTGGAAAGTCCATCCCTTTCCGTCCCACTGCTTGCTTCGAGGCTTTCCTATGTCGTGGAGCAGTGCAGCCCAGCGTAGCCAAAGTGGTTCCATCTGCTTGTCGGCAGAATCAGTAGATTCGGTCTCTGTCGTATTCCCATCCTCTTGAGATACCTCCTCTTCTGCTTTGGTTTGAGCGTAAGTTTGTATTTTTACCACATTTTCCAGGACCTCCAGGGTATGGTAGAAATTGTCTTTGTGGCCGCGTCCGTTTACTGTCTCAATACCTTGAAGTGCTTGAAGCTCTGGAAAGATAAGTGATAGGAGTCCGCAACGCTCCAGATCCACCAGTCCGCGAGATGGGTGTGCTGACATCATGATTTTGTTAAGCTCGTCAATTATTCTCTCTCCTGATATAATCTTAATCCGCTCTTTGTTGCGCTCGAGTGCCTCAAATGTCTCGTCCTCAATCATGAAGTTGAGTTGTGATGCAAACCTGACACATCGCATCATGCGCAGCGGGTCGTCGCTGAATGTGATGTCGGGGTCGAGTGGGGTAGCGATAATGCCGTCTTGAAGGTCATAAATGCCGTCGAATGGGTCAACGAGTTCTCCAAACCGGTCGTGGTTGAGACACAGAGCCATTGCGTTGATTGTGAAGTCGCGTCGGTTCTGGTCGTCTTCAAGCGTTCCGTCCTCAACTACCGGCTTCCGTGAGCCACGGTTGTAACTTTCTCGTCTTGCGCCAACAAACTCCAGCTCCACTTCTTCTTTTCCTCCCAAGTCAATCTGGTTGCTGAACAGTCGCATTTGTGCGGTTCCGAAATTAGCATACACCGCCACATGCGGACGATGATGACACCTCCGTTGAATCTCTGCTGCCACAGCTTCTGCCATCTTTATGCCGCTTCCCACCACAACGCAGTCTATGTCGTTTGACGGACGCTGTAGAAAAAGGTCGCGAACGAATCCGCCTATTGTATAACATTCATATCCCAGTCTGTCGGCCACCTCGCCGACAAGTTGGAACAACTCGTATGATATGCTTTCTTGTAACTCTTTGTCTGTCAGTATCTTCATTTCCCTGTTAGCTTTTTTTACTTAATCTCTATCTCATACACATCGTAGCACACACCTCGCCCGCCCAGGCCCTCCTTGTGGTAAGCCAGGTTTGTGTTCAGGTAGTCGCCGTTGTCTTCTGTGGATATGCCGAAGTCAAAAAAACGGAATTCTATCTTGTATGAGTTTATAAACTCGTTGACCATAAAGTCTGTGGCTCCCACCTCCCGTCCTTCGTCACTGGATGTCAGATATTGGGCATGGACAGTATGGTTGCATTTATATAGCCAGCATCCTCCGAGCATGGTTCCGTCTGCCTTGCGACAAACGTGGAACTCAATATTCTCCGGGAACCGGCTTCTTAGAAGCATAAGCTCGTCGGCAGTATGTACCGGTACGACACTGTGACGCCGTTGTAAAGTCTCATTCAGGATCTCCCAATATTCCCTGATGTCTTGCTCTTCGTCTGATATGGTGAGACTCAGTCCCGCAGCCTGGCTTTTTCTCAACATTCTTCTCCTGCTTTTGTCGTAGGGGTAGGGGCATGTCAGGTCTATAGTCGATGACAGTCCTCGTCCCACCAGTTTTGCGTGAGCCGCAAACAGGACATATAGCTCTTCGTCTGACGGATATTTGTGGTAGATATATGGTGTCGGTTTGTAAATAATTCGTTTGGCTGAGTATTTTTGTTTATAGTATTCCATCATCATATGGAATATCTCCGTGATATATGCCGATGTCGCTTCTGTGCTGATAATCAGTCCTCCGTAAGTAAGACCTTGGTGTGAGTAAACTGTTTGCTCGCTTTCACATATATTTGCAGGAAAACATGCAATGACTTTGTCGCGCTTCATGAACACCAGCGAGCAGTCGCGAAACCTGTCGCTGTGGTAATCCATGTAGTTGCGACGGAAAAGGAATGTCCCGTTTCTGCTTGCGTCTATATGTTTGTCCCACAATTGTTTGACATCAGGCGTGTATGGTATCAAAGTAAGCATCGTCTTTTTCTGTTTGAGCTTGAGGATGTCATTGGTGTCGGCTCCTCAGAAATTCGTCATAGTCTTTCATATATCCGTCGGTGTCGTATGGCTCAGAAGCCAGTGCCATGCATATTGTGCCGGGACTGAAATTCGTCAACTCACACCACACGTTCTTACGTATATAAATTCCTTTGTCAGGACTGTCAATCCTGACACATGCACGCTCTGTGCCATCATCAATAATCATGTCGAAACTGCCGTGAATAGCAAACACCACTTCCTCGCATCTTGTATGGGCATGACCACCACGGCTCTGTCCGCTTTCGATGTCGTAAATCCAGAACACACGGCGGACTGTGAATGGCAGGTCGTGGTTCTCCGCCACACATAACACTCCACGAGGATCAGCGTGTTCGGGCAGCCGGATTATGAGCTCTTCAATATTCATGTTGTAGTTGTCGGTTCTATGTAGTTTTTCTCTTCACTTATCTTAGAACGCACACGACTCAGTGTCTCTGGTGTGATTTGAAGATATGATGCCAGTATATGAAGTGGTGTGCGTCGAACCATCTCGGGGTGCTCCGAGAGCGTAATGGCGTAACGCTCCTGTGCGCTTGAGAACCGCAGTATGTCAGCTTTGTGCTGAGAGAGAATCAGCGATTCTTTAAGTATCGACATCAAGAGGTTGCAAAACTCAAACGAGCTGTGTGACGCGCGTGAGAGGTCGTCGTAAGGCAGTGCATATATACGGCATGGTTCCAGGCACTCCACAGACAGTTGCGACGGTGTCTGGGTAAACATGCTCTCTATGCATATTATCATGCTGTCTTCATATCCTATATGCTCAGTCAGGAGTTTCCCTTTCTTCATGTATGCCTGTCTCACCAGCCCTGTGTCCACGTAGTAGATGTATTTGCACACCTCTCCCTCATGCAGAAGCATAGTTCCCCTAAGCACATGCATAGGAATAATGATGTTGGTGAGCCACTCCAGCGCTTGTGGGCTCAGTTTGCCGTTCTCGGCATATTTTTTAGCGAACAGCAGAGCTATGTCACGTCGTTTCTCCATTGTCACATGATTTTGTCAATATACCCTCTGACCGAAGATTTGAGTGCCTATGCGCACGAGTGTGGAGCCGTGTCTCAGTGCGATGTGGTAGTCGTCGCTCATCCCCATGGATAACTCACAGAAAGAGTCGTCATCAGCGAAGTAATGGTTTTTCACACTTGAGAATGTGTCCTGGGCAAGTGAGAATTCCCTGTCTGTCTGACTTCGGTCGTCGGTGAATGTGCCCATGCACATAAGACCTTGAATCTGTGTGTTCTGAAATCTCAGATATTTCCCGCTACTCAGGAATAAGTCCAGGTCTTGTGGCGTGAATCCGAATTTTGTGGACTCCTCGGCTATATGGAGCTGTAAGAGGCAAGGAATACGCCTCCCTGCCTTGGCTCCTTGCTTGTCGATTTCCGCAAGCAGGTGTTCGGAATCGACAGAATGGATGAGACTGACAAAGGGTGCTATGTATTTCACCTTGTTGGTCTGCAAGTGTCCTGTGAAGTGCCATTCTATGTCTTTTGGCAGTACAGCCTCTTTAGCGACCAACTCTTGCACGTGATTCTCTCCGAATATACGTTGTCCTGCGTCGTATGCTTCCTTTATCGCATCAGCAGGGTGGTATTTGGATATGGCCACCAGGCGTACCCCCTCGGGCAGCTCCTTCCATATTTTATGTAGTTCCTCCTTGACCATTTTGCTCAAATCACATTTTCAGATAGTCTCTGTCACGCCTCAAACTCTGGCTTGTCTTCTTTCTTCTCTGCATCGAACGGAAACACATCGAGTATGTTGGTCTCTTGTATTGTGTTGATCTCGAAGTCGGCCAAGGTTCCTTTCATACCTTTCTCAAATGTGTCAACAGCATCTTGGAAGTCGCTGGCCTGAACCAGTATCAGCGATGCGGTTTTTTTCTCCGTCTGGCTTTTCTCGTCTATTGTCACGAACATCACCTTCACCTTGTACCATTTGTCCGCGCTGTCTGATTCATTGGTGAACATCTCGGAATATTTCACCCGTTTGATGTCAACCACTTCAAGCTGACCGTTGCAGTAAGGGGTAATCTCCTTTATGATACGGGCCTCTGCCTCTGTGAAGTTCAGGGCATCAACCAGATAGGGTTCTGTCACTTTCTTTTGTGTTCCGTTCTCGAGTGTTTTCTCTGTCTTTACTTTGCACTCGAACCAGTTGTTCATTATCATAATGTGTTATACTTTAAAATAAATTTATTTTATTCTTATTTTATTGCTTCTCCCACCTGCTTCGCTATTTCTGTCATGCCTTTTATTGTGGGGTGTCCGTTTTTCTTGTCTATGTCGTGAAGCTGTATCATTGTCACGCCGTAGTGGTCGCATATCGTCTGCATTGACTGTGGAATCTCTTTGCGCAGTCCGTCGTTGGATATGACATATAGTTCGGCTGTGGGATAGCGTTCAAGAAGCTGTTCCAGCAGATATGCGAATGCTGGTCGGAACTGGAAGAGATTCTCCCTTTTAAAACCGGAATATTGATATTCACCAACCGGTGATCCTGCCCATGCGTCGTTTGTGGCGCCGAACAGCAGTATTATGTCTGGTGTTCCGAGATTGTCTGCCCTTGTTATGAACGACTTAAATGTGTAGTCGGCCTTTTTGTATCCTGTGTAGCTTATTGTCGCGCCCGACCATGAGTTGTTGCGCTCCAGCTTCCATCCTTTCTGGTTGATAAGTTGCCACCACCATGTCTGTCTCACGTCCACCACGTCAGTGCGGTTCATTGTCTTCCCCTTGAAATACCAAAGTTCCATGGAGTCGGGGGTCACATAGCCCTCGAAGGTGGAGTAGGAGTCGCCGAATATCGTCACTGAGGGCTTGCTTTGTGCAAAAAGCGTAATGCTGAGCAAGCAGGCAGAAATAAAAGTGAAAATGCGTTTCATAGTTTTCCCGAATTTTGTGCAAAGTTATGATTTTTTCCTTAATTATGCAAAAATGGTGGCAGAAGAAAACGTCAGTCTGCCACCTTTCTCTGTATCATGTTAACTTATGAGCCTTTGTCTGTAGTTATCTTGTCACTCGAATCCAGTCGGCATCAACCCATCCTCGGTCACATTTTTCGTCGCTCTCTGCTGCTATAAAGCCGAACTTGGCGCCTATCCACTTGCCTTCTTTCATCTGAAACTCGTCACCGCAGTTGGTGAAGTGCTTGCCGTCGCTGCTCCAAGAATAACGGAGCCTGGTGTTGTCCACGGTCATACGTATATAAATGTCCTCATGTATTCCGGGTCTGTAATCAGTCTCGTCCTTTGCCGTAGGCTGCAATGTGGCAATAACTTTCTCTTCCTGGGCTTTCCCTTTGTCCGCCCCCGTGCAGGTCATCTGAACCAGCTGGAACTCACCGCCGGTCCGTTTGACCACAAGTGCAGAGTAGTCCAGTCCCATCATAATCATGCCTCCGAACTGTCCATCCGCCTTGCTGGTCATTCTCAACTTTGCTGTGACATTGAACTCGTCGGCGGGAGTTTTCTGTAGCAGCATGTTTGGCACTTCCCACAGGTTGTTCCAACCCTCGGAAAGCTTCCATGTATAAATGCGAAACTTGCCAAGGCTTGTGGGCATTCCGAATGTTTGGCTGTAGTTGGCCATCCACTGCCATTGCAGTCCCATGGAGGGCTTGTCGAACTCATCGTTTTCCACAGGGTTCACTATCCTGGTGGAGCTGCTCTTGGGCTTGCGGCAGGTGAGCAGAGGCTCGCCGTCTTTGCCCATCACCGGCCATCCAGATGACCAATCTACGGGCTGAAGGTGAACTACACGCCCATAGGCGCCTTTGTCCTGGAAATGCAGGAACCAATCCTCACCGTACTTGGTGTGTACCCATCCTCCTTGGTGGGGGCCGTTCACAGATGTGGTTCCTTGCGCCAGCACGACCTTATGCTCGTAAGGGCCGAAAGGACTCTTGGAGCGCATGGCAAGTTGGAATCCTGTGGGCACTCCTCCTGCCGGGCACATAATCCAGTACCAGCCGTCTCGTTTGTAGAACTTTGGACCCTCGCATGTGCGGTTTTCGGTTCCGTTGCCGTCGAACACAATCACGGGGTTGCCGACAGGGCGTGTCCCGTCGGCCGACATCTCCCTTACAGTTAATACCGAGGCGAATTTCACTCGAGAGTTGGCCCATCCGTTCACTAAGTAGCACCTGCCGTCATCGTCCCAGAGGGGTGTGGTGTCGATTATCCCTTTGCCTGGTATGACGAGCATAGGCTTATCCCATTCACCTGCGGGGTTACCGCCCCGGGTCTTCACCATATACACTCCGTTGTCGGGATCGCCCCAGTAAATATAGTATTCTCCGTCATGAAACCGGATAGACGGTGCCCACACTCCGTTGCCGTGCGACACTTTGTCGAACATCTCGTGCGGCTCAAGCTCCTGAAGCGCGTGTCCCACAATCTCCCAGTTTACCAGGTCTTTGGAGTGGAGAATAGGGAGTCCTGGTATGCAGCAGAACGATGATGCGGTCATGTAATAGTCCTCTCCGCTGGCTCCCACACACACGTCGGGGTCGCTGTAGTCGGCATTGATTACGGGGTTTTTGAACGTGCCGTCTCCATTATCGGGCGACCACACCTCAGACTTGTAGCCCACTTGCGCCATGCCTGTGCTGGCTGTGAACAACGCGGTGATAATTGCTAATATAGGAATAATTCTTTTCACGATATGATTGCTCTAAATATTTGTTGAACTTCAATTACAGTCAAACCCCTATCTTGTGTTATTAGCAAGGTTGCAAAAAAAACGGTTAAAGGAGGTGAAAAATATGGATGAATTATTGGGGAGCTGACATAAGTTTTTTTTCAGAAGGGTAGGTTCCAATCTTATAAACTTTCTATGTGTAGTGTTCTAAGGTCTGGCTAATGGATAGATTTTTACTGCCAGCTTGTTTTTTTTGACATACTCATCAATTTCCTTACAGATAATGCCATGTTCTTTGATTATGTTGAAATACTGATCTGAGTTGAATCTTTTCTTGTGTGTAACAGCAATAAGAAAATACCTTCGTGCAAAAATTTCTTTTGCGGCTTGAAGATTAATCCTCCTTTCGAACTTCTGCATCATTCCTTTTGGCTCTTTTTTAAATACAGAGTCGTAGTAGGCAGTATAGAAATCGATTCTTTGTGTTGCCTCTCTTTCTCCTTTTCTGACAGCTATGGAATCAGAAGAGAACCGTCCAAGTTCTTCTACATCGAACTCACGTTCAGAAAACAATGTTGACCCGCCAAGAACATTTGGCTGTGGAGTGCAGACTGTAAGAAAAAAATAATCTGTGACCGCTGTGCCTTCACATGAAAATAACAACAGCACCAATGGCGTAAAATATAATATGTGTCTGCAAAAAGATTTCATATAATTATCATCTACCTATCGCCATTAAGACTGAATGAAGTTTGAGAACAAGTCCTTTTCCAAGTCAATTGTTGAAAAGTTAACAGTCGTTCCGTGGTAGAGCCTCATAAATTGCCTCCTTTCCGCCTGCAGAATGTCTGCAAAGATTGAATGTTTTCTTCAACTGAAAGTGTGTGCATTATATTATAGTGCTTGTTGCATAATTCCAAAGCACCATACTTGATGAGGTATCGGTAAGCCATTGCCTCTGACACCCTGCAGTGAGCGGCGAACTCAGCCACTAACAAAACGAGATATTCTATTTTGTCTATCATCAGCTTTGACATATACCAAAACAATTTGTCTGTTCTTGAAATTAGGAACGTGTATAATCAGCGGAACTCTGCAAATTTACAATTTATTTTTCTATTGCACAAAAATATGAGCAAAAAAATGTCATTCACTCATAAACTCCTGAAACATTTATTCTTAACATATAATTGCCACGAATTACCATAAATTATCGGAGCACCTGCAAAATCCTGTGTTTCCTTTTTACAAAAACATAAATAACCATTTTGTTGATATCAATCTTTTCAAGATAATCGTTTGGCATTGATGGTGCCTGCCTGTAAACAAGTTTACGTCATCCACCATCAACACCAACCGCCGCATTTCATGCGGTGATATCAACAAAAGAAAAAACAAAAAAACAAGTGGCTCTGTTTTGCTGACAGAATACACTGTTTTGTCTTGTCTGATGTTTTTTAGCAATAGCGTGTTTTTCTTTTTCCCTTTTCCATTTTGATAGATTTTTATTCAGATTTTGTCAGATTTTGAGACCGAAGGCCGACCTGTTCTCATCGTTTTGGGCGCTTCTATATAACAAAATTCTAACAAGCTTGTTATAACCCATTTTTGTTTGCCATATGGCAATGAGGACTTCGCTTAAAATCCTTCAAAATCTTGTTCAAAATCACAAAAAATCTTGCAGGTACGCCCAAATTCGCCGTTTTTTAATCCAAGTGCCGCAGGCACACCGCAAATCCTTTTTATCCTTTAATCCTTGTTATAAATAACATAGCGCTTCGCGCTGGATTTAAGGATTCGTATGGTTGGAGAGCCTACGGCAAATAGGATATTTTTAACATGAATTGCCATGTAATGACCATGAATTATCAAGAAATAGGAATACCTGTAAATTCCTGTGTCAGACAAAAACCGGAAAAACCCCACCAGTGATGTCTTGTTCCAAGTCTCAGCCATCATGGTGGAAAAAACTGCGCTCTGCGCTAAAAAACAATAAAGTTATCATCATCCATCATCCATCATCCATCTCCTATGATATTCCCCCTTACTTCATACCTACCTTATAAAAAGGAAAAAATGAATGTTAAACGAAAAATTATCTGTTTAAATTTTGGAGATTCTGATTTTTTCTATAACTTTGTGGGCGAATAGGAAATTTATGGGTTTACTAACAGGGGGAT
>JAZUMZ010000290.1:0-7847 GCA_045603885.1 Bacteroidaceae bacterium | reverse complement strand
GGCTCACAGACCGACATGGCTACGATCCGACTTTTCATAATCAATTTCCTTTTTCTTGTTGGCAAGACTGCTGCCCACAAATTCCACTCTATTGCTTCCTTCTCCATTCGCCGGCTCTGACGGCGATGTTCTTTTGCAGGCACTCGCTGTAAAGCCAGGGCTCGCAGCTGTGGATGTCGCCCACGTTGATCAGGTCTTTATACGGCTTATATTCCGATGCGGCGTAGCCGGTAGCCACAAGTACGTGATACTCCGGCGATACCGTTATGGTGATGGTGTCGTGGAGCGTGGCAGGGGTGGCGTCGGAGCGCCAGTTCACGGGGTTTATGCAGATGCTTGAGCCGGCTATGACAGGCTTTACGTACTTCACGTCCTTCACCGTGTTGTAGCAGATAGTTACACCCGTGTCGGTCTCACCGCTGGCGGGTCGTATGTGCTTGCATTCAGCCATGTCTGCATCGGTCACCTTATAGCCTAAGACGTAGGCTGCCGCCAGCTGGTTATAAGTCTTGTCGCTCATGTGTCTCAGCAGTTCCACGACGGCCATCCCTCCCTGGCTGAAGCCGGCGATGATGAGCGGACGAGTCTGGTCGCGATTGGCTTGAAAGTGGTCGAACGCCGCGCAGACATCAGACATGGCCAGCCGTGTGCGTCGCTTTATGGTGTCAACGTCTTGTGTCACCCAGGCGTCGATAGTGGTGTGGCGGTAGAATGGGGCATAGAAGTGGTTGCCGGGCGACATATAGGCAGCCGCCCGGTGAATCTCCTCACCCATGTGCTCCCTGTGCTTGGCGTTCCACACGTCGGCGTAGTGGCACACCACGCCGTCATCAGTCGTCCAGTCTTCCTCCCATGTCGAAACAATATAAAACACGTCGGCTCCTGTACCTTCAGCATCACCGTCCACGTCTATCCACATCGTTGGGTTTGAGTAGTCTGGTGCGTTGGGGATAAATCCTTCTACGACGACCTCTTCATTCAAGCCGTGGCTGCAGCCTCTATAGCAGAGAACCGCACCAGTGCCGCATATAATCGCAAGGATGGCGGCGAGCATCCAAAGCTTTGTCTTTTTCATTCTTAATTATCCATAAATTTCAACCTTCGGGAGTTTTTAATGTTTCCGTAATATGCCATAGCCAGTGCTATTTAGAGGCAAATTTACGAAAAAACTTTGATTTATTGTAACCTCAGCTGTTATTATCACGTTTTTTCTCAAAAATCCCAGGTGCCGCAGGCACGCCTTCCCCCCCTTAGTCCCTTACTTACTCCTTAGAGACAGAAAATCCGAGAACGTCGGAACACAATGGTAATTTGTCGTAATTTTGCGGCGAAAAACAGAAAACAGGATAATGATGAAAAACACAAATTTATTGGAGCGCGCTTCCCGTGCCTGGGAAGGCCTTGAGGAGTTCCGGCAGACACGCCGCCGGAATATCAACTACATCTATGGCGACCAGTGGGGCGACCTGGTGCGTGACGACGACGGACAGATGGTGACAGAGCGGGAACGTATCATCCGCCATACGGGCAGTGTGCCTCTTCAGAATAACCACCTTATTAAAATCGTGCATGCCCTGACCGGCCTGATTGCCAAACGCTCGGCTCTGCCCGTGTGCTACGCCCGTCAGCCCGATGCCGACGACAAGAGCCAAATGATGACCAACGCCTTGCAGACCAACTGGGAGGTGAACGGTATGCGTGAGTTGCTCGTCGGGCAGATGGAGGAGCTCCTGCAGGGCGGGCTGAGCGTGGTGTGCGAGGAGTGGGGCACGGCGGCGGGAGAGGAGGATGCCTGTACGCTCGGTGTCAATCCCGACTACTTCTTTTTCGAGAGCAAGATGAGCGACCCGCGTCTCTGGGACGTTGAGCTTATAGGCGAGATACGTGATTATGCCTTCAACGACCTGGCTGCGTTGCTGGCGGGCAAAAGAAGTGGCGGCACAGGCGAACCGGTGCCCGACCTGCGCCGGATATACTCCGACTCGGTGTGTCCGGGCTCTGTGTTCTATGATTACGGACAGATCACGTCGGCTTTGGACTCACCGTCCTTTCTCACACCCCCTTCCGCCCGGCTCTGCCGCACATTTCATGTCTGGACACGCCGTCACCGCACGCGCTACCGGTGCGTGGACCGCACCGACCACCGCAATCCGGTGTTTCTTATCGAGGAGAGCGACCTGGAGCATATCAAGGCCCGAAACAGGGAAAGGAAGGGTAACCCGGTCCTGTTTGAGCCTGTCTATGACCATGTGTGGCATTTCACCCTCCTCGCGCCCGACGGTACGGTGCTCTTCTCGCAAGACTCCCCCTACGAGCACGGCGACCACCCCTACGTCATGGCTGCCTACCATTTTGTAAACGGGCATATATACCCGTTCATGAGCACGGTTATCGACCAGCAGCGCTATGTCAACCGTCTTATCACCCTCAACGATATGTATATAAACTCCTCAATCAAGGGATTGAAGATGATACCCAAGCGCTCCATACCCCGCGACATGAGTATCGACGAGTTTGCCCGTCAGGCGGTGGAGGTAGGTGGATGGGTGGTTTATGAGCCCGACCCCACGGGAGCCAAGCCCGAGGTAATCACGCAGGGTGCGCTCAACCTCGGAGTGAGCGAGATGCTCCAGCTGCAGGTGTCGAGCATCAACGAGATTACCAGTGTGAACCAGTCTCTCCAGGGCATCCCGCCCAGCGGCAACACGGGCTATGCGCGCTATGCCATGGAGATGGAGAACTCCTCTACGAGTGTGTCGGCACTGACAGGCAAGTTTGCCGAGTTTGAGAGGCGTATAGCGCGAAAGAAGATGAAAGTCATCCACCAGTACTACCAGTCGCCGCGCGATGTGGCTCCCGCACGTGTCAGCGAATACGGGCTTTTTGTCACCTACGAGCCCCGCTCCGTGGCGGATATCGACTTCAAAGTGAGTATCACAACTGATTTTCCTTGAACAAAAACAGTAAAAACCCTTTTGTCCTGGTTGAGACTGCGTCTCTGATGATATGCATGTATGCTTTTCCTTGTAAGGCAAGCTTACAGATAAAAGCATTCAGTCATATCATCATCCATACTGGATATAACCAGAACAAAAGAAAAAACACGCTATCGCTATAAAACATCAGACAAGACAAAACAGTGTATTCTGTTAGTAATACTAAATTGTTTTTAGCGCGAAGTCCTCATTGCCGTAAGGCAAACAAAAATGGGTTATAACAAGAATTTTGTTATATAGAAGCGTAGGTTTTTTCCACCATGATGGCTGAGTCTTGGAACAAGACCGTAGTGGGCTGTTACCGTGTGCGAGAGCTTGCTCTCAGGCACAATGGTGACAGACCACAACGACAGGGCATCGCTCTCAGACATCTCAGGTGGTGTTCTGTCGGTTTTTGTCTTCATCTAATGAACTTGCGTAACTTGAATAAACAGCTTAATATGGTTTCGTCAATTATATCTGAGAACAACCGCCGTAAGCTTCTGTTGTTCAACCCGGTGAACCAGCTGACAGGCGAAGGGGTGGGGGAAGCCTTGGGAGAGAGACGTATGCGGGTACATATTCCCGACCACACGATTCCCGACCAGTGGCTGACCGACGAGGTGCTCTCTCTTCCCCATTTCCGGTCGGTCATGAAAGCCGGAAGCATAACACGGCACATTGAGAGCTATGGTGAGGATCCACGGCGTCTGCTACCGGTATTCTGCGACTATCTCAATTTCCTGCGCCTGTCCCACGACCCTGCCTTCGCCTTTGCGCTCGCATTCAAAATCAAGGACAAGCGCAGCGGCATGGTCGTGCCCTTCTACCTCAATTACGCCCAGCGTGAGCTGCTTGGCGAGTTCGAGCGTATGAGGCGTGAGGGCAAGCCCATACGCCTCGTGCTGCTCAAAGCCCGCCAGTGGGGAGGATCCACGCTCGTGCAGCTCTATATGGCATGGATGCAGCTCTTTGTCAAAGAGGGGTGGAACTCCCTCATCGTGGCGCAGACCAAGGACACGGCGAGGCGGATTAAGGCCATGTACAGCAAGGTTCTGCAATTTTTCCCTGTTAATGTCTTCAGGCGCGGAGAGCTGCGCTTCTCGCCCCTCGAACACTCGGTGGCCGACTCTATAATCACCGACCGCCACGGGCTGCCAGTACGCTCCAACGTGACTACCGTCAGCTCATACGAGAACTATGAGAGCACCAGGGGCAGCGACATCGCCATGGTCCACTTCTCAGAGGTGGCCTTCTGGAGGCAGACACCGCAGAAAAGCGCGGCCAACCTCATCAGGGCGGTGACCAGCGGCATCGCCGAGGGGGAGCCGTGCACCATGGAGGTGATGGAATCTACAGCCAACGGCAAGAGCGGCTACTTCTACGACGAGTATCAGGAGGCGAAGGCCGGACACTCTGCCCGCAAGGCGTTCTTCATACCTTTCTTCCATATAGAGAACGACATGCTCTCGTTCTCCGGTGATGACGAGACACGGGCTTTCGCGCGCCAGCTTGCCGACAACCGGCATAACGACGTGGCGGGTGAGAAGACCTCCGAGCCGGGTTCCTATCTCTGGAGCTTGTGGGAGAAAGGTGCCACGCTCGAGCATATCAAGTGGTATGTGGAGCGGCGCAAGTCTTTCCATTCCCACGGCCAGATGGCGAGCGAGGCGCCGTCCGACGACATCGAGTGCTTCACGTTCAGCGGACAGCTGCTGATTAATGCGGAGAAAATCGCTAAAATGGAGATGGCAGACAAGCGTCACCCGGTTTTCAGGGGAGATATGGAATGGTTCGACGATAACGATGTGCGGCTGGAGCGTTCGGAGACCGGACCGCTGAAAATATGGGATATGCCGGAGTGCGGCGTGTGGCATGAGCGGTATATGGTGGTGGTCGATGTCGGCGGGAAGACCGAGAATTCCGACTACTGTGTCGTCACCGTGATCGACCGCTCGCAGGCTCCTGTCAAAGACATGGAGATATACAACCCGAAGGGCGACGGCCTTCATGTGGTGGCGCGGTGGCGCGGACATATCCGCTATGACCGTCTGGCACGTAAGGCGGTGGACATAGCACGGTGGTATGACAACGCCATCGTCGTGTTCGAGAGCAACACCTTCGACAAGAAAAAGAGCGAGGCTCAGGAGCATGCCCCTGACGAGTGCCATGCCGAGAGCGTGCTCGACGAGGTGCGAGGGGTTTATGCCAACCTTTATATGCGCAGCCAGGACAAGACCGACGACCTGCGCGAGAGGCCGGTCAGCAAGGTGGGCTTCCACACCAACCACAGCACGAAGCAACGTATGGTGGACCAGTTTACCAAGTTTTTCGAGGACGAACTCATCCACGACCCCGACGAGGAATTCTACAAGGAGCTGGCTATATATGAGCGCAGGAGCGACGGCAGCTACGGTAACATACCGGGCTACAACAACCACGATGATATCGTGATGACCGACATGATCGGCTGTCTTGTTCACGACGAACTTATGGCCGCCGAACCTGTTGCCGTCGTACAGAAGCCTCCAAAGCTCCGCTTCAACAACCCCGCATTCTAACACCCCCTGAACCCTGAAACTTGAAACTGAAACTTGAAACTGTAACTCTTAAAGTAATGTTCAAAGGAATACATCGATCACCCTCAACCGGCTCTGAAGGAGAGTTGGACTACCTCATGAACCTCACTGTGCAAGATGGCGAGCTGTTGACCATGCCACAAATGGAAGAAACCGGCCTGACTATGGCTGATGGCGACCGCCTGATGTGTGTGCATATAGTAGGCGGCTCTGAGGATGGACACCATTTTATCGCGGTGTCAGCCCAAGGCAATGGCATAGCCTGGTACAACACAGACGGAAACAGGGAGGTGGTGGAGGGAACAGCCGGCATAACCCCCACCAGCATAAAACCTATGGGTAATTTCCTCGTTGTCAGCACTGAGGACGGACCGGCGTCATATGCGATATGGCGCGACAGAGAATACCAGTGGTTAGGCAGCTCGCTTCCCCAGATTGACCTTCAGTTTTGCCTTCGCAACGTATATGTGCAGTCGTTCAGGCCCGGAGAGGAGACAGGCATAACAATTGAAAGCTCGGGACACACCGAGACCACGGAGTTTGCCCAGGTGGTGGCGCCGACGCCACTGACCACGCCTCAGTTCGATGAGGACACGCGGTTTGTCATCACACCCTCCCAGCCGTTGGCGAGAGGTGTGACCTACAAGGTGGTGACGTCGCGTCTTACGGGCACACAATCCACACCCTTCACCGTCACCCTGTGTTTCAGCGACAACACAGAGGCTTATGCCGCCTACTCGACAGCGGCACACGAGGAACACCCATATGCGCTTTTCACCACTCCGGCGGATAAGGATGTGGTGGAGGTCGTCTTGTCGCTCTGGGCCAACGGCAGGCAGTCGAAGTCGCTCAGCGTCACGCTGCTGAAAGGAACCGCCACGGATGTGGGACATGTGCTCGCCGACACACCTGAGAATCTCAACGCCCTGCTGGGGGTGGCCAATGCGTTTGTTGACAAATACTCGCGTGGCGAGAACAAGTTTATGTTTCCGTTCTTCGTACGCTATGCCCTCCGCATGTACGACGGCACGTATATATGTCCGTCTCCTCCATGCCTTATGATGCCCAACCGGGGAGTGGCGCCGCTGATTTGGACTTTCGGAGGCACCGACGGCCAGGCTTGGGACGTGTATGTCTCCGCTGTGGTGTCGCAGCTGAGATACCGGCTGCTCAACTCAAGCGACCTCGACAGGTGGAAAGACCTGGTGACAGGACTGGCCATCGCCGTCTCGTCGCCCGTCTATACCTATAACCAAGGGGCTGAGTGGAAAGCGGGAGAAGGGCTGGTGAGGCTCAGGAGGCTCGACCTCAGCGACGAGGAGAACCCGGAGGACACATGGAGCTACGGATGGTTCGACAGCGGTGAGGGAACGTGCAGTGCGACATACCTGTTCAACCGCCACAACTCCATCCAGTCACAGAGCCGGGAGATGTACCGAATCTGTCTGCCGGAGTTCACAAACGAGCAGATAGAGGAAAGTGTCAGGGCCAAAGCCCATTTTTACATAGTGAAGGAGCTGGGTGTTGATAAATTGCCATCATCCGACGGATGGGAGGATGTGCCAATGGACACCGGAGCCCTTGAGGCTTTAGAGACCCGCAGGCGTATAGACGACAATCCGCTGACGCTCAACAGCAGGGGTGGGAGGGTAATCACTGTATATAACTCGCGCTTGGTGACGGGCGATGTCTCTGAGCACCTTTTCCAAGGCTACAAGCCGGCTCAGATGCAGGGCATGAGCGGGTCACAGGTGAACGGAGCGGCGGGCAGGACTGTCGTCAGCGGTGCGAAGGCGGTGGTGACCTATGCCGACGGAGGGAGGAGCCACAGGCTATGTGCCATAGACCAAGCTTCACGGGTGAACGCAGCACCGCTGATGTGGTTCTACTATCCATCGGCGGCGGCAAAGCGGGCGAGGGTGTGGCAGCGGGACCTCACTGCCAGGTGGAGGTGTGCCGACCTGCCTCTCAGAAGCCACCCTCTGCTCGACGGGGCGTTCTGGTTCGACAACTTCAACAGTGCGGTGTGGAGCGAGTGGAGACCCTATGCGCTGCTCTCCGACGAGGAGAAGGAGGAGGTGGGTATGCAAGAGCGGTCGGCTGTAGTGAGGAGTACTAACATGATATGTCAGAGCGCGGTCCACAACCCGTTTGCAGTGTCAGCCGCTTTGTCCAACCACGTGGGAGAGGGGGTGGTCACAGCGCTTGCATCTTCCACCCATGCGCTGAGCCAGGGACAGTTCGGTCAGTTTCCGCTTTATGCCTAAGTCGGAGGCCAAGCGGGCTTAGGAAG
>JAZUMZ010000289.1:0-5279 GCA_045603885.1 Bacteroidaceae bacterium | reverse complement strand
GACGCATATCTGATATACAAGGTTCCACGTTTTGAGATAAAAGGGAAAGGCTTGTTACAAACACTGAACAAATATTATGTCGTTGACCCTTGCTTTGCCAAGGTGCGCCTGAAAAAAGGCATACTGAAAGACCGTTCGCATTGGCTTGAAAACATGGTGTATCTCGAATTGCTCAGACGCAACAAAGATGTTTTCATCGGTAAGCGCAATAATCTTGAAGTTGATTTTGTTGCTGTTGACGACAGTGGTTACACCTCGTATTATCAAGTGGCATGGACAACTGAGAATCCCGAAACGCTGGAGCGGGAACTTGCATCGCTTAAGGCAATCAAAGACTCCAATCCTAAATACCTTCTGACAACTGACATGGATTTCAACCCCGTATATGATGGCATCCGCAAATTGAATGTCATCGATTGGATGCTACAATAAAAATAGAATAATAGTAAGGGAATATTAGGTGACACATTTTCGGTTTTTGGATACTAATAAGAGGGAGGATGTATGAGGGCTGAGGTATGATGTATGGTGTGATATTGAATGAAATAAAGACGTTGTTGAAAAAAAAAGAAAAATACATGATATGGCAAACGATTTAACTACAGCTAATGGTTTATTGCAAACCGAGGATTCGGAATATGTGAGACTTGTCTCACTTATTTCGGAACGGTGGGAGAAAGCAAGGGGAACGGCAGCTCTTGCCATTAATAGAGAGTTGATTGATGCAAGTTGGGAAACTGGCAGATATATCGTGGAGTTTGAGCAGCATGGTAACGTCAAGGCTGAATACGGGAAACGACTATTGACAAACTTGTCAAAAGACCTTACCAGGCTTCGAGGAAAAGGTTATTCTCGCTCCAACCTATTTAACATGAGGCTTTTCTATGTTCGATTCCCAAAAATCCAAACAGTGTCTGGACTATTGACGTGGAGTCATTACTTAGAACTGCTCAAGTGTGACGACCCGTTGGAGATGCAGTTCTACATGAAGGAGTGTATCAACGAGGGATGGAAGGTTCGAGAACTGAGGCGACAAATCAATTCATCGTTGTTCCAGCGCCTTGCATTGAGTACAGACAAAGAGGGGGTGCTGGCTCTTGCAAACGAAGGACATCAGGTGCAAACAGCGGCGGACATCATTCGCGACCCGTTTGTTCTGGAGTTTGCAGGACTTCCAAAGCAGAGACGCTACAAGGAAAAAGACCTGGAAGATGCGCTGAAGGCCCACATGGAGCAATTCCTGCTGGAACTGGGACGTGGTTTTGCCTTTATTGGCCGGCAATATGTCGTTCCCATCGGTAACCGCCGTTTCAAGGTGGACTTGGTGTTCTATCATGCCATCTTGAAATGCTATGTGCTAATCGATTTGAAGCGCTCAGAGATAAAGCACGGCGATATCGGACAGATGAATCTCTATCTGAACTATTTCAAGAATGAAATATGCCAACCGGATGACAATCCTCCCGTTGGAATTGTACTTGGAGCCAGGAAAGACGAGTTGTTAATGGAATATGCCCTGCAAGGAATAGACAATCAACTCTTTGCTGCTCGCTATCAGCTTTATCTGCCTAACCGAGAAGAATTACAGGCTCAAATGGACAAGTTGTTGGGATAATTATTTAAAATTGCAGGTGAAAGATAAGACACCAGGACATGCACCTGTCCCACACCAATAGCAAGGAAATATCAGGTGACACATTTTCGGTTTTTGGATACTGATAAAATGGGGTGCGGAAGTGGCTGTGGAGCCATGTTGCACCATGAAAAGTAGACACGAAAAGGCGGAAAAAAAAACATTTACGAATGCAGAATGGAGATTATTACTTATCTTTGCACCGTGAAGTCTAATCCGCCAGAAAGGAATGCTTTTTATGGGAAAACATTACAATCCATTAGAGAAAGAGTTCTTGATCCGTCAGTACAAGATGAACGGACAGATCAAGCTGCGTGATTTCTGCGACATACACAACATCTCGGACAGTGCCTTCAAGAACTGGCTTAAGAAGTACGAGGAAGGCGGTCTGGAGGGACTGGCCCGTGCGGATGCTGAGATAGGAGAAGTGCTTCCTGACGGCGTTGACCGCACGGAAGAGGCCTACAAACGTGAGATACTGAGACTGCGCATAGAGAATGAGAGATTAAAAAAAAATTATGCGGTGGTGAAGAGCGCGGATGGGAAAACGGTGTATGTTCGTTTAAAAACGAAGAGTTCAAAATAGCGGGTATGTTGTCGAGGGAATTTAACGTCAAAGACATCTGTGAGATGATGGGTGTCAGTCGCTCGGGCTACTACAAGTGGCTGAAGCGGGACCCTTCGGACCGTGACGTCAACCATGAGGCCATGGTCGGGGTGGTCAGGAATGTGCATTGCGAACACCCCTCCCACGGTTATCGCTGGGTGGCCGCATACATCCGCACAACTCTGAAGACGAAGGTCAGCGACAACTTTGTATACAAGTGTTTCCGGTATCTGGGCATCAAGTCCGAGACCAGACACCGCCATCATTACAAGGCAAGAAAGGTAAAAGACAGATACCCGAACCTCATCTTGTCAACCTGGGATACCGTGGACCGTCCGAGACAGGTGATTGTGTCCGACATGACCGCCTTGAAATTTTGGTTATTCTATTTTGAGCTGACATTCTATTTCGATGTGTTCACAAAGGAAATACTCACATGGAGGCTGGCTGATAGGAGAGGCTCCAGGGAACAATATGTCGACGGGTTACAGGATGTGGTCGACATGCTCAAAGGAAGCCACGAGCCGACTGTCCTCCACACCGACCAAGGCAGCGTATACGCATCCTTGGCCTACAACGAACTCATCAAGGACACTTTGATCGTCCGCTCCATGTCAAGAGCAGGAAAGCCTACTGACAACCCTGTCAACGAGGCGCTGAACGGATGGATAAAGGAAGAACTGATAATCGATTTCAAGATAGACCAGTACAGAACAAAAGAAGAGGTGAAACAGTGTATCAGAAAGTATGTGTATTTCTATAATGAAGAAAGGCCATGTTTCGCCATCAGATACGACACTCCTGCCAACTATCGCAGAAGATACAACAAGGGTGAATTGGATGTAAGGGACACTTTCTCTACAAGGCAACTCTCGGATGTACCCAAATTCTTGCAAAAACGAAGAAAGGAGGCTGATAATGAAATGAGTACATAAGTGTGTCCACTTTTGAAAAAGAAAATGACAAAAAAAAACGCAATTTGTCTATTTTTAGAAAATTATAACTGAAAAAAACAACGAATTTGTCTATTTTTGTAAAAGATTAATCAACTAAAATTATTTTTTTGTGTCTACTTTATTAGGCTGGTACACGGTATCGGTTGAATGTTGCGGAAGTCGAGTGCGGAGTAATACATTATATCGTATTTTAGCAGGAGTGCAATTGCATTTTATCGTATTTTAGATAAAATTTTTCTGCATTTTATCGTAATTAAATTTTTATTCGTATCTTTGCACCCGAAAATTATCCGGTTATGATAGACGAAAAAATCATTCTTCAGGTACTGGCTGAACAACAGGAGGAAATCAAAGGATACAAACCTCAGAAATGGGTGTCGCGCAAGGAGGAATCGCTCTTCGAGTTCGATACTAAGATGGCTCAGGTGGTGATTGGTGTGCGTCGGAGTGGGAAATCCACGCTGTGCCACAAGGTGCTGCTGGAACGGGGCATCAGATACGGCTATGTCAACCTCGACGACGACCGTTTGGCCAACATGGAAGTGGGCGACCTGAATACGGTGCTCTCCTGTGTGTATCAACTCTATGGAACAGACATTCCCTACCTGGTGCTAGACGAGATTCAAGATGTGGACGGATGGTATCTCTTTGTGAACCGGCTGCTCAGGACAGAGTTGCGTATTTTCGTCACGGGCAGCAATGCCAAATTGCTGAGCGGAGAATTGGCCACACATCTGACCGGTCGTTACAACGAGATTCACCTCTACCCATTCTCGTTTTCGGAGTTTTGCCAATACCACCATATCGACACACAGGGCATCACCACCAAAGCCGACGCCGAACGCAAACGGGCCTTTATGGATTTCATCCACGATGGCGGCTTTCCTGAGATGCAGGGTCTCCGCAACAAGCGGGCATACGTTCAGAGCCTGACTGAGGCCATCCTGCGCAAGGATATCCAAAAGCGTTTCAAGATTCGTAACATTGAGGCATTGCGCAAACTAGCCCATCACCTGATCAACAATGCCTGCCAGGAGGTGAATTATGATGAGTTGTCAAAATTGTTGGGCATTGCCGACAAGACGGCAAAGAAATATGTTGACTATCTCAGTCAGGCGTTCCTCATACAGTTACTGACAAAACACTCATTCAAAAGCACGGAACGCATCCGCAACCAGAAAGCGTATATTGTAGATACGGGTTTGGAGGGGAACCGTGAGAATGCATTGGCACCCGAGAATCTCGGGTGGCGACTGGAGAATGTGGTATATATAGAGTTGCTGCGACGTTGTGCCCATGACTTTCTGGATGTGTACTATCACAAACCGGATTCAAGAGCCAAGGAGATAGACTTTGTGGTGTGCGACAAAAACAAAGCTGTGGAGTTGATACAGGTAGCTTACGAGATTGACACCCAGCGGGCTTACGACCGCGAGACATCCTCGCTGGTGAAAGCAGCGGACACTTTTTTTTGTAGCCATCTGACCCTCATCGCATTCTCGCCGACGCGCGATGTGGAGATTGAAGGGAAAACTATCCATATCGTTTCGGCATTGGAATGGTTGTTGCAGAAATGATAAAATAAGCGTGACTGGGGACAGGTACCTGTCATACGACTGTTCTGAGGGATAAAACCACAAACAAGATATTATGTACTTTGCAGCAAAATAATACTTGAAATGATGAAGAAAATACTGACAATTATCGCGGTGGCGGCTGTAATGGCGCTGGCGGCCACGTCGTGCAAAGAAGCACCGAAAGAGAGTGTACCCGCCGCTGAGGCTATCACGGAATCATCGGTCGATCCCGTGGCGGCGTTGTGCCTGGCGGATACCTCACGGAACCCAATTGAGATTCTGGAGAAGCTGATGTCGCAGCCGGATTGTCCCATGCACGGGCCCACGCACCATGTGCTGGTGGGGGCGGCGCTACTGACGGCTTACAATAACAGCCTGCCCGACAGCAGTAAGCTGGACCTTAAAGAGGCGCTTGCCGAGATGCGGGAGCGCGGCGAGCAGGTGCCCGGTGGTGCCTGCGGATATCTGGGTGCCTGCGGCGCGAGCATCAGCACCGGCATCTTCCT
>JAZUMZ010000288.1:0-12400 GCA_045603885.1 Bacteroidaceae bacterium | reverse complement strand
AACTTGTCACGTGTCACTGTTTGGCGTTGGATTAAGAGATACAGCTGGATTTTGGAATCAAAGGATGAAATATAAAAAGGCACTAATTTCAATTAGACCGAAAACTTATCACCCCCTCGTGATTACGCACTGGTGGCGCTTGGACTGCCTCCACAATGTCAGGCCTTGCCTGGTTTAATCCCCGTCTGCTTCATTAACAATCATGGAACTCGGTGTCCTTAAGCAACTTCTCTACCTCCAAACGTGCCTCTAAGTTGGGGATAAAACATTCATCGCTGTCCCTGTCATACGAAAGGTAACCGAAATTTATGAGAATAGTGAACACATCATCTTTGGAGTTGATAGAAGTTACGTAAAATTCGTTTAAGCGAGAGAAAAATGAATGTATTTATTTTTCCGAGCGTGAGAATTTTATAGTTTTCTCAAAAAACGAGAGCAATACAAAACCAAATCCTCCAAATCCTTGAATCTGTGTTTTTGGATATTTCTATAAATCCAAAGGCCGGACGACAGCACCGTCCGCCCTTTGGAAAAATGATTGATTCCGTTGTGTTTGCTTAGTGCTTGGCTTTTGCAGACTCCATACGTACGGGAGTGCGGAGAGCGGCTTTCTTTGCCTGCTTGCGGGCCATTCTCTCATATTTGCTGAACGGGTGCATAAGGCGGTCGTTATGAGCCTTCACCTTGCGTGCGGCTACGGCCTGGAGAGTGTTTCCGTCAGGAACGATGATTTCAGGAGTACCGGTGTAGGTTCCGGTAATCTTGTTGCCCGTCTCGGTGGTCAGGTCGAGGTTGAATGTGACGGTTGTGCCGTCGGACTGAGCCTCGATGGTTCCGCCAGTCACCATTGACGAGCGATCGTACCAGAAGTACTTCGTGCCATCGCTCTCCATTTCGGCAATTTCATCAACGTAGGTTCCACTCCAGTAAGGAACGTATTCTTCCTCTTCAGAATCCCAAACCTCTTCGACACTTCCTGGCTGGAAGGTCCACTCCTCGTATTGGCCAGCCTCGCCAATAGTGAACGTGCCGTTGAGCTGGCTCAGGTCGGGCGCTGTGGTGTAATCGGTGTATAGGTCTATGGTCATGACGAAACCGTTGCCGTTAAACTCGCCTGACTCTAAGTCTGCGTCAACAGAGAAGAGAGAGAGGTAGTAGTTGCTCACCTCGCTCTTCTCGAAGATATAGAATGCTCCCATTCCTACAGTCATCTCTCCGAGGTTCACGTCTTCAGGATATGTGTCGTAGAGACTTTCCTCAACATTGCTGTCCACCGTCAGCTCGCCGGTGTATGTGCCCTGGACTTTTCCGTCGTCAACAATATTGTCGTTCTCGTCGAAATAATACATGTTCAGGTCGCATGTCACGGTGTAGGTGCCGTTGCCGTTGTTGGTCACCCTCATCGTACCGTCTTTGACAAAATCGACATACGAGGTTGTATCCCCTTCTTTACGCATTTCAACGAATGACATGGAGTAGCCTCCAAGATCCTCATTCAGAATCTTGAAATTATCTGTCATCTCTTTGTCTGTGGTGTATGTTCCGACAGGCAGAGTGACGCTCTCGCCATTCTCGGGCATTGGTGCGTTTACAGCAAGAGTGATTGCCGTGCCGGCAGATGTCAGATAGCCGGCGTCATCTATCTCTCCGTTGTTAATCTCAACGAGGAAGAAACCAGTGCCCAGGTCGAAATAGTCGCCATAATAGCCGACCCAGCCCTGGTCGGCATTGAGCTTGAGTGTGTTGTCCTCCTCTGGATTTTCAGGGTCTTGGGGGTCTTCCGGATCCTGGTATTCCTTGCGAGGCTTCGGGTCGTCGTCACTGCATGAAGTCATGCTTAATGTAAGAGTTGCTGTGAAGAGCAACAGAAATAATTTTTTCATGAGTTTGTGTGTTTGTTATAGGTTTGTTATTTATTGAACTCTCCTTGGGATATCAAGTATTCTCCAATCTGTACGGCGTTGAGAGCGGCTCCTTTCTTTATCTGGTCGCCAGAGAGCCAGAATGTGATGCCGTTGTCGTTGGCAAGGTCTTTCCTCACACGTCCCACATACACATCGTCCTTGCCGGCTGTGAAGAGGGGCATAGGATATTTCTGGTTTTTTGGGTCGTCGATAAGGGTTACACCTGGTGCTTCTGATATAGCTTTCTGGACCTGTTCTACACTCAGAGGCTCGTCAGTCTCAACCCAGACGGCCTCGCTGTGGGCGCGAAGTGAGGAAATCCTCACACACATGGCAGAGCAGCGTGCGTCGGTATGCATAATCTTGCGGGTCTCGTTGAACATCTTCATCTCCTCTTTCGTGTAACCGTTGTCCTGGAATACGTCAATCTGGGGAATGACATTGTATGCGAGTTGGTATGCGAACTTGTTAACTGTAACAGGCTTGTCCTCCACCAAGTCTTTATACTGCTGCTGAAGCTCAGCCATGGCTGCGGCGCCGGCGCCGCCGGCACTCTGGTAGCTTGCAACGTGGATGCGGTTGATATGACTCAATTTCTCAATCGGCTTAAGCACAACGACCATCATGATGGTAGTGCAGTTGGGATTGGCGATGATTCCGCGGGGCCGCGTCAGCGCATCCTCAGCGTTGCACTCGGGCACTACCAGAGGCACATCATCATCCATACGGAAAGCGCTGGAGTTGTCAATCATCACAGCACCATATTTTGTTATGTCATCAGCATATTCCTTTGATGTGCCTGCACCGGCAGAGGTGAATGCTATGTCAACATCTTTGAAATCGTCACCATGCTTGAGAAGCTGAACCTCGTATTCCTTGCCGCGGAATGTGTATTTACTCCCGGCACTCCTGGTAGAGCCGAAAAGAACAAGCTCGTCTATTGGAAAGTTTCTCTCATCTAACACATGCAAGAACTCCTGCCCTACGGCACCGCTTGCGCCTACAATCGCTACTTTCATAATAAGGATAGTTATAAATTATTATAGGTTATAACAAACGAAATGAATTAAATTTTTTGCAAAATTATGAATTTTTATTCAAAAATCCTTAAAAAAACTCATATTTTATGCAGACAACGTATAAATACGAGTCTTTTTGCATTTATTATTCATGCTTTTATGGATTTTCTGCTTTTTTTTCGTAACTTCGCAACCGGATGTGAAAAAGGCATCCCACCCAACTGAATATTTAATGGACTCCATCACTGAATATCTACAAATACACCTGCCGGTTCATAATCCAACTGCTGTATTCTCAATTGTGCTGGCAATTATATTGTTCGCTCCGCTGATCTTCTCGAAGTTGAGGATTCCTCACCTTGTGGGAATGATTCTTGCGGGAGTGCTGATTGGCGAGAACGGTCTGAATATTCTAAGGCGTGATGAGAGTTTCAGGTTGTTTGGGCAAGTTGGTATTTTCTATATTATGTTTCTGGCAGGACTGGAGATGGATCTCGCAGGTCTCAGGCAGAACAAAAAGGGTGGACTGACATTCGGACTCCTTACGGCTTTAATTCCTTTCGGGCTGGGATATGTTGCGGGCGCATACGTGCTACACTACACTCCCTCTGCATCGTGGTTACTGGCTTGTATCTTCGCATCGCACACTCTAGTGGCTTATCCTATTGTCACACGTTACGGCGTGGCGAGACATAAGAGTGTGCAGATGTCTGTGGTGGGAACGATGATAGCGCTCCTGTTCGCGCTTATTGTTCTTGCAGGAATTTCCGGCACATTCAACGGCGAAGGAGGGTGGGCGTTCTGGAGTCTTTTCGCGGGAAAATTCATTCTTTTTATTTTCTTCTTGTTTGCGTTGCTGCCAAAAATCATAAGGCTGTTTTTCAGAAAAATCTCCGACCAGGTGTTGCAGTTCACTTTCGTGGTGGCAATCATGTTTCTTGCGGCAGCTGTGGCAGATTTGTGCGGCCTGGAGGGTATTCTGGGCGCTTTCCTCTCGGGACTCGTGTTCAACCGCTATATCCCACAGTCGAGTCCGCTGATGAACCGTGTGGAGTTTGTGGGTAACGCGTTATTTATACCATTCTTCCTGATTGGTGTGGGAATGCTCGTGAATATCACACCGATATTCAAAAGCACTCAGCCGCTGATTGTGGTGATTGTGATGGTTGTGGCAGGAACACTGTCCAAGTATCTGGCGGCGCTCATTTCCAGAAGACTGCTGTCACTCTCCAAGGCAAGCGGACTGATGATGTTCGGATTGAGTGAGGCGCATGCTGCAGGAGCTCTGGCCATGGTGATAGTGGGAACCTCACTCACATTCCCCGACGGAACACCATTGATGGACTCTGCGGTCCTTGATGGTGTGGTGGTGATGATTTTGATTTCATGTATCATAAGCTCTGTTGCGACTGAGCAGGCATCAAAGCTGTTGAAGATGGATAAAGACGAGGAAAGGGCAGGAGAGTCCGATGGAAGCGATGATGAGAAGATACTTATACCGCTGAACGAGATAGATACAATACCAGGGCTGGTAAGTACGGCCATCATGATGAGGAATCCAAGGCTGAATAGGGGATTGATATGCCTGAATATAGTCAACGACGACCAGAACCGTGAGGAGTGGATGCGACACGGAAGGGAATGTCTGGAGATGGCAGAGAAAATCTGTGCGTCGGCAGATGTGAAGATTCAGGCACAGCGCCGGCTCGCTGTGAATTTCATAAACGGCACACTGCATGCTTTCCACGAGAACGATGCATCTGAGATAATCATAGGTCGGCACCGCAAGCGCTCATCAAACGACACATTGACAGGACGTTTCGCCGACGGCCTGATTCACGGGCTGATGAGGCAGGTGACGATTGTGCATTACACCCAGCCGATCAATACCATTCGGCGGATAGTGGTGGCTGTACCGTTGAAGGCCGAGTATGAAAGCGGATTCTACAGATGGGTGGAGCGCATAGCGAGAATGGCGGGAGAGATTGGATGTGGAATACATTTCCATGCTTCCGACAACACACTCGGACTTATAGAGGCATATATGCGCAGATACCACAAGGGAAAGGCAGCAAAATACTTCGGATTCTCCATGAGCGGAGGAATAGGACAGCTGGCTGGACTCGTGAATCCTGACCACTTGCTCGTTATTGTAACGGCACGAAATGGAACCGTCAGCTTCTCGTCGAACGTCAACAAGATGCAAGGGGCGCTGAACAAACATTTCCCTACGACGAGCATTATGATTATTTACCCCGACCAGAGCGGAACGGACGAGGAGCACCGCTCGTTTGCCGACCCTCTGCAGAAAGATGTTTTCAGAACGTCGGCAATTAACGAATGGATGTCTAAATGGATAGGGAAAATCGGATGACGGTAGAGAAAGAATAAAAAAAAATATGATTTCAATTAAAGACATAAAAAAAAGCTTCGGGACACTGGAGGTTCTGAAAGGAATATCTCTCGACATAAATAAGGGAGAGATTGTGAGTATTGTCGGACCGAGCGGAGCGGGAAAAACCACCTTGCTGCAGATCATGGGCACCCTCGACAAACCCGACAGCGGGAGTGTCGTAATCAACGGCACCGACGTGACAAGGATGAAAGACCGTGAGTTGTCGCGATTCCGGAATCTTCACCTGGGTTTCGTTTTTCAGTTCCACCAGTTGCTGCCTGAGTTCACTGCCCTTGAGAACGTGATGATTCCGGCTATGATAGCACGTAAGCCAAGCCGAGAGGCGAGAAGCAGGGCGAAGGAACTGCTGGAGTTCCTGGGACTTGGAGGCAGGTTGGACCACAAGCCAAATCAACTATCTGGAGGAGAAAAGCAGCGGGTGGCGGTGGCCAGAGCCATAATGAACGAACCGGATGTGGTTCTCGCCGATGAGCCGTCGGGAAGCCTGGACTCTTCTAATAAGGCAGAGCTTCACCAGCTTTTTTTCGACCTTCGCGAACGATTCCGCCAGACTTTTGTTATTGTCACCCACGATGAGTCGCTGGCTAAGACAACCGACCGGACAATCAAGTTGGTGGATGGTATGATTGCAGGGTAAACAGAAATGCTCATACAAGTGTCAATTCTTGGTAATTGTTTAATCCATTATTCGCAGTTAAGAAAAAATGATAAAATTAGGAAAACGCAATGAGCTTGAGGTGTTGAGAGAGGTTGACTTCGGAATGTATCTCGACGCTGGTGAGGTGGGAGATGTTCTGTTGCCAAAACGTTATATCCCAGAAGGCACAAAACCGGGCGACATGGTGGATGTGTTCCTTTATCTCGACAACGAGGAGAGATTGGTGGCAACAACTGAGCACCCGCTTGTGGAGGTCAACGAGTTTGCTTTTTTGGAGGTGAAGTGGGTCAACGAGTTCGGAGCTTTTCTCGACTGGGGGCTTATGAAAGACCTCTTCTGCCCGTTTCGCGAGCAGAAGCAGAAGATGCAGCAGGGAAGGCGCTATCTTGTTTATTGCTACATAGACCCTGTGACATACAGAATTGTGGCGTCAGCAAAGTTGGAGAAATTTTTGTCTGACGAGCAGCCTCCTTATCAAAGCGGAGATGAGGTTCAGGCGCTCATCCAGCAGAAGACCAATCTGGGATTGAAAGCCATTGTTGACGGACGATTCAAGGGATTGTTATTTGACAACGAGATTTTCCAGCCTCTTCACACAGGCGACCGGGTGACGGCGTTTGTGAAGCAGGTGAGACCCGACGGAAAAATCGACCTCAAGCTGCAACGGTTTTTTGGAAAAAAACGCATAACCACATTCAGCGACCAGCTGCTCCAATATCTGAAAGACAGCCCTGACGGATTCTGTCCGCTACACGACAAGTCGGAGGCTGAAGAGATATACAACACCTTCGGTGTCAGCAAGAAGACGTTCAAGAGGGGGGTGGGTGATCTCTACAAGCAGCATCTAATCACACTTGAGCCCGAGGGGATACGCCTGATTCATCAGGCTTAACCCCACGGGCTTACATGGCTATTCTTCGTTGTCCCTTTATTTTCCAGATTTCCCCACAGCCACTTTCTTTCCGTCATGGATGTATATTCCCGGAGATTGAGGCTGTGGTATTCTTATACCATTAATCGTGTACCATCTGTCCTCCGAGGAGCCAGGGACAGGCTTGTCGGTGGTCACGTCGCTGATACCGGTCGGAATATGGTGCACACGTGTCAGTTTTACTTCTGAGTTCAGTCCCGAAGGTACAAGATTCCATGATGCGTAGCTTGTAGCTGTCGTTCCCTCTGTCCCGGTTGAAATGACGTTAAAGTTAATATCCTCGAATATTCTCCAAACGATTCCGTTCTTGTCCATCTGTCTGATGCGGTTGGCGGGCAGGTTTGTCACGTCTATGCGGATTTTGTTCTCTCCTTCGTGGAGGTATAATTTGCAGTCCATCTCAAAAGGCACACACCATGCGCAGCCAACATAGTTGTCGTTGATATATACACGAGCTGACTCGCGTATGTCGCCGAGATTGAGAATAAGCCTGTCGCCGTTCCAGTATTGGGGGGTGGTGACGATTTGGTCCTTAGTGAGGTCCACGGTGGTCTCATAGCTGCCGGTTCCCATCAACTGGGAAGTGTTGGCGTCTATCGTCTCCCAATATTGAGCTTTGTCCAGCTCGTAAACGTGTGAGTAGTCGGCTTGGTTTGCAAGCTTGGCTTTGTCGAAGGTCAGGGTCCAGGGGTTGCTGAGAGCGATGTCTGTAGTCTCGTCACATGAGCGGTCGCGTTCCTGGGTTGTTCCGGACACATTCTCATAGCAGTCGTAGTCGTAGGTCTGCAAGATTACAGACTCTCCCGACCTCAGGCTGATGAGCACTTTGCCGTCCTCGTCGATGACCGGCATGGATATGGTGTTCTCAACAGGATGGAAGAATGCGGCGGACTTGAAATCAACCGACAGCCTGAAATAATCAGAGATGTCGTCTGAGGTGAGGTTTGTGATGAAGTAATGGTGGCCGTGCTCGTTGGAGCGGCGGATAAATCTCAGGCCTGACTTACGCATTTCCTCTGCCTTGCATATCGCTGCGAATGTGGCCTCGTCGGTACTCAGGGATACAATGCTTGCTCCTGCTGCCTGAAGCTCGTCAATCTTGGCTTTGGTCTGCTCGGGCATATAGTTTGCGGTGGGAATCTGCAAGGCCTTGTACCTCGTTCCGCCCTCTGTCACGAGCATTCCGTCCTCCACTCTCAGGTTTCGGATCATACGGTCGCTGATATAGTCGCATCCGTAGCCCATCGCGTCAAGAGCGGTGACTGTACGGTCCAATGCGCCGTATTGTCCTGCGAACTCAGATATGGCGCACAGTCTCAGCCACGTGATGCCGGCCTGGTGCCATGAGTTGTAGCAAGGGAAATACAAGAGCAGGTCGTTGTCAGGCTGTCCCATCTGAAGGAAACTCTGGCAGCGGGTTACGTAGGACATGAACTCTGGAGCGTCAGTCCAGATGGAGTTTGTGGGCGACATGTCGATGCTGGCGTAAAACTTGTAGCCGGGCCAGGGTGCTTGAGAGGGAGAATAGGTCGTTCCGTGGAAAAACATGCGGTTGACACCGGCCAGGAACATTAAATCCATTTCTGGTTTCATCTGTGACAGAGACGTACGGAAATGCTCGGTGAACCAGGTGAAGGTCTCGCTCGAGGTCAGGGCTTTACCCGTTACGTGAGCTGCTGACGCAGCCAGTTTGAGAGTGGCGAAGTCGCTGGAATTCTGCGCGCTGAATCCTTCGTCCTGTCTGACACCTTTGATATTGAGCGGTGTACGCCCATATCCTTCTATCTCAGGTATGTCAACCGTGGCGTAAGTGTCTATGAGATTAGAGGGTGATCCGTGCGACTGGTTGCGTGTGAGCACACCGTGGCGGTGTGCGAATTCGGTCCAAGGTTTCACGAAGTTGTCGATATACATGTCCCCCATGGTCTCACGGTAGTCCGACCGCACTTGGTTGTTTTTGTCGGACGACAGCCTTAGCAACTCTTGGAGATGAAGCTGCAGCTTGTAGCCCCTGCGTTGCTCAAATTCCTCAAAGAACCGTGGCGACCAGTCGGCGTTGAAAATCTCGTATGAGTCATTGAAGAACGTGGCGGGGTAGGGGTTTCCGTTACGCTCAAATGTCTTCTCGAAATGCTCTATATATCGTGCCACGGCTTCCTTGTCCAGGTGGTCGAGCACATAGCCCTCACCACCTGGTGCGGCACGTTTCACGGCCTGTCCCGTATGTCCGTTGTATATTGCTATCAGTCTCCACCGACCGTTGGCAGGGGGTGTCCAGCGCAGAGTGTTGCCGTCCATACTCTGTGTCACTTCCAAGGTGTCGGCTCCGTTGATTCGCACGGGGAATGCCATAACCAAGTTGAGTGTGCTGCCTGACTTTGGAGACAACTCCCAGGTAATATCAGGTGATGTGTCAGAGGTTGTGAAGTCCTTGTTGTAGTACTCCATCTTGCCTGCAGCGTCGCTGAGCTGGACTGTGGGGCCGCCGAACGGCCAGCCGGTACCCATATTCATGTCTATCTGCACATTATTTGCCTTGCCCAGCTCCTCGGTCTTTTTCAACATGTTCATCCATGGAGTGGACAGAAACGAGATGTTCTGTGGGTCTGTGGAACGACGGTATTGTGATTGGATTCCATAGATAGGAGTAATCTCCAATGTGCCGATACCTGTCTTGGCATATTCAGATATCAGGGTCTCCAGATTTTGTTCGTCAACCGCCGAACCAAGCCACCACCAGCGGGCACCGGGCCTGGTCTGGATACTTTGTTCCGGCCACTGGGGCATCTGGGCGTTAATATGATTGGCGTTCACGGCAGACACCGCCAACAGTAGGATTTTGAGAGCTTTCATGATTCGGGTGAAATTATACTGTCTTTTGGATGGTTCAAAAAATTAGTTTTTACTGCATTCTTTTCCATAGACATTTTGACATTTGTGATTGCTGATTGGCATGTCGGTCTCCGGAAAAAACTCAGCCAGCAGATTGTAGAGGTCGGGGTCGAGTTCCTTCAACTCAGATCTGGTGTTGCACCAGTTGTGCTTACCATCGGGCTTGGGCATCTCTGCGTTCACGTTAAACCAGTCCTGTACGGCCTCAGCCCAGTATTCCTCAATCGTCGATGTGCGGTATGTGCCGTCTATGATTCCGCTTTTCATAGCCTTGTCGTAGAGTGCCTGCAAACGCTTGTTGAAGTCGGGGTAAATCTGTATGATGCCGATACAATGGATAGCGTGTGAGAACTCATGCACGAGGATGTCCTCTGCGTGGTATTTGTCAATCTGGTAGGCCAGCAGGTTCTCTTCGGCACAGCTCGTCAGAGGCTCCTCTACTGTGCCTCCAAGCCCTCTTGCCCTGAGGTCCCAGTTGAGTGATGTGTCGTTGGCAAGATACCGGTGCTCGGGTATGTCGGTGGTGCCTTCATATCTGGCCATAATCGCAACACGGGCATTTGACTTTACCATTGTGTCGAGAATCTGGGAGTCGAGCATGCAGGTCATGGCGTAGAGTGTTCTGTGGGCTGCCACAAACGCTGAGTCGGGAACCCGCCACGAAGAGATGAGGGGGATGCCGTTCACGTCCACATATTTGGTGTAGAAAGAGTCCAGCCCGAGTGAGTCGGGAGGAGTGGTGACAATGCATTCGGGTATTGTCAGTGAGTCTGAGAATCTGTCGGAGTCCGTATTGCCATTAACAGACTGCTCCTTGCAGCCGTGGGTAAGTATTACGGCTGCAAGGAGCAATGTCGTATAAAATAATCGTGTCATGATATGTCACTGTTGGGGTTATTTGTCGCTGATGAGACATTTGCCGGTCATCTCCTTGGGTTGTGGAAGACCCATGATATGGAGAATGGAGGGAGCCACGTCGGCAAGGATTCCGTCAACAACCTTGGCCTCTTTGTTCTCCGTGACGTAGATGAACGGCACGGGGTTCAGAGAGTGGGCGGTGTTGGGGGTGCCGTCGGGGTTGATGGCGTTGTCGGCGTTTCCGTGGTCGGCTATGATGATAACCTCGTAGCCTGTGCCCTTGGCTGCCTCAACCACGTCCTTCACGCAGGCGTCAACAGCGTCAACGGCTTTCTCTATGGCTTCGTAAACTCCGGTGTGACCCACCATGTCGCCGTTGGCGAAGTTCACGACGATGAAGTCGAACTTGTCTTCCTTGATGCTTGCCACGAGCTTGTCTTTAACCTCGTATGCCGACATCTCAGGCTGAAGGTCGTAGGTAGCGACCTTAGGAGAGGCAACGAGTGTGCGCTCCTCGCCGTTGTAAGGCTCCTCGCGTCCGCCGTTGAAGAAGAAGGTCACGTGTGCGTATTTCTCTGTCTCCGCTGTGTGAAGCTGCTTCAGGCCTTTAGACGCAAGATATTCTCCAAGGGTGTTCTCCACATTTTCTTTAGGGAAGAGGATGTGAACCCCGGTGAACGATGCGTCATAAGGAGTCATGCAGTAATACTGCAAGCCCGGTATCGTGTGCATTCCCTGCTCGGGCATATCTTTCTGCGTCAGAGCGATGGTCAGCTCCTTGGCGCGGTCGTTGCGGTAATTGAAGAAAATCACCACATCGCCTTCCTTGATCCTGCCGTCAACATTCACGTTTACGAGCGGCTCCATGAACTCGTCAGTGTTTTTGTGCTCCTCGCTGTCGGTGTCGTAGCACGACTGCACTCCCTCAACCATGTCGGCCACCTCACGGCCTTTATACTCCACAAGCTGGTCGTAGGCCACCTTCAGGCGTTCCCAACGCTTGTCGCGGTCCATGGCGTAGAACCGGCCTATGATGCTGGCTATATGGCCGGTCGTCTTGTCGCAGTGTTCCTGAAGCTGGGCTATGAAGCCCTTGCCGCTCTTAGGGTCGGTGTCACGACCGTCCATGAAGCAGTGTACGTATGTGTTCTCAACACCATATTCCTTTGCGATGTCGATGAGTTTGAAAAGGTGCTCCAGAGAGGAGTGCACACCTCCGTCGGAAGTGAGGCCCATCAGGTGGATGCTCTTGCCATGCTCCTTGGCGTAGGTGTAGGCGCTGATAATCTCAGGATTCTGCATTATGCTGTTGTCGCGGCATGCGCGGTTGATTTTCACCAGATCCTGATAAACCACTCGTCCGGCTCCGATATTCAGGTGACCAACTTCGGAGTTGCCCATCTGACCGTCGGGCAGACCCACGTTCTCGCCGCTGGCCTGAAGCTGGGAGTGAGGGTAGTTTGCGTTAAGATAGTCCATGTAAGGCGTGGGCTCTTGATAGATTACGTCACCCTTACCCTTGTTGCCGATTCCCCATCCGTCGAGAATCATCAAAGTCGGAGGCCAAGCGGGTCTTAGGAAGACAACACTTAGCTACAACTCCTTGGCTCACAGAACGACATGGCTACGATCCGACTTAGATAGTCCATGTAAGGCGTGGGCTCTTGATAGATTACGTCACCCTTACCCTTGTTGCCGATTCCCCATCCGTCGAGAATCATC
>JAZUMZ010000287.1:0-11758 GCA_045603885.1 Bacteroidaceae bacterium | reverse complement strand
GTGATTAAAAGGGAATCAGGTGAAAATCCTGGACAGTCCCGCTGCTGTAAGCCGCCTTGTCATAGCCTGACATAAGTCACTGGTGACAACTCACTGGGAAGACGTCGGGTGTATTGGCTGCAAGTCAGAAGACCTGCCTTTGCGTTTTGTTAATACGCCTTCGAGGAAAGGTATGTAATAAATTGTGTTTTGCAAACAAACAGATTGACATCAGTTCTGCTGGCCTGGTGGGTAATGTTTTTTGTAAGTGCCCAGAAACAACCGGCCAGCACATCCGACACCCTTTATAAAGTGAGAGAGGTGGACGTTCTGGCAACAAAGAGAACGTCGAATGTTCTTGCGTCAAAGCCGATACAGGTGATGACGAGAGAGGAGATAGACCAACTCGGCATACATGAGCTGGCAGAGGCCGTGAAACGCTTTGCCGGTGTGAGTGTGCGCGACTATGGAGGCATAGGCGGCATGAAGACCGTGAGTGTCCGCAATCTCGGCGCACAGCATACAGCGGTGAGCTACGACGGCTTCACCGTGAGTAACACTCAGGCCGGACAGATAGATATCGGACGCTATTCGCTTGATAATGTGGAGTCTGTAACACTGGCAATGGGACATGAGGAGAATCTTATGCAGACCGCCCGTCATCAGGCATCGGCTGGTATCCTTTCCATAACGACAGAAAAACCAAGATTTGCAGACGGACGCTCTTTTGCTTTGCGCGGAGGACTGCGGGCCGGCTCATTCGGCCTTTTGAGCCCCAATCTCACATACTGGCAGAGGGTGGGGAAACGGACAACGCTGTCTCTCGACGGTAGCTATATGCGAGCTGACGGCAGCTATCCTTTCACTTTGGTCAACGGCAAGAACCGAACAGACGAGAAACGTCATAACAGCGACATCGATGCATGGCGGGGAGAGGCCAACCTGCTACATGAGTTCAAATCAGGCGGTCGTCTCGACACCAAGGCATGCTGGTATTACTCCGAGCGCGGGCTGCCGGGAAGTGTAGTGCTTTATAACAGCACGTCGAACGAGCGCCTGTGGGATGAGGATTTCTTTGTTCAGACCGTCTTTTTCCGTCAATTCAGCCGTGAGTGGAAACTGGCGGTGAGGGGTAAATATGCCCACAGTTGGAACCAATATGAGGATTACGGGTCGAATTATTCGAGCGGAAAACTTCGTGATGTGAACCGTCAGGACGAGTATTACGGAAACATAACCTTGGGATGGCTGCCCACGTCTGATTTCAGTATGGCACTGGCTCAGGATGCCTTCCTCAACGCTTTGAGAAACAATATACGGGTTTCGGCGAATGACGGCCCTTCCAATCCCAAGCGGATGACATCGCTCACCGCTCTCTCAGCCCGTTGGCAGCCGGGTAGGTTAGAGGCAGATGCAAGTATTTTGGCGACTTTTGCACATGAGCGTGTCCAGCACGGCAGCCAACCGTCAGACAAGCACCGACTCTCTCCAACTTTATCATTGACATACAAACTGTTGGGAGACCGTTCACTGAATATCCGTGCGATGGTTAAGAGCACCTACCGTATGCCTACCTTCAACGACCTCTATTATCGCAGGATTGGCAATGCAGGGCTGAGGCCGGAGAAAGCCCATGAGTATAATCTGGGACTGACATGGAGCGGACGGCCGTGCCGATTGACGCGTTATCTGAGTCTCACCGTCGATGGATTCCACAACAACGTGACAGACAAGATTGTGGCATTCCCTTCCACTTATGTGTGGAAGATGGCGAATTTCGGAAAGGTACATATCAACGGGCTTGACGCAACACTCTCTACAGAATTGGCTCTGTTTAAGAAAGCGGGTTTGGTTATAAATGCCACATACACATATCAGAAGGCTGTGGACAAACTGAGGAAATCACCAACTTACGATATGCAGCTGCCATACACTCCACGCCACAGCGGAAATGTGTCAATTCTGCTGAACACCCCGTGGGTGAACGTCGGATACAGCATCTTAATGCAGAGCGAGAGGTGGAGTACTGTCCAAAACTCGGATATGTACCACATCGGTGCGTTTCAGGAGCATACACTTACGCTCAGCCGCAAGTTCAGCTTCAGGGGCTGGAGTATGACAGTAATCGGAACAATCCGCAACCTGACCGACGAGCAATATGAGATTGTTAAATACTATCCAATGCCCGGTCGTAACGCCGAATGCTCATTGCGGTTTGAGCTGTAAGGAAAAATGACTGAATAAAGTCATTCCCAAGAAGACATATATTTTATACTTAATACTAAATACTAACAAAATTATTAACATTATGAAAATGAACAAAATTTTCTTTGGAGTGCTCGCAGCGCTTGCTCTCTCTCTCAGTTTCACAAGTTGTAGTGACGATGACGATCCAAAACCAGTACCCGTGCCAGAACCAGATCCGTCATACACAGCATTTATTCTCAACGAGGGTTCGTGGAAGCTAAACAACTCCACTCTGACTGCGTTTAACTGGAAAGACAACACAGTATTGGACACCGAGTGTGTTTACAGTGATATTAACGGACAGTCTATCGGTGACGTTGGTCAGGACCTGATTTTAGCTGACAATGGTTACCTCTATATGTCTGTGTTTGGCTCAGCGTATATAGCTAAGCTTGATGAGACCGGCAAAGAGATATGTCGTGCCAACCTCGTTGATGGCGAACTCTCAGAACTGGGCTCACCTCGTTATCTTGTATATGACGACGGCTTTGTATATGCTTCTTGCTATGGTAACTGTGTTGCTAAATTTAACGCCGCTGACCTTAGTTATGTCGGCAAGGTGGAGGTTGGTAACCGTCCTGAGCGCCTTGTTATTGAGGACGACAAGATTTACTGCACCAGCTCATGCGATGAGAGCTATGTTGCCGACAACCGTTTGGCTGTGATTGATTTGAAGAGCTTTGACAAGGCTGAGTTCTTCACTCCTATGTACAATATGGATCGTATTATGGAGGTTGAGGACCGCATTTTCGTTCAGGGATATGGTTCTTTGTACGACTATCCTTGGGGTGAGGTAAACACCACTACAGGAGAGTTTACCCAGATTGGTAACGCCTCTTGCTGGGCAGAGAAAGACGATGTAATCTACACTGTTAACGGTGTGACAGATTGGTCAACCTACGAAACTACCAACTACTTCGCATCTTACAATGTGGAAACCGGCAAATATACAGAGGGCAGTTTCCTCGTTGACGCTCCTGCCGAGCTGTCTTCAACAAGCATCTACAGCATGGAGACAAATCCCTATAACGATTATTTCTATGTAGTGACAACCGACTTCGCCACAAACGGAAAGGTGTATGTGTTTGATGAGAACTTCAAGTATGTAACCAACTTCCAGACCACAGGTGTCAACCCTAAGACATTTGTGTTTTTCTATTAATAGACTTTGAGAACCATTATTTTATATTTTATAATTGCGGTCGCGCTCTTCTCTGCCTGTGGCGGAAAAACCACCACGGGAAGGGAGGAGTGCGACACACTTGCGCTGAGTTATGCGTCGCGCATATCGATAGAGCGTCACGATGGCTTCACACTTGTTCGTCTTGCCGACCCCTGGAACGCAGGGCGCACGCTCCACAGCTATGTGCTCGTGAACCGTGACTCGGCGTTGCCGGCAAACCTGCCCCTGGGCACGCTGGTGCGCACCCCCCTGCAGAAGGCCGTGGTTTCCACGAGTGTACATTGCGGACTGGTGCTCAGTCTGGGAAAGGGTGAGGCCATAGCTGGGGTATGTGAGCCTCAGTATATTCATATTCCATGGATTATTGAGAGAATAGAAAACGGGAAGATTGCCGATTGCGGAAGTGGTCTGAGTCCCACAGTGGAGACCATCATAGACCTCAGTCCCGACGCGATATTCCTCTCTCCTTTCCAGAACAGCGGAGGATATGGGCAACTGGAGCATATAGGGATTCCTATCATCGAGACAGCTGACTACATGGAGACATCGCCGCTCGCGCGTGCCGAATGGATGAAGTTCTACGGACTTCTGTTCGGAGCCGATCAAGAGGCTGACAGTCTGTTTAACGATATGGAGCAGGAATACCTGCGGCTGAAAGACCTTGCAGCAAGAGACACGGCACATTTATCGGTGCTTATGGACAAGCAGGTGGGCAGCGTGTGGTATGTGCCTGGTGGACAGAGTACTATCGGTCGCCTTTTAAATGACGCCTCGGCCATCTACCCGTGGAGCGATGACGTGAACAGCGGATCGTTGCAGCTCCCTTTCGAGAGCGTGCTCGACAAAGGCACCGGTTGCGACGTGTGGCTATTCAGATATAACTCTCCGTCTGACATTACATATAAGGAGCTACTCTCCGAGCATCAGGGCTACGACCAGTTCCGCGCTTTCAAGAATCGCAAAGCCTATGGATGCAACACGGCTACTACGGACTTTTACGAGCAGACCCCGTTTCACCCCGACCGGCTTCTGCGCGACATCATAATAATCACCCACCCGTCGTTAAGCCTGGGCAAACCTCTGTTTTTTAAGCCGGTGGCAGACAAATAAACTCTTTTAACTCCATGTCACGCTCAAACATAATCCTATATATTGTTTTGCCTCTCACTATTGTCATCCTGTTTGTGGCAAACATGACCCTCGGCGCAGTGGATATACCTTTTTGCGACATAGCCTCAATTTTGGCAGGCCGGGAAAGCGACCATGCTTCGTGGAACTACATTGTGCTTGAGAGCCGTCTGCCACAGAGTATAACGGCTATATTTTGCGGTGCCTCCCTTGCAGTCAGCGGACTGATGCTTCAGACGGCGTTCCGCAACCCTTTGGCTGGCCCGTCAATATTTGGCATCAACAGCGGGGCGTCGGTAGGTGTGGCGTTAGTCATGCTTTTGTGGGGTGGCAGCGTGAGTGCCGCATCATTCACATTTACAGGATTTATGGCTGTGATAGTCGCAGCGTTTACTGGTGCCATGGTGGTGATGGGAATAATAATGTTGCTCTCTCTTGTCGTCAAAGACAATGTCATGCTGCTCATCGCAGGTATTATGATAGGCTACATCACCTCCTCAGCCATCTCTCTTCTCAATTTCTTCGCAACAGAAGAGGGCGTGCAGTCGTATATGGTGTGGGGGCTGGGCAATTTCGGCGGTGTCTCGTCGGAACGCCTCCCTTTGTTCATCGCTGTCAGCATGATAGGACTGATGGCGGCGTTGTTGATGGTGAAACCTCTGAATGCCTTGCTGCTTGGCGAGGAGTATGCAGCCAATCTGGGATTTAACGTACGCCGTGTGCGTCATATACTCCTTCTTGTCACCGGCTTGCTCGCTGCCATTACCACGGCTTTCTGCGGACCTGTGGCGTTCATAGGTCTCGCAGTGCCTCATGTCGCGCGTATGATGCTTGGAACAGGCAAGCACCAGCGGCTCTTACCAGCGACAATACTTGCCGGAGCAGCCACTGCACTCCTGGCCAATGCAATTTGTGTACTTCCAGGCGACAAAGGAGTTATTCCCCTCAATGCCGTCACTCCCTTTCTTGGTGTGCCAGTTATCGTATATGTCATAGCATCAAGACGATAACTCTTCATCTTTAGGGTGGTTCTATAAATTAGCTTCAGGAGCCGTCGCAGTTTGTGTTTTACGGTGATACATGACTTTGAGAAGCTGTGCTCTTACAGTCTTACGCTAATTTCGTTGCCGTTGTATTCAACAGTTGCGTTGAGAGATGTCGGCTCTGCGGGTCCGAATGCCCTGGTTACAATACGGAAGCGGCGGCTCTTGAGCATTCCTTTGAATTGGCCGGTGCGCTTGCCTATAGTCAGGGTTTTGCTTGCCTCGTCCCAATGGAATGGAATCTCGCTGAACTGTCCTTGCTCGTAGTTGTAGTTGTCGCCTTCATCCTCGTATAGCGTAAATGAACCGTCGGCACCTGGGTATATACGTATCTCCAGCTCGTCCCAAGGCTTCTCGCTGCTATATTGCACAACCGGTCCCATCGGGATAATGCTGCCTGCGCGTACAAATACGGGGAGGTCTGTTATCGGAGTGGGGCGTAATATGTTTTTCCCGCCCTCATACTTAATGCCTGTGAAGAAATCATACCAGCTGGCTCCTTCTGGCAGATATACACTCAAGGGTGCGCTTGCTTTGTGGATGTCAGGATAAATCTCGTGTCCACGCTTTTTCTCGTCTTTCCAGGTGTAGAGAGGGTCGGTCACGGGTTTTACCAGCAATGCATGGCCGAACATATACTCATCGTTCAATTTGCGGGCTTTCTTATCGTTTGCGAAGTCCATCACCAAAGGTCGCATCATCATACCGTTGTGCTGAACCACCTCGCCAGCCATGGAGTAGATATATGGGAGAAGGCGGTAGCGCAGCTTCACTGCGTCAACCATTGCGTCGTATGCCCATTCACCCGCTTTCCCGAACTCATAAATCTCGCTTATCATAGGACTTGAGCAGTGGTTGCGCATAAGCGGCATGAACGTTCCCCACTGCATCCAGCGTGTCTGAAGCTCCTGAACGGCCGGGTTTTTCGGGATCTGCTCATAATCCCAATAGAAGAATCCGCCTATGTCTGTGTTCCAGAACGGAATTCCGCATAATGTGTAGTTCAGTCCACTGGGTATCTGGTTTTTCATCTCTTGCCATGAGGCCCTGATGTCTCCGCTCCATGAGAATGTTCCGTAGTGCTGAATACCGAAGGAGCCGCTTCTTGTCATCTGTACCGAACGTTTCTTATTGCCTTTGGCGGCTCTCTGATGATCGTAAATGCCACGGTTGGTCATAAGCGGGAAGGCGTTTTTTACAGACAGCCACGAGCCGTCATGAGTCTGATATGCGTCTGTAGCCTCAGTCTCATCAAAATGGTCAGGCTCTGTGGAGTCTGTCCACCATGCGTCGAACCCCATCTTATACAGATGGCTCAGGTATTTCCAGTATATATCGCGGGCCTTAGGATTGAACGGGTCGTAAGGAAGAACACCTTTTTTTCGGGGCCATGTGTCAAACGGAAGCAGTCCGCCTATCTTCTCCAGTTCCTTGTAAGGCTCGGTCCAGGAACCAAAGCTCGCCCAGATTGAGATCATCAGGTGGGCATTGTTTCTGTGGACGTAATCAACCATCTCCTCCGGGCTTTTCAGACGTGGCTGAAGCCCTTTGGCCTTATATTCCGCCGCTAGTTTCTTTAAGTCATCAGGAAGATACTTCTCCCATGCCGGGTCTCCCACTTTGTTTATGTAATATGGGTTTTCAAAACGCATGGCGTTCCAGTTGGAGTCACATCCCCAATACTGCCAATCCTGCACGATGCCGTCGAGAGGAATCTGCAGCTCTCGGTATTTGTCGAGCACCTCCGCCAGCTCGTCGCTGGTCTTGTATCGCTCACGGCATTGCCAGTGTCCCATCGTCCATAGCGGGAACATCGTGGCCTGTCCGGAAAGCTTACGTATTCCGGCAATCACACCGTCTTGGGTGCCGTCGTGATAGATGAAATAGTAGTCGATACACGTTGCCACTTCAGATGTGAACCGCATACCGTCTTTGGAATCTTTGAAGCGGCTCTTTCCGGCATTGTCCCAGTATAGTCCCCAGCCACGGTTGCTCGTCACATATGGTATGGAGATGTATGTGTTGTGGTTCCACAGCTCCATGTCACGCCCCCGCCAGCTCATTGCGTCGTCGTGCAGCTGCCCCAGTCCGTAGATGTCTTCTTCATCATCAAGACTCCAGGTCTGGCCTATACGGAGCTTCTCGGGGTCAGCGCCGCTCTTACGTTTGTCAAGGGTGGGGGATCCGGTTTCTCTCAGCAGCATCTCACCGTTTTTTGTGATAAACGACACGCAACCTGTCTGGTCGTCAACGAGAGCCTTTATATTGGGATTGGTTGCCGACTCTTCTGTCAAGACGACAGAATAGCTTTTTTTAGCCGGCATCTCTCCCTCGCCGGGATATTTCACTACTCGCGCGATGTCATCAGTCAGATATGTGACATGAATCGTTGTGCCGTTAACCACTTTGGTTTCCGGTGCGATACTATTGTTTTTCGCACACACCGTGACTATGCTGGTCATAACCAGACAAAGCACCATAAAGATTCTATATTTTGTCATAATCATTGATTGTTATCTATTGGAAAATCTGTTATCAATTACTCTCCAGTCGATAATCTGCCAAAGGGCCGCAATGTGGTCGGGACGACGGTTTTGGTAGTCAAGATAGTAGGCATGCTCCCATACGTCGAACGTCAAGAGAGGAATGAGACCGTGACGAACAGGATTTAACGCATTGGCTTCCTGAGTAATTCTCAGATTTCCTTCCTTGTCGGTTGAGAGCCATACCCATCCTGAGCCGAACAGTGTGGTGCCCTGCTTCTGGAAATCCTCCTTAAAAGAGTCGAAAGAGCCGAACTGCCGGTCAATGGCTTCGGCCAGTCTCCCAATCGGGGCGTTGTCTTGTTTAGGTGCAGAGAACTGGCTGAAATAAAGATTGTGGTTCAATATCTGCCCAGCATTGTTCAACATTCCTCCGTCTGCTTCTTTCACGATTTCCTCAAGTGGTAGATTCTCATATTTCGTGCCAGGAAGCAGTGCGTTGAGGTTCTTAACGTAAGTGGCAAGGTGTTTGCCATGGTGAAACTCAATAGTCATTGCGCTTATCACCGGTTCCAACGCATCTGCGCTGTAAGGCAGTGGCATCAGCTCAAATGTATTCATAATTAGGTGTTGATTTGAAAATTAGTAATAGTGAAATAAGGTGCTTTTTGAGACGCTTATCTAATTCCGCCTCCTGAGCCGCCTCCTGAGAAACCGCCTCCTCCACCGAAAGAGGAGAAACCGCCAGAGCCACCGTCGCGTGCAGAGATTCCGGCAGATCCGACAGAAGAGCTCAGTAGTGCGCACGCAACCAGCTCGTTCATCATGCTGTCGTCAAACATGGCCTGATAGATATCACTCATTTTTGCGAACTCAGGGTTGATTTTCAGCATCTCTTTTCTCAGTTGCTTGGCGTTACCGAACAACTCTGCATAGACCAAATAGTCGCCCCAGAGTGCAACCTCCTGAACACTGCGCTCATTAGCCAGGGTGAAGTCTTCCAGAAACTTCTTCAGCCCGAATACCTGCTTAACGCGGTCAATATCGTTCTTACATTCCTTGACTGTCATCTTGTACATTGCCTCGTCCATGAACTCGACAAGGCGGTCTTTATGTGAGTTTACGAACCGCTTGAATTCTTTCGGCTGAAGAATACGGTCCTCACCTGCTGCATCGACAAACAGGTCGTATAGCAACTTCAGCATTCGGGTCACCTTCAGACCCCTCACTTCCTTAAGTTCCCCGATGACCAGGCATTTCATAAGCTTGGGCTGGCCGCCCATCATCTTTTTCATGCCCGTTGCCTCGACATAGTGTTCCTCAACACGAAGTGCTCCTATGCTCAGAAGCCTCACTGCTGAGGCGGTCACGAGATTCTTGTATTCTGGCTTTCCGTATTTGCAGGCGTTGAGTACAGCGTTGGCTTTCCTCAAGTCGCCGCCGTAGGGACATTCCCTGTACCACAGCAGGTTTTTCTTAATCTTGTTTTTAAGGCCTTTAACCCTGACAAACTTGAAAAGAAACAGTCCGAGAAGGCATATTGGGCCGATGAGAATAAAAAACCATTCTTTCACATTTTCCCATAACGACTGCTTGCCTGCGTAAACGTAGTCGCTTCCCTCCATTGCCTGTTCTTTTACAGTTTCGAAGCTGTCACTGTGTTTTTTTGATGGATTAAATATCCCTTTGTCGAACTGGAGCATCACGACCATAGCCTCGTTGCTGTCGAGAGGCCCGGAGGTTGTGGCAAGTACTCCTCCGTCATGAGGCACGACTTCTCCGTTGTACATAAAAGACCACATCCTCACTGTTCCCTCTTCCCAATTTCTGTCATCCACATCATGGATGAATACAGAGACTTCCTGAGGAGAAGGGCTGAGATTCTGGTTCACAAACATATGGTTGAAACCGTCGTAGTCGGAGTAACCTTGCACAAGGCCGGTTATTCCGTAGCTCACTGTGTAGATGCGGTCGCCATCCTCACCCAGCCCCCAGCAGAGCTCATAGCCGTCGCTTTTGGTGATGATTCCGCATTTGTTGGCCTTAAACGAGGCAGAGCGGTCGCTGTCCCACTCATCCAACACCTCATATTCACGCCCCTGCTCATCTGTCACCATAAAGTCCGTGATGTCAATGCCGTGGTCTCGGATGTTTTGTATTGGTATATATAGCTCGGTGCCTCCTCCGTCAACATGGATATCCCATGTCTGGACTACCCTGGCGTCACCATTCTCGAGCAGGGCTACATCCACGGTGAGACTGTTGAAAGTGGATTCAGAATATGCTGATGTGCAAATCAGGCACCATGCCACCAATATGGAAAAGGCGTGTTTACTTCTTAAATACTTCATCGGTGTCAGGATAAGCGTTTTTCTTGGGATCGTCAACTTTCAGATATTCTTTCTTCTCGTTGTAGCCAAGCATGGAGCAGACAATTGATGACGGGAACATCCTTATGAGCCGGTTGTATTTTGTGGCTGTGTCGTTATAAACCATGCGGCTCATCCTGACATTCTCCTCATATTGCATTCGTCCGTCCATCAACTTTCCGAACATCTCGCTGGCCTTCAGCTCGGGATATGCGTTGCCAATTGCCATGATTCGGCTCATTATGCCGGTGATGGCGTCCTGTTGCTGGTTTGCCTCTGCAGCATTGGTCACCTCTCCCATACGCAGTTGTTTGATTGAGTTGATCAAGACGTTGGACTCATGCTCTGAATACCGTGCGGCGTCTTTTGCCAGTCCCATTATAGCGTCCCAACGGGAGTTAATCTGAACGGCAATCTGGCTCATGGCATTCTGGCAGAACTCGTCCATAGATACAGCCTTGCGCTGAACACTGATAAAATATCCTACACATAAAATGATTAGAAACACAAATACAAGTGCTACAATTAAACCTGTTGACATAATTTAATATTTTTAAGGTTATACATGAATTTATTTGATATTATATGATTTCCACTCGGTTATATTCCTTTCTTTGGAGGAGAAGTTTATTCCGACGCATGTTACAGGATGCCCGTTGAGGCGATATTTGTTGGCATAGCCTTTGTCCCTAATCTGTTGAAGAGCCTCGTCTGCTGTCCCGTCGTATTTTATCTCGATGACATAAATGCCGAGCGGCATGCGCAGGATAATGTCAGCGCGTCCTTTGGCTGACGGCTCCTCAGCGTTTAGGTCTGCTCCGAAGGCGGTAAGCAGGGTGTATAGAATGGCATGGTAGTGGCGCTCGTTGTGGTTTTCCAGATGGTAGGGTATTCCTGAGTAGAAAGTCTTTATGGCCTCGATGAACGCCGGAAGGTCATCCGTTCGCCGGAAATGTCTGTATGCCTTGAAGAATACACTCAAGTCCGGGTCGTCTTTTCCTGCTCTTCCAGACACATGCTTGTAGAGAATGTTGGCGAATCCGCGTCTCACCTCTTCGTTAGGGAAACCAAGTGTGAAGACTTCCTCATCTCGGTCGAAGTCCTTAATTGTGAGATAGCCACTTTGATAGAGTGCTGGAAGAGGTGCGTTGTAGCTGTCAAATGGGATGTCGAATTCAGAAGACATACATTCTACATTCTCAATCATTGGTAGCTCAAGGGGGGGCATTTGAGAGAGCATGTCAATCAGTGCCCTCGGAGTGGCGCTGTCGAACCAGTAGTCACTCAGCTCCGCTGAGTGTAATGCCTTGACAACACTGAACGGAT
>JAZUMZ010000286.1:0-2607 GCA_045603885.1 Bacteroidaceae bacterium | reverse complement strand
CTCGCCAGGCTCATAACCTGGAGGTCGCATGTTCGAGTCCTGCCCTCGCAACTAAAAAGAGGTTTCCGAATTTCGGAAACCTCTTTTTTTGATTCACAGCCCTCTCAGCCACGTCTCGATGAAGTCAGCCTGGTAGGCGTGTGCTTTGGCGTTTGGATGTCGGTTTTTGCTTCCCACAGCCATGGCGTCGTCGCGCGCCTTTATAATCTCCGCCGGGATGTTGGGGTTCACGGCGCGTATCATCGCAGGTGTGCGCTCGTCGCCGTTGAGATTGAGATAGGGCACTCCGTATTTCTTCGCTATCGCAATCTCCGCCTCCGGGTAAGCCGGAACTCCGCAGCCGTTGGAGATGATGATGCCGATATGGGCGAAGGGGTAGTGCTCGATGAGGTATTTCATCACCACGTTCCAAGCTCCGTAGAATGTGTCGATACTGTCGTCGTCGATGGTGCCTACGGGGATATATCCGTTGGTCACCTCGCCGTCCTTTCCGATACCGGCATGGTGGGAGTCGTTGATGCCGAAATAGAGGGTGATATAGTCCACGTCGGGGTCTATGGTCTTATACAGCTCCTCGCTGAAGGTGTTGTGGAAATTTCCCTCTTTCGGTGTGGCCATGGTGCGTCCGCCCCTGGTGAGGTCTTGAACCTCCATGTCGTTGCGGTTGCCGATGATATAGCTGTACACCGCTTTCTTGCCCGCATAGCGCCCTTCCTTGATTTTGTAGTCTTCCTCCTTCATTCCCTTGAAGTCGCCGGAAGAGAAGCTGTCTCCGCAAACCGCCCATTTTTTCCCTTTGAGGATGTTTCCGTCGTATTGCTGTGCTGATGCTCCCACAGTTGCTGCGAGAATCATGATTGTCACAAAAAGTCTTTTCATAAAAGTCTGATTTTGGTTTTCACTGCAAATATAGGCAAAAAGATTGAATCTATGAATTTTTGGTGTCTAAATTCAACTCTTTTTTTATGTCTTTCACTTTGTCCCTTACGTAAATGCTGATGCCGAAGATGCTGCCGGCATAGATAAGACACTGTGCGAAGAACCAGAGCACGCTCTCGCTGATCTCGCCGGTGGGAGGCACGATGAAACCGGCGACCACCAGCGCCACTCCAGCGGCGAGCATGGCTACAGCGCTGTAAATCTGAATGTTTTCCTTGCTCATAGGTGTAATACACATTTTAAATATTACATTGTTCGTCTTTCATTTTTTCTTGTCACCTGGCAGCCACAATCATCTTTCCAAACCGCTTGTCGGACTCAATGGCAGCCTGCACGATGGGGTTGTCGGTCTCAAGTATTGCGTTGCGCCCTAAGATTTTGTTACCGCCCTCGAAACGGGCGGTAACATTTACTCCTCTGTGTCTGAACACAAACCGTGCGGCGTTCAGACCTACTGCTTCATAACGTTTGTTCATGTTTTCTCTGTTGTTTGGGTTCTTTGTTCAACTACAGCGGTCGTCACGCCTCTATGCTGCCGGTCCATGGAGTCCATGCCTCGTCAATGTAGGTGTAGGGACCTACGGGGTAGGTCTTGCCGTCGATGCTGCACTCCTCGGTCAGGTAATAGACGTCGGAGGCGTTGGGGTCGGCCACGTCAGACAGGTCTTTCACACTCACCACGTTGAGTGCGTCGGTATTGCCTGCGATACCGAATGTCGCCACGTTCTGTCCCACGAGTATGGATGTGAGTCCGGTGAGCATGAGGCAGTCGTCCACGATATAATACCGGCTTTTCGCATCGCGTGCGTTGGTGTCGTTCTTGTGGTCGTGGGCCACGGTCTTCTCCTCGTAGATATAGCGGATGGCCTCTTTCATCGGTATGATTATGCAGTAGCCCGACATGTCGTTCTCATCGAGGCTGGCGTCGATCTTGAACTCTATGGTGCCGAAGTTGGTCTCAAACTTGCCGACTTTCACGTCGAGCGCGTCTCTCACGCTGTTAAAACGGATTTCGGGGTGCTTGCTGAAGTCCATGTTTGAGAGCCACTCCATGAAGAGGGTGCCGCAATAGGCCTGCACTGTGTTCACCTTGGCATAGCGTGTGAATGCCATGCGGCTCAGCGCTATGATGTCGGCCACGGTGGGTATGCCGTTGAGCTGATAGCGGTTTGGAATCTGGGTGAGCAGTCCCTCTTGGTAATAGCAGTGCTCATAGACACCCAGCTCCTCGTTCCATACGGTGGTCTCTCTCGGCGCGCCGAAGAGAAGGGTGCTTGTGGTCTTGGTCCTGAAGTCCGCCAACGTCATGTCGGTCACCATCTGTCCTCCGAACTCAGCCAGTTTCTTCATCTTCTGGTAGAAGTCGGTGTATGTGATGGCGCATGCCTTTTTCTGCAGGAATGCCTGCTTCCATGTAGGGATGAAGTTGCTCGACGCCACTTTCAGGTCAGACTCAGACAGTGCCGGCGCCATACATCTCAGTTTGGTGCCTGCCGGTATGTTGGGAACGATGGTCTTGCCGTTTACCAGCGGGCCGTTGATGGCCTCCACGGTGACCGACGACCCACGGTCGTTTCTCACCACATAGAGCATAAGCTGGCTGCCGTCGGGCCTGCCGTCGGCATTGTAGCCTTGCATCCCGAACACCCTGATAAGTCGGATCGTAGC
>JAZUMZ010000285.1:0-4500 GCA_045603885.1 Bacteroidaceae bacterium | reverse complement strand
GCTTTTCCGCGACACTTCTGTGTACTACAAAACGCATTGACGAACTCCCAACCACGAAAACAGGCGGGTTCTGAACATCAGACACCCCAAAATGACCCAGAAAAACATGAAAGATTGTCCAATGGGGTCAAAGTTGGGTTAGTTTGAGACGTTCCATGGCCATGCGGAGCATGTCGAGCGAGGCGGCATCGGGCTCGGCAAAGTCGTGGAGCATGCGCTCGGTCATCTGGGCATTGCAGTAGACCCTCCCCGGCCCTCCCTGTTTAGGGAGGGAGCTGAATCGCTCCGTCTGGATGTTGCGGGCAGCAATGACTCGCTCGCGGATGACCGATGATGGTTCGCCGGGGCGCATCTGCGAGAGCTGTGCGAAAGGTACGGCCTAGATCTCGCAGTGGATGTCTATACAGCCGAAGATTATGTAACCCCGTATCATTTACAGATAAACTTTTGACGGTTTTTTATATAAATGCCTTTTGATAGCGGTTGAAGCGTTTTTTGGCCGTTGATATTATAATAGGTGTCCACATTAGAGGAACTGTTGGCTATAATGGTGATATTGGAAACATTGTCTATTTCAATCCCCCTCGTGTTCGAAAATAAGAGGACATCTCCAACCTTGCATTCGTATAGCCAGTATTTTGGCCCTCCCATATACATATTGAAGTATGTTTTCTCAAAGGGATGAAATACTGAGCCGATAACTTCATACCACTCATACAGGTTAAGCTGAGAGTCAACATCGACTTCCTTCAAATTGCTATCATAGATGGTTGCCAACTGTCCACGGAACATTTTATCGTCGCTCTCATAAGTTAATTCTTTCCATACTTGATAACAGTTCACTTCCCTTTCGTCTTCGCGTTGTCCGCCCAAAGAGAGGGTATCGCCTGGGGCAGCATAGAAATCGTATAAAACGATAGGGGGGGAATTGCTTTCATCAGAGTTGGGGAAATAGCATACTTTTCCATTCTTTTCAAAGATACAGAAATGTAGCGCTGTTTCAGTCTTGTTACTCTCATAGTCTGTGGTCTTGCACATAAGTCTCTTACAGATCTGTTCTCCAATTATCGTGTCTCCATCAATATAGTATGTCTTCACACTATAAACCCTATAATCCGCTTGAACGACAGTCCATTGCTTTCCATCTTCGACAAAAGGTCGATACTCAGATTTTTCTTCTTTAACGACGCCAATTGTCATAGCATCCGCACAAACAAATATTAGCAGAAACGAAATAAGTAATATACGTCTATTCATATAATGCTTTTTTGATTTGCTGGTTATTCAATAGTTCCTGAATTTTGCTGTAAAGTGACACCCAAAGGTATCTCAAAGCTGACAGTATCATTATGCCTGATGTGTCCATTGTTGGTTATGGTCAACTGTCATTGAAGACACAGCTAGTAACATTTCCTGAAAGTCTATATATTTCATAAGCATCTGAAAGCGACATGGCGACATAGCCATATCCGTTATCTCCCCAATCTGTACCCCAACTGTTTTTTATAAGCCATGCCGGATGTCCTATTAATGGATTCCCAGATGCTACAGGTATCGTATAGGAATGATTGTTTGAAGTAAAATAATTATCTCCACTTACAATTTGTTTATAACCAGCAAGCACAATAAAATGCCACCATGGTCGTATGCCGAAACATATCGGGCTAATAAATACCATTCGTTTAATTGAATCCTCATCTGTAGAGTAGGCATAAAGGTACTGCCCAAAAGATAATCGGTCTGTGGGAGTATCACATTGATTTGCGCAAGAGTTGTTTGTAGCAGTATAATTAAAACAGTCTTCAGGAATGGCTCCTGATGATTTAATATGGTAAAGAGACGTTGACAGATAACCTCCATTCTGACAATCCCCGGCATTGCCACATGATACGATTTCTTGCTCTGAAAGATCAAGGCCAAGTTGCTGATTATAATACAAATTAATGTATGACTCAAATGTTCCAATTGCAGAGAATGCCCAACAGGACGAGCAACTGCCTTGGTTCTTGACTTGAGTCATCCAGTCTTTTCCATGACGGTTACGCCAATCCCATTCTGTCACATAGTTATTCGAAGAACGGATAAAACTTTCATTCGATATTGAACTATCATATCCAGGCAGTACAAAGATTCCCCTTTTGTAATAATCAAAACCATAGAGCATAGGTACTTTCCAGCCAAACATATTTTTTTTCTCTTCAAAAGTCATTTGTGAGACAAAAGTAACTCCAGCTCTCCACAGACCATTTTCGTTTTCAAGTTTCCTGTTAAGTTTAGGCGTATAGCTCATTTTGCAGGATATTTTCAACTGGTAGGGGTTCTATAGCTCAAATTGCAGGATGAGTTTTTCCGGCTTTTTCATTGCCAGACCAAACAGAATTTGTATCTTTGCTCCGCAGTCTGAAGCATAGTGGAGCTCTGCTGGGGAGCAACTCCATGAGGAATAGGACTGCGAACTCAAGATTGAACGGAACAGGCTTCACATTACGTGTTGCCTGTTTCTTTATTATTCGTATCTTGCTCCGACCGTTCAAGCTTAGATTCCAATGCCAAGAAAAACCCAGAAATGAACCGCTTGCGGTTCTCCTGTGTCAGTCCGCTGTGGTTGTTCAGATTCTTCTTCAAATCAGTGAACGTCCCTTCTATTTTGTTGTTCGTGTTAGGCATTCCCTTGCAGTCCTCCCGCTGGTAGGTGAAGAGGTAAGGCAGATAGAAGTTCAGACTGTTCATCGCTGCTCTCAGCCTCTGATGCGTATAGTGCATCTTTCCGTCCTTGTGCAGGCTCTTGTGGTCAATCGTGTCCTTCCGCTTCTCTTTCCATTCCTGGTAATCCTTCTTGAAATCAGCCTCATTCGCCTTGTGTAGCCTGTCCACTAATGCTTTCAACTCCTTGCTGGCATGCATCTTAGGATTAAGAGTCAGATAACGCCTGATAATCTGTTTCATGTGGAATTGGCACATCTGTATGTGGTACTCTGAGAACGTCTTGAACAGGCTCTGCTTGCCGTCTATGATCAGCCCGCAGATAGTGTAGCCACGCTCCTTGATGCTGCTGACGGCATCCTCGTAGTCCTTCACCGTCTCACTTTTCACAAAGGCCATGTACAGAGGTCTTCCTGTTTGGTTGTCCAATGCCAGCAGCACGCCGAAGCTGCGCCCCCAGTAGGTAACGTCCAGATGTACGAAGCCCTCACCGGACAGAGGCGGTTGCACCCATTCGCGCTTGATCTCGTGCAGTCTGCGCTTGATGGTGGCAACACTCTTACCATAGCGTTCAGAAAGCTCCTTGATCGTCTGCTTCTCCTGCTGATAGGCATCCCACAAATCATCCTCACTCACCACCACTCCTGCTCGGAACTGGTGGCCACAATCCTGACATTTGTATAACTGTGCGCCGTTGCGTACTCCATTCTTCACTGTATGTGACGAACCACACACTTCGCATTTCTTCTTGTTCATACTTACTCTGCTTTAGGGCTTTTGAATTGCCCGCAAAGTTAGTATTTATCGGGGGGAACGGTTTGTCACATCCTGCAAAATGAGCTATTGAACATTTTCAAACGTCGATTTATGCCCTGAAACGTTTGAATCTCTCAAAACGCCTGATAGTATCGGCATTTAAAGGGCGTCTTATCCTGCAAAATGAGCTATAGGTCGAACTTTCTTGTGACCTCTTCAAAGGTGCATTTATAATTTATGGTTTGTTGGAGCCACTGGTTTATATCAATCCATTCAAAGGAGTTGGCAATATATAGACAGATTGCCAGTCCTCCCCAAAATATTATAATATTCTCCTTAATTTTGTTAGTCATACTTACTCTGATTTAATTGAGTTTTCGGACTGCAAAGTTAAGGAGAATTTTTGAATTACTGAAAGATAATCTATTTATACTATGATATTTTGGGCATTTTTAATAAATTTCTTGTTCTTCTTTATTCCGATGATGAAAAATAAGGTGATTATAGGTTTGTTTGCTCAAAATATAGAGCATTACTCAGCCTTTTTATCTTTGCCAAGTACCTTGGATGAGATTCTTGATGCTGTTTCTCGTCTTTTGGGGTCGGCATGACAAGCATATATCTGTGTTGTTGTCACGCTCTTATGTGCCAACAGCTGCATGACAGTATAGAGATCTGTTCCAAGTTCAACTTGCAATGAGGCGAATGTGTGCCGGAAAGAGTGGAATGTGATGTATACTCTAATTGAAAAGTGTACCACTTTCTAACTGAAAAGTGATCCACCTATGCATGGTGCAAAGTTATCATAAAAATCCTGTTTTTGCAAGATAAATCTGTAAAATGTCCATATTTTCTCGTTAAATTCCTTTGTTTCGTTGAGTCTGTATGACTGACCGTTCATGTTTATGAGGTGTGCATTATGTGTGAGTCGGTCTACCATTGCAGCCACGAGGACTTTGTCCCTGATGACCTCTCCCCAAAGTCGGAGGCCAAGCGGTCTTAGGAAGACAACACTTAGCTACAACTCCCAGGGTCACAGGA
>JAZUMZ010000284.1:0-6395 GCA_045603885.1 Bacteroidaceae bacterium | reverse complement strand
CGAATTTTTCGTATTTGGCTTCGCCGAAGTTACTCCCGCTCGGAAAAACCCAAATAAATTTGGTTTTTCGCTCGCTTATTCGTAACTTTGCAAATTGTACCGAAACGCGAGAAAAATTTACAATTAGATAGATGAAAACTTACAGATTAGTAAACAACATCACGGGGTGGGTTGTATTCGCCATCGCGGCGTTTACCTATTGCTCTACTATTGAGCCGACCGCCAGTTTCTGGGATTGCCCCGAGTTCATAACCACGGCAGAGAAGATGGAGGTGGGACACCCGCCGGGAGCTCCGTTCTTCATGCTCTTCGGCAAGTTCTTCACACTTTTCGCAAGCGACGCGACACAGGTGGCGAAGATGATAAACATCATGTCGGCATTGCTCAGTGCAGGATGTATATTGTTCCTCTTCTGGAGTGTCACGCATCTGGCAAAGAAACTGATTGGCGGTAAGGACGGAACGATGTCTGTGGCTCAGCTGGTTGCTGTCATGGCGAGCGGCGTGGGAGGTGCTCTGATTTACACATGGAGCGACACATTCTGGTTCTCTGCTGTAGAAGGTGAGGTATATGCTTTCTCGTCGTTTTTTACGGCATTGGTCTTTTGGCTGATTCTCAAATGGGAAGACAATGCAGATGAGCCCCACAGCGACAAGTGGCTTGTGCTTATATCCTACCTTGTGGGACTCTCTATCGGTGTCCACCTGCTGAACCTTCTGTGTATTCCGGCTATCGTGCTGGTGTTTTATTTCAAGAAGAGCGGCTCTCCAAACCTGAAAGGGGCTCTCGCCGTGCTTGCGGTGTCTATGGTTATCGTGGCGGCTGTCCTCTACGGAATGGTGCCGGGAATAATGAAGGTGAGCGGATGGTTTGAGCTCTTCTTCGTAAACAGCCTGGGAATGCCGTTCGACACAGGACTATACGTATATATACTTATCCTTCTTGGCTGTCTGGTGTGGGGACTGTGGAAAACCCATTGCAAGGAAATCGACACCCAGGCAAAAATCGCTTTTGTGGTGTGTACAGCCATACTCGGCATCCCCTTCTACGGCCATGGTGCCAGCAGTGTCATAATCGGATTGATTGTGCTTATTGTGATTGCCGTGTTGCTTTTTGTCAAGGGGCAGAAAGTGAGCGCTCGCCTGCTCAACACAGCTCTTCTCTGCATGACCCTGATAACGGTGGGCTATTCAAGCTATGCGGTGATTGTCATCCGCTCCACTGCCAACCCTCCTATGGATCAGGATTCACCGGAGGATGTGTTCTCGCTTGAGGAGTATCTGGGACGTGAGCAGTATGGCGACCGGCCTCTGTTCTACGGACAGACTTACGCCTCACAGCCAGAGGTGGATGAAAACAAAATGATGTATAAGGTTAACGAGGGTGGCGCTCGCTACATGCGTAAGGAAAAACACTCAGAGGATGAGCCGGATGAGTATCTGGAGATGGGTGGAAAGATAGAGTATGTCTATCCTTCAAACCAGAGTATGCTCTTCCCGCGCATCTATTCAAGTGCCCATGAAAGCCAATACAAAAGATGGCTTGGCGAGGTGAGCACAACTCGTGTGCCATATAAATACAACGCAAACCAATATGTTGACATTCCGACATTCGGAGAGAACATAAGGTTCTTTATCTCATATCAGGTAAACTTTATGTATTGGCGATATTTCCTGTGGAACTTCGCAGGACGCCAGAACGACATACAGAGTATGGGAGAGCTGGAGCACGGAAACTGGATTACCGGCTTCTCATTTATCGACGACGCGCTCTATGGAGACCAGGACAAACTGCCCGACGACCTGAAGAACAACAAGGGGCACAACGTGTTCTACTGTCTGCCTCTTCTTCTCGGACTGCTAGGATTCTTCTGGCAGGCTTTCAAGGGCAAAGAGGGCATACAGCAGTTCTGGGTTGTCTTCTTCCTCTTCTTTATGACAGGTCTGGCAATTGTGCTTTACCTGAATCAGACACCCAATCAGCCGCGTGAGCGAGATTATGCCTATGCAGGCTCGTTCTATGCCTATGCTATTTGGTGCGGACTGGGTGTGGCGGCTGTATATGACTTCATTAAACGTTGGTTGCGCGGACGTGAGATTATCGCAGCTTCTATAGCCGCTGTTCCGGCAATCGTCGTTCCTGCGCAGATGGTGAGCCAGACATGGGACGATCACGACCGCAGCGGACGTTATATATGCCGCGATTTCGGACTGAATTATCTTGAGACAATCCCTCACGACGGAGTGATATTCACCAACGGCGACAACGACACATTCCCGCTGTGGTATAACGAGGATACCGAGGGCAACCGCACCGACGTGCGTGTATGTAACCTTTCGTATCTGCAGACCGACTGGTATATAGACCAGATGAAACGTCCTGCCTACGAGGGTGACGGAGCATCGTCTCCTCTGCCGATTTCATGGAAACGATATGAGTATGTGACCGGACAGAACGAGGCCGTTGAGGTGAACCCTGTTGTCGGCCAGGACGAGGAGGGACGACAGATGAAGATGTCGGACATTATCGAGCAGGCATACGAGGACGACCCTGAGATGTCAACAAAGATATGGGGCAAGGAGCCGTTTGAGCTCAACAACGCCATACAGAAGTTTGTGCTCAAGAATGTCGCTCCTGAATATAAGGACTATGTTGAGAAACTGCCGTCTTGTCTGCCTAATGACCACCTGTATGTGAATGTGGACAAGGAGGCCGTACGCAAGTCGGGCATGCAACTGATAGCTGACTCCATCCCCGACCGCATGGAGATTGACCTGAGCGGCAGGTCCCAGGTCTATAAGAACTTCATGATGATGCTTGAGATGATCGGGCAGAGTAACTTCTCACGTCCTCTGTACATGTCAACCACTGTGGGGCCTGACAACTACGGAAACCTGTATAAGCACTTCATACAGGAGGGTATCGCATGGCGGTTCACACCATATACCTACAGTGAGAACCAGGCTCAGCGCACTGTCGTAGATACCGAGAAGATGTACGACAACATGATGAACAAGTATAAGTATGGAAACCTGAAGCAAGAGGGGCTGTATATCGATGAGACGACATTGCGTATGTGTAACACACACCGCCGCTGGTTCGCCCTGCTTATCAAGAGTCTGGTGGCAGAAGGAAAGACCGACAAGGCGCTTAAGGCACTGAAAAAATGTGAGGAGGAGATTCCTGCCTACAATGTGCCTCACGAGGCTTACAGCGGATCGATGGAGATGGCTCAGGCATATATGGACCTTGGCAAGGTGGGAGACGCGGAGCGCATTCTCAAGGCACTCACAACCCGCTCATTGCAGTATGTTGATTGGTATATGTCGCTCAGCGACTCACGTTTCCGCAGCTATGCAAATGAGGCTGACACTGAGATATTCATCCTCGACAACCTCCTCAATATATATGCAGGAAAGCTTAATGACGACAAATATTGCGCTGCACTGAGTGCTTCTGACCTTAAGACACTGAAGGAGAGCTCAAAAGCTTTAAATAAAGCGGTGTTCGACCGCTATAACCAACTACTGAAACGCTGTGCCGACAACCAGATAAGCTTCCTGACACTACAATATCCCAACCAGGGAACACTCAACATGGTTGAGGCGTTCCTGCGAAGCGGCAATGTAGATGATGCGAATGCCAACAGTGCGTCGCTCGCGGTGCTGGCAGGACAGAATCTCGATGCGTTCCTGGCTGCAGACAACGAATATTTCAAGGAACTGAGCCGCAAGGGATTGGTGGAGAGCGAGCTGGCTGTGTTGCAGACTCTGGTGAATACCTACGACGCAGCGGCATCTGACAGTCTTGGGACTGCGTTGAACACGGCGGCAAAGGAGAAGGCCGCAAACGGAAAGGCCTCAGTCGAGGAGATGTTCGGCAAGTGCTACAAGCGTTATTATGAGCGCATGAGCCAGTCCCTCTCGTCAGATAGTGAACCTACCAGTCTGACAGGACAATGATTATTGAGCAGCCTTCCAAGTGGCTCCGTTGGTTATATCCAAGCGCCATATGGAGAATGAATCCTGAGGAAAAGGCCGTCTATATCACATTTGATGACGGACCTATTCCTCAGGCTACTCCGTGGATACTCGACACACTCGACAACTACGGGGTTAAAGCCACATTCTTCATGGTTGGCGACAACGTGAGAAAATATCCAGAGCTGTTTCAGGAAATAAAAAGACGAGGCCACAGCGTGGGTAACCATACCTACAACCACATCAAGTTCCTGACACGCTCAAGCAGATATGTTCTCAATGTGCTGGAGGCCGACGAGTTGATTAAGTCAAGACTGTTCAGACCTCCTCACGGATGGATGCGCAATGCGGAGTATATACTGCTGCGTCATCGCTTCACTATCATTATGTGGGATTTGGTGACGCGCGATTACTCAAATCGCCTGACAGCCGACGAGGTGTTTGAAAATGTTAAGCGCTATGCACGTAACGGATCTATCATCACCTTCCACGACTCGCTGAAGAGCATTGACAAGCTGAAGACAGCCTTGCCCGCAAGTCTGGAGTGGCTGAAAAACCAGGGATATGAGTTCAAGGCTTTCGACGAGCAGATGGGCTGGAGCCGCCATCTGAAATAGGCTGATAAAAGAATTTCGACTGTCACAATTTTGAGATTTGGACGTATGTCAACCCCTCTTTCAACTTCACATCTGTGCCGTTTGGCTTCTGAGGCCGGATTCCACGCCTGTGGGGTGGCTCGTGCCGATGCGGTGGACGAGCAGGCAAGCGCGTCCTTTCGAAGATGGATAGAAGAGGGACATAATGCGGGGATGGGATATATGGCGGCAAATGCCGACAAGCGCCTTAACCCGGTGATGCTGCTCGACGGGGCGAAGAGCGTCATTGTGTGTGCGTTGAACTATTATCCACGAAACCTTTTGGGTTCCGACCAGCTTCAGTTTGCTTATTACGCATATGGGCAGGACTATCATGATGTGATACGCACACGGCTTACAATCCTGGCAGAAGCCCTCGGTATATATGACGTGAGAGCGAGAGACAGAGCCGATGGTGGTGGGTACAGAGCATTGATATGCTGTGACACCGTGCCCGTGCTTGAACGCTACTGGGCATGGAAAAGCGGGCTGGGGTGGATAGGAAAGAACACCAACCTCATTATTCCAGGCTGTGGAAGCTTCTTTTTCCTGGGACTGATAATCACGGAGCTTGAGTTCTCGGATTATGGCATCCCGCAGCAGGAAAGATGTGGAGAATGCGAGAAATGCATTGAGGCTTGTCCCACCGGAGCGCTTTACGCACCCTATACGTTGGATGCCAATAAATGTCTGTCGTATCTGACTATTGAAAACCGAGGGGAAATACCCGCGAAATATGCCGGGGCTCTGGATAAATGCATTTACGGGTGTGACAAATGCCAGAAGGCATGTCCCCACAACAGGAAAGCCGTTGCCACGGACGTAGAGGAGCTTGAGCCAAGTGAGGAGTTTATGTCGATGAGTGAGGAGAGCTGGAATAACCTGACTGAGGAAGATTTCCGGAGACTCTTCAAACGGTCGGCTGTGAAACGTGCCAAGTTTGAAGGGTTGAAACGTAATGTGGAGACGATAAAACAAAAAAAATAATTATAATATGTTGAATTATATCTATGAGCTTAGACTGAAGGTACGCGATTATGAATGTGACCTCCAAGGAATTGTAAACAACGCAAACTATCAGCATTATCTTGAGCATACACGTCATGAGTTCCTGCTGGCTCACAACATAAGTTTTGCCAGGCTGCACGACCAGGGCACCGATGCCGTGGTGGCACGTGTGACGATGCAGTTCAAGACCCCGCTGCGCAGCGGAGATGAGTTTGTCAGCAAGCTTTGGCTGAAGAAAGAAGGTGTGAAATATGTGTTTATGCAGGACATCTTCCGCTTGCCCGACATGAAACTCTCAATCCGCGCGCGTGTAGATACCGTATGCCTGATTCAAGGTAAATTAGGCAACTCCAACGAGCTCGACGAAGCCTTCAAGGATTTCTTTGTCCAAGAGTAATGTGGTGCTGTAGCACTTTTCTTCTTTTTGCTGCCGGTAAACAACTTGTGGACAAATATTCAGGGGTTGAGATTCAACAAGGAGGACCGTGAGTGGTTGGCAGGCAAGCTGATAGAGCCAACAAAGGTGAATTAGAAGACTGTCAGGTAGCAAGCCTTTATGATGGATACAATCTTTCGTGCCTTTGACGAGCTTAAATGTGCCCAACGGAGAGAATTGAGGTTGAAAACCATGTACAAGTTCTTGGAGGAACTTGAAAAGACGGTATAGTATATGTGATAACGTATTTGTAAACAAAATCAGCAACTTAATCAAGATTGGGTTGCTGATTTTGGTGTTATTTATAATGTTGTGTAATGATAATAATGTATTCAT
>JAZUMZ010000283.1:0-6479 GCA_045603885.1 Bacteroidaceae bacterium | reverse complement strand
TTTAATTGTTTTTCACTATATCAACACACCATTTTTGTCAAAAGTTATAAACACCAAAAAACAGAATTGTTCATAACTTTTACAAATTATTGATAATGAAATCCGTCAAATCAAATAAAAAATTTGTTAAAGGGTTTTTATTTCTTTATTATTGCGATTTTTAGGTAAAAAAGTTGTAAATTTGCAGAAACAACATAAGGGCATTTCTATAAAAAAGTATATTTTGGAGACGCGCAAGGTTAACATAATTTTCACGACCGACATCCACGGGAACTACTTCCCTTACGACTTCAGGCATGACTGCTGGGGCAAAGGAAGCCTTCAGCGTGTACATGGTTTTGTAGCCCAACAAGTCAGACGACTGTCTGGCAGTACTATTCTGATTGACGGAGGCGACATTCTGCAAGGTGAGCCCACAGCATATTATTTCAACTATGTGGACAGAAGCACAAAGCACAAGGTGAGCGACATGTGCAATTTCATTGGTTATGATGTCGGAGTCATCGGCAACCATGATATTGAATGTGGGCACGAGTTGTTTGACTCTTATGTTGACGGATGCAATTTCCCGATACTTGGTGCAAATGTCATCAGCAAGGAGACCGGGCTTCCCTATTTTGAGCCATACACGGTTCTGATGCGCAGCGGAGTGAAAATTGTAGTAGTTGGTTTCACCAGCCCGGCAATACCTCACTGGATTCCCAGAAGAATATGGAAAGACCTTCGCTTTGACGACATAAAGGAAAGCGCGCGCAAATGGATCGCTCATATAAGGGAGCAGGAAAATCCCGATTTCGTTATCGGCTTATTCCACTCTGGCATGGACGAGGGCATCGTCACTGACGAATATCGCGAAAACGCAGTGAGAGACACAGTTTCCAACGTTGACGGATTTGACCTTGTGCTCTACGGACACGACCACTCAAGCAACATGGAGGAAATTGAAAGTCCGTCGGGAAAGAGTGTGCTGTGTGTCAACTCAGGCAGTTTCGCACATTCGGTGGCTGAAATACGTGTTAAATTCACTGTTGACGACAATAAGGTGTTAAAACACGACTTGACCAGCCAGCTGTATTACATTGGAAAAATCAACAACGTTCACTGCTCAGAGTTCAAGCGCCACTTCAAAAACGAGTTCTGTGCTGTCAAAAAATTCGCACTGAAAAAAATCGGACGATTCACAAAACGGGTTGACGTTTCCGACGCATACTTTGGCTCGTCGGCATATATCGACTTCATACACCGCCTGCAACTGGAGGTGAGCGGTGCAGACATCAGTTTCGTGGCTCCGTTCTTCTTCAACGCAAGCATTGAGGAAGGTGATGTAAAAATCAGCGATGTGTTCAACCTGTATCGATTTGAAGACCGGTTGTACACCCTCGAATTGAGTGGACGGGAAATTGAAAACTATCTGGAAATGAGCTACGCAAACTGGACCGGACAGATGCATGGTCCAGACGACGAGATGCTGCTGCTCAGCCCTATGAAGAACAACCCGGAGCGCATGGGATTCAAGAATTTCATTTTCAATTTCGACTCTGCGGCAGGAATATGCTACGACGTGGACGTGAGCCACCCAGCTGGCAGCAAAATCACAATACGCTCCATGGCCGACGGATCACCATTCAGCTACGAGAAAGTTTACAGAGTGGCAATGACTGCATATCGTGCCAACGGCGGTGGAGAACTCCTGACTAAAGGCGTAGGACTCACGAAAGAAGAGATTGACGCAAGGATTATCTCTTATTCCGAGCACGACATACGCCATTACATGATTGAATACATCGAGCGCCTTAAAAATGTCACACCAGAGAAAATGGGACATTGGCGGTTTGTGCCGGTGGACTGGGTGGAAGCGGCCGAGATGCGCGAGCGAGAAATACTATTCAACAAATGATTACGGTTATTGGTCCGACAGCATGCGGAAAGACAAAGTTCGCCGTGGCACTATGTAAAGCCGCCAACGGAGAAATCATCAGCGGCGACAGCCGTCAGGTTTACCGACGCATGGATTTAGGCACTGGCAAAGACTTGGGCGACTATGTCCAAGACGGAGAGAGCGTGGCATACCATCTGATTGATATTGAGGAGCCTGGGACTAAATATAACGTATATCAGTTTCAGAGAGATTTTCTGAACGCATATAAAGACATCATCAGTCGTGGCAAGCTGCCGGTGCTCTGCGGCGGGACAGGACTATATGTGGAGAGTGTGATCAAGGGATACAGAATGTCTTTCGTTCCTGAAAACAAAGAGCTGCGAGAGAAATTTAAAAACCACAGTATTTCTGAGCTGACGGAAATCCTGAAGAGCTACAAGACTCTCCACAACAAGACCGATGTGGACACAGCACAACGGGCTATACGGGCTATTGAAATCGAAGAATACTACCGTATCCACCCGGAGGAGGATGTCCTGACATCTGGAGAAACCAGTGGGGATGAATTGGAGAAAAAGAGATTGTTTGACGAGATTAAGTCCCACAACACAGTGATAGGGTTAAATATAACCCGAGAGCTGCGGAGAGAGCGTATAAGCCGACGGCTCAAGGAGCGTCTCGACAATGGCATGGTTGACGAGGTGAGAGGGCTCCTGTCTGAGGGAATAGCCCCTGCCGACCTCATATATTACGGGTTGGAATATAAGTTTGTGACACAATATGTAATCGGAGAGTTGACATACGACGAGATGTACCGACAACTGGAGATAGCAATCCATCAGTTTGCCAAACGGCAGATGACGTGGTTCAGGGGCATGGAGCGTAGAGGCACGCATATCCACTGGCTCGACGCGACAGCCGACATAGACAAAAACGTAAAAAAAGCCATAGGTTTAGCACACATTACCGCTTGACAATCAAAAGTTGACACGAGCCGGCAAATAAATGAAACAACCATATTACTATATATTGTTTATTCTTCGTAAATTTGCAAAAATCAAAAATTGCAAAGAAATGAGAACCATTATGTTTCGTTTTTCAAATTTAATCAGACTATCAGTATTGTCACTGCTTTTTTTTGCAGTGAGCCAAAACTCTTTTAGTCAGGAACGCCGCCCGGTTGACAACCGCCATCCGCTTTGGCTCATACACGTTGACGTGTGGAACAAAGCCGACCCTCAGAAAATTATCGACCTCATTCCCGACGATATTAAGCCGTTCGTGTGCATGAACCTATCACTATCCTGCCAGTATGACACTGAGCAAAACGTGTATAAAATGCCACAGAACGCAGTGCTGACATACGAGTCATGGGCATCGGTATGCCAGAAAAACGGGATGTGGTTCACATGCCAGCCGGCAAGCGGAGGACATACACACATTCAAGACGACGATCTCGACACATTCGAACATTTCTTTATTGAATATCCAAACTTTTTAGGGTGGAACTATGCGGAGCAATTCTGGGGATTTGACGAAGCAGGTGACAAAAGCTCCAGCAGCCAGACATCGAGAATCGCCCTCTTCGCAAAACTCATTCCTATGCACCACAAATATGGTGGTTTCCTCACAATATCTTTCTGTGGAAACATCTGGTCGCACGGACTGAACCCGGTCGGAATGATGAAGCGCAACGCCGATTTGCTCCAAGCGTGCGAACAATATCCCGATGCAATACTGTGGCTATATAAATACACCACCTCGTCTTGTTTTTACAACAACGAGAGCGTGACATTCTCACCGTTTATCTCAGGGCTGGCCAAGAACTACGGAGTGAGATATGACAACTGCGGTTGGAACGGAGGACTTGGGGTTATTCTCGGAGACAACCACGGATGCACATACCCCGAGGCTGCGGGTATAGGCACAGTCTTGGAGCAGACTTGCGTAAACGGAGGAGCTGTATGGGACGGACCGGAGCTTATATGGACTTCCGACTTCAAGAACCTGAACAACTCCACTGTGGATGGATACACAAGACGCAACTGGGGCACGTTCCCCGGCTTTGACAACGCCTGGATTGACATGTTCCGCAAAATAATTGACGGAACCATGTATATACCCACACGTGAGGAAGTGGTGGGAAAGACAAAGATTGTGATTATAAACGACGTAAAGAGCGGATCTGACGAGCAGAAATACGCCGCATGGGGCGACCTCTACGATGGTGTATATAAGCAAAACGACCCGTTCAACAAAGGAAACGGACAGTGGATGAACAACTGCTGCTATTTCAAGAGCACAGGCCGATACGGTGCAATTCCCGTATGCGTGGAGCTTTATGACGACATCGCAAAGTCCATACCCGTGCAGATCAAAAAGAGCCAATACACCCAAAAATGGCCCACATCGGCAAGAAAGACATTGGAATTCATACGTAATTATTCTGAGGTGAGCACAGGAGATTTGTATGTAAACCGTTTCAGAAACCAGCTCGTCACATACACTCCCTATACATATCTCAACTCAAAGACCACCGCAACAGGCACAATTCCGTTGCTCTACAACTCGTGCGAGTCGATGAAACTGACGCTTGGAAAACTAAGCAGCGGAATTATTCACGAGTATGCCGACCATATCGATTTCTACCTAAACAACTACCGCTCAGACACCACTACTGTGACAGTTGACAGGATTATCATCAACGGTGCGACAGAGAAGCCGACTTACACGTTCACACGCCGCGCGGCAGCACAGCTGAGCGTTACAGACACTTGGGTAAACGGCACGCTCACCATCGATGTCTCTCATAACGGGCCTGTTGATTTGACAATAAACTGCAGCGGCTCAGGCACAGAACTTCTGACAGATGTCATCGACATCGTGCCACTGACAGCAGACCTGCCGGCACAACCTGCGCCGTTCTATGGTAAAGTCATAATAGAGGCTGAGGACATGGACTACAAGTCAATAAGTAGCTGCGTGACCGACCCCTACGGACGTTACCCGTCAGTAAGGGGACATTCAGGCAACGGTTTTATGGACATGGGCACCAACACAAGCGGAGCGTTGAAACACTTGTTCACCAGCACGTTTGCAGGTGACTACAAGATTGGCGTCAGATATACTTCTCCGACCAAAGCAGGAAGCATATACGTCAGTGTCAACGGCGCAAGAAAGAAGGTCGCACTTGAGAAGACCGAGACCAACGAATGGAAGACCGCCGTGGTCGATGCCTCGCTGAGGGAAGGAAGAAACACCTGCATAATCTACAACCTGACGGGAATGAGCATATATATCGACAACATATATTATGAGCCGACGGATATTCCCGATGCGATAGACAACATATACTCCGATGAGGAAGGAAATCGCATAGAGGCCATCTACACACCCACAGGAGTGCGTACCGACCGCCTGTCAAAAGGGCTTAACATCATACGGACATCCAACGGAAAGAGCAAGACCGTCTATGTGAAGTAGCAGCATACATGTATTGGTTTGTATTCATAGGCAACAACATATTGCTCCGACGGGAGGGAGAGGAATATTCCATCCCGACAGGATGCAATCCCCCAACAGAGGTGCAACCTTGGGAGCACCTGCAGGAGCTACCTCCTACAGACAACAAGGAATGCCGGGGATACAGTCTTACGACCATACCGGGGGGAGGCCTGCCGGAAGGATTGGTGACCATGGATTTGCGCTCCAGTTTCAATGTGCTCCCTCGCCGGCATTACGACCTTGCAGGCAAGGCCTATGAGCTTCTTTACTGGGACTCTATGAACCGCTATTGCGGACGGTGCGGAGGCCCGATGCAATGGGAGGGGATTATCAGCAAGCGGTGTGACAACTGCAAGCGGGAGATATGGCCGCAAGTCTCACCAGCCGTCATCGTCAGGATTCGCAAGGCGGCGATGACAGCCCCCGATGGCACAGAGACTGAGCCTGAGAAAGTGCTGCTCGTACATGCACGCAATTTCCGCAGGGCGGAATATTACGGGTTGGTGGCCGGATTTGTGGAGACCGGTGAGACTCTGGAGGAATGTGTGCGGCGCGAAGTAAGAGAAGAGGTTGGACTGGAAATCGACAACCTTCGCTATTTCGGATCACAGCCATGGCCTTACCCATGCGGCATCATGATCGGGTTCACAGCCGACTATCTCAGTGGATCCGTCCACTTGCAAGACGAGGAACTCAGCCGTGGAGGATGGTTCGACCGCAACCACCTGCCCACCCTGCCCGACCGTCTCTCAATCGCCAGGACATTGGTGGACGACTGGATTAACGAAGAAAAAACACATCAAAATATCAATCAAAAGAGGAATCTTTAAACCTTCGGTTCAAGAACAAGTCTAAATTTTCACAAAGTGCATTCATTAATAACCATATTTTTAACTTAACACATGAGACTATGAAAAAGATTTTTGTTTATTTCATGAGTACAGTTCTGGTGACAGGCATGTCACTCAGCAGTTGTACATACAACGGATATGAGGGATATCTCGGCACCATGGCAGGAGCTGAGATTGGAGGTGTGATTGGAGAGAGCATCGGCTGGATGAGCACGAGCCGCCATCACGGACCAGGAAATGCCCTG
>JAZUMZ010000282.1:0-2477 GCA_045603885.1 Bacteroidaceae bacterium | reverse complement strand
CCAAGCGGGCTTAGGAAGACAACACTTAGCTACAACTCCTTGGCTCACAGAACGACATGGCTACGATCCGACTTGTGAACTGGTCGAGCGTCAGAGAGAACGTGATGGAGATATGGGGCGTGGGCACACGCTCCATGACCTACACACTGTGGCAACTACTCTGGAGGCCCGGCTATTTAGTACGCGACTATATCAGTGGTAAGCGGCAGGTGAGTTTCCCGCCAGTGAAGATGCTGCTCATCGTAGCCATCGTGTGTACACTCATTGCCAACCTACTGGGTGACGGTTCCGAGGAAGTCCAGCCAGTAGAAAGGATGGATGCCGTGATTGCCTTTTTCAACTGGGCTGAAAGAAATCAGGGATGGGGCTTCCTCATCATCTATTCCACGTTGATTCTGCCTACATGGGTGCTGTTTCACCATTCGCCACGCTGCACGGCCCACTCGTTGCCACAGGGATTCTTCATCCAGGTGTTCCTCAGCACGTCGGCTCTCATCCTTGTCACCCTTGCCGAATGTTTCCTTCCCATACTCGTATTGATACCGCTATATTTCTACATTGCCTACTACCAACTGTTCGGATATGGTCTATGGGGTACGCTTTGGCGCATAATGATTTGCGTTGTAGTGGCGGGAATCGTGATGCTGATGATTGTGTTTATAGTCACCGACATGAATAAAATACAGACGGCAAATTATCCGGAATGGTTTGTCAAGTCGATTATCGAGGCTGTATTAGGTATCTGTTGTGCAGCCATACTTAGCGTCGGTTACGCTATTGACAGATGGAGTCAAAATAAAAGAAATGATAAGTGACAATGAAACAAACAAGTTATGAATGTGAAAGTACATACCCCGAAGAATCTGAAAATGGGCAGCACGATGAAGCAGTTCCTGCTGTCATTAGTGGCAACCACTATCTCCATCGTGCTCACCTTCGGCACCGCCGCATGGCTCGACGGCAAGAAGAAAGAAGAGGCCAAGTGCGAGATGGTGTTGATGATTCTCTACGACCTGGCAGGTAGCATCGAACAGGCTGAAAATTGCGACTCGCTACTCCGCGAGGGCTTCGCGCAGCAAGTAGCGGTGGCTGAGAAACCCGTGCTGCTCGATGAGAATCCCTTCCTCTTCGTTAAATTTGCACCCTACATCAACTATACCGAGACGGTGGAGCGCATCTTCTCGACGAACATCGAAACCATCAACATCCTCGGCAACGTGCTCTTCGCTGAGAACGTGTCGGACATCTACCGGCTGCGGCGGCAATACAAGCAGGACATCTGCGACAAGTACATGGCCGAATTTGAGCGCGCTGTGGGCTTCAAGCAGTACGAGCAGGTGATGAACATTGCCTATTCGAGCGACTACATCTACATGAGCGGCCTACTGATCAGCGAGATGAAGGAGAAGTTCGCCCAGTGCCAGCAGATGATGGACGTGAGCGATGCCGACCTTGCCACCTATCGTCAGAAGCGCCAAGCCATGTCGCAGGCATCAGCCGCCGACAGCATCCAGAATGCCCTGCTTGAAGAGGCCGGCCAAAACTACCAACGGCTGAAGGAAGCAAAGGAAAAAGGCAAAAAAAAGACTGATAACAAATAGACGTATGAAACAGACAAGACCATCGACAAAGAAGTCATGGGTGTATCATCATTCAGCAGATAGAACGCCAGCGCCATGCGGAGAACAGCCTCCGCATGGCTAAGATAACGCGACATAAACATGAGTCGTGACACTTGTTTACGAATAGAAAGAGTACATGCAGAAGGTAAAAAGAATTGTGGTAAGGAAGGTCCCGCTACGTCGCAGAGTGAGGGGATTTATAATGTCATCAAGATTTATTCTTTAAGCCAATAGTGAATTTTAGTTGCCGGTTGAAATCGCGCACCTGTAACGAAGGTTAAAAACGTTAATTTTTTGTCTCTTAGACTTCGCAGATAAGTTCCAAGAGCACTTTTCTACCGTTTTGAGTGCAAGTTGTTGATTATCAGTACTTAAAACATTCTATGTCTGCGCAGGGTTGACCTCTGTTACGCTTGGTGACAGGGTGGCGAGCATTGGGAATAATGCGTTCTATGGCTGCAAAGGCCTGGAGTCGATTGTCATTCCCGACAGCGTAACGAGCCTCGGTGCTTATGCGTTCGGTGGCTGCAGAGGCCTGACTTCCGTTTCGATTGGTAGCGGTGTGACAATTCTCGGAGAATCTGTGTTTAGGGGATGCTCTGCTTTGTCCTCCATCGTTATCCCTAACAGCGTAACTAGTATCGGGTACTATGCGTTTGGGGATTGCAGCGGACTCGCCTCTGTTGTTATTGGTAGCAGTGTGAGGTATGTCGGCAGAGTTGCCTTTTCCTACTGTCAGAAACTGGTTGACGTTTATTGCCAAGCAGAGAAAGTGCCAACGACAGAACATACTGCGTTCTATGGATCTTCTGTAGAAAATGCCACACTGCACGTGCCAGAGTCGTCAGTTAAAAA
>JAZUMZ010000281.1:0-7147 GCA_045603885.1 Bacteroidaceae bacterium | reverse complement strand
AGCCCGCTTGGCCCCCGACTTTGATACAGACAATACACCTTATATTTAAGGTAGTCGGACCAAGGCGAGTCTTTGTCGAAACCTTGGGGCACCTTTTTTAATTTATATGTGTCGTCGAGCATATATCCCGCTTTGGCGGCTTTCTGAACGATGGAGTCGAACACCTCGCCGTCGTCCTGGATGTCCTCACGCAATACTTTCAGCACACGGGGCTCACAGATGTAGTCGCCCACCGCGAGCATGTGTCCGTCGGGATAGCCGTGGCCACCTACGCCGACATGAAAATAATAGCCCGCGAAGCCGGATTTCTTGCCTCCGGGACAAACATATGCCCCGAAATGGGTCTTATATGGGCTTTTGTCCTTGGAGAACCTCACATCACGGTATATGCGGTAGGTGCAGTCCTTCACTTCCAGTCCGCCGACAGATGTATCGACAGCCGACAGACGGTTGAGTACGTCTGCCACATAGGTGTGAAACCGGTTTTGAGCCTCAATGAACTCACTTTTGTGTGAGTTGAACCATTCCCTGTTGTTATTTGCCTTCAGACGGCGCAGAAAATCAATAACTGTATTCATATCCTTGCTTTTTATTTTACTGCAAATTTAACAAAATTATGTAAAACTGCCAAAAAAGGTCGCTCTATTAATAAAAACAACCCTGTATTGTTCTTTTAGTATCCAAGATTGGTTAAATAGTATTGTGAAGTTTGGCGATTTCCTGTATAGTCCGTAACTTTGCTGCGGATTTGAGAAATAATCCATTGAAAACAAAGTTTTTTAGAGTTATTCATAAGAGATTGTTTTATAGTTTAATTAAAAATTCAGGATTATGAAAAAGATTATTCTTACAGCTATTGTAGCTGTTGCATCTATCACAGCAAACGCCCAGGTATGGGTAGGTGGATCTTTTGGTTTCAAGTATCAGAACGCAAAGATTGCAGGTGGCGAGCTTAAGACCACTTCTTTCACTATCGCTCCTGAGCTTGGTTACACTCTCAATGACAACTGGGATCTCGCTATCGCCCTTGAGGAGAGCTTCATTTCCAACAAGGATGGTGAGAACGGCAACTATTTCGGCGTAAACCCTTACGCTCGCTACACTTTCGCTAAGACTGGCAAGGTAGGTTTCTTTGTTGACCTCGGCGCAAAGATTGGAGTTCAGTCAAATGACATTAATACTGCAGCAGTAGGAGAGTACACAGTACAGGCTGTTACAAAGAACGACGACAACACAACTTCTTGGGGAGTAGGCATTCGTCCGGGTATCAAGTACGCAGCTTCTGACAAGGTTACATTCGTTGCAAGTCTTGGAGGTTTCGGCTTCCACCAGCTCAAGCAGGGTAAAGACAAGATCAGCGAGGTTGGTCTCAACTACGACGGTAACGCACTCAAGTTTGGTGTTTACTACACTTTCTAAGCAATTCATTCTTATATCCTAATATCGGGGACCCGCACATTTTTTGTGTGGGTCCTCTTTACTTATTATGTCTCGTATCTTTTGATTTTTCATTTTTTATAATTATCTTTGCAAAAAGTACCTTTTTCAAACTATGAGACATAATTTTTTTACTGTGTTGTGTTGTTTGGGTTTGTTGTTAAACTCAGAGCTGTCGGCACAGAATAAGACATGCATTGACAAAGATTGGAAATTCTTTCTTGGTGACGGTAGCGGGGTGATTGATAATCCCGGAGTAGCTGACAATTGGCGGACACTGAGCCTTCCGCATGACTGGAGTGTGGAGACTGAGGCGGCAGCCAAAGCCGGAGGCACGGTCGTAGGCCCCTTCTCCACCAACAGCGTCGGTGGATACCAGACCGGCTTTACAGTTGGAGGAGAGGGGTGGTATCACAAAATTGTGAACAAAAGCCCTAAGGACAACAACCGCTATGTTTTCTACTTTGAGGGGGCATACAACCAGACAGACGTTTATGTCAACGGAAAGCACTGTATGTTTAACCCCTACGGCTACAGCAGCTTCAAGGTTGACGCCACAGACTATCTTCATGACGGTGAGAATCATCTGGCCGTAAGGGTGAGAAATGAGGGCAACAACACCCGTTGGTATGCGGGAAGCGGAATATACCGACATGTGTGGCTGATAAAGACTCCGCAGGTGTTTATCGATGAGTGGAATACGTTTGTCAAGGCTACAGACGGGCAGGTGAGCATTTCTACGGTAGTCAGCAATAAGCTGCCGAAAAATGCCAAGTTTAGGGTGACGGTAAAAATCATAAATCCAGACCGAATTACGGTGACCGGCGTTAGCAGGAAGATGACAGTCAGGGCAGGGGAGGAATTGCCGATCACGATTCCTGTAAATATGAACAATGTACGCAGGTGGAGTCCTGACAGCCCTTTCATGTATAAGGCTGTCATTGAGATTGCCAGCTTGAAGACAAAAGAGAAAAGCACGATTGACATACCGTTTGGAGTACGCTCAATAGATTATTCCGCAGAGAAAGGGTTCCTGCTCAACGGTGAGAGCATCTTGCTCCGGGGAGGATGTGTCCATCACGACAACGGGCTGCTCGGAGCCGCCGCCTATGACCGGGCAGAGGACCGCAAGTTGCAGATTCTGAAAGACCAGGGATACAATGCGGTGCGCACATCCCACGGAATCCCGTCCGAGCATTTTCTCCATGCATGCGACTCTATAGGACTAATGGTCATCGACGAGGCGTTCGACCAGTGGCTGAGAAAGAAAAACAAGGAGGATTATCACCGCTATTTCGCAGAGTGGAGCAATCATGACGTGGAGGTGATGGTACGGCGCGACCGAAACCACCCGTCAGTCGTCATGTGGAGTATTGGCAATGAGATTCCGGGACGAATCGAGACAGAGGGTATGGATGTGGCTGAGCGTCTTCGTCAACGTATTCTTGCCCTTGACACCACCAGGCCAATAACTGCGGCTATTTGCGGATGGGACGAGGGCGACAGTTGGAATGCTGCCGGACATGACTGGAGTAACCAGGACGACAAGGCATTCAGAAGTTTGGACATCGGCGGGTATAACTATCTCTTCTTTCTTTATGAGCGTGACCATGCCACTCATCCTGAACGTGTGATGTGCGGATTGGAGTCATATCCCAAGAAACTGGCTGAGAACTGGCAGATGGTGGAGAAATTCCCCTATGTGATTGGAGATTTTATATGGACGGCAATGGACTATCTCGGCGAGGCTGGAATCGGAAGCGCCTCTGTACGAAAGGAGGGCAATCAGTCTATGTTCCAGAAGTGGCCGTGGTACAACGGGTGGTGTGGAGACATCGACCTGATAGGTCAGAAGAAGCCACAGTCTTACTACCATGATGTGGTGTGGAGACTAAGTCCGGTCACGATTGCTGTAGAGAGGCCTGTGCCAGAAGGCAGTCACATGAGCGTGTCGGCATGGGGATGGCAGCTCGAGGAGCAGTCTTGGACATTCGGCGACCTGTCTGACAAAGACACCATGACGGTGAATGTATATAGCCGCTCGCCTAAGGTACGTATGTATCTCAATGGGGAGAGAGTGGGGGAGAGCACCACAAGCTCTACTTATTGGGCGGCTTTCCGTGTGCCTTACAAGCCTGGAACGCTACGTGCCGTAAACCTCGATGCTCAAGGCCGTGAGCTGGCAGACGAGTCCTATGAGCTGCAAACCACAGGCTCACCGGCGGCAATACGACTTACTGCTGACCGATCAACAATATCCACCGACTACCACGACCTTTCTTTCGTGACGGTTGAATTGGTGGATGCCCGGGGACGTGTCATAACTTCTGACAGCAGCAGTGTCGTGGAGCTGAGTGTGGAGGGGGCTGGCTCACTTGTCGCATCTGGCAATGGTTCGCCCACCGACATGCAGAGTTTCCGCAGCGCCACTCCCAAGCTCTTCCAAGGTCGAGCCCTGGCCATCATCAACGGAAACGGATATCCCAGACAGATTAAACTGACTGCCAAGTCCGCCGGCCTGCCCGACGCCACCCTAATTGTCACCACAGAAAATTATAAATAAGAAATAAGAACTGACCGTTTAATATTAACCAATAATCTGTAATTTTATGAGTGTTGTAATGATTCTTCAGCTGTTGGTAGTGCTGCTTGCCCTCTATGTCGGCTCACGCTACGGCAGCCTGGCTTTGGGAGCCATATCAGGTATCGGACTTGCTATTCTTATATTGGGTTTCGGAATGAAACCTGGCAATCCGCCCACTGATGTTATCTACATCATAATTGCCGCCGTAACATGTGCAGGCATCATGCAGGCGGCGGGTGGCATGGACTGGCTGATTCAGCTTGCGGAGAAACTACTGAGGAAACATCCGTCACACGTCACGTTTCTCGCACCTCTCTGCACATTCTTTCTTACAGTTCTTGTGGGCACAGGCCATGTGGTGTACACGCTGATGCCCATAATCTGCGACATTTCGCTTAAGAAGGGCATACGTCCGGAGCGTCCTTGCGCCGTGGCCTCAATTGCCTCGCAGGTGGGAATCACGTGCTCCCCAATCGCAGCGGCTGTCGCATCGTTCGTCGTTATCAGCAACGAGATGGGTTTTGATGTCAACAACCTGCAGGTTATAGGTGTGACAATACCGGCATGTCTGTGTGGATTGGCGGCTGCCGCCGCATTCAGCTACAAGCGTGGATTGGATTTGGATAAAGATCCGAAATTTCAGGCACGACTTGCCGACCCTAAGATACGTGAGTATATGTTTGGCGAATCCGCGTCTCTGCTTGACAAGAAAGTGGACTGGCACGCAAAACTCTCAGTGTATATATTCCTGGGTGCCCTTGCGGTGATTGTGTTCTACTCGCTGTTGCAGATTCTGGGTTGTGACATACGGCCTGTTATCGACTCAGGCAAGGTTGGCGACGACGGAAACCCTGTCATGAAGCCGATAGGCATGAATATCATCATTCAGATTGTAATGATCACCGCGGCTGCGTTTATGATAATCTTTGCCAAGGCACAGCCTAAGAAAGCGGTTGCGGGCCCTGTGTGGCAGTCGGGCATGGTGGCTGTGGTTGCCATTTACGGAATCGCATGGCTGGCCGACACGTTTTTCAGCAACTATATGACAGTGTTGGAGGCTAACCTCACTGAGATTGTCAAGCAGTACCCATGGTCCATCGCATTTGCCTTCTTTGCCGTCTCCGTGCTTATCAACAGCCAGGGTGCCGTGGTGGTGGCTATGCTCCCATTGGCATACTCATTAGGAATACCCGGTTCCGTGCTCCTCGGAGTCCTCCCTTCGGTTTACGGATACTTCTTTATCCCGAATTATCCGTCCGACATCGCAACGGTCAATTTCGACCGTTCTGGAACTACGGTTATAGGTAAATATCTGCTCAATCACTCGTTCATGCTTCCAGGACTGATAAGTGTTGTGGTGAGCACCATCGTGGGTGTGATTATAACATCAATCTTTTATTAAACAACAAACCAGAAGATTATGAGAAAATTACTGACTTGCATGACTATATTGGCTATTTGCAATGGTCCGTTGACGGCACAAGAAAATGTGTCACCCAATGACTCTGTAGTCAAAAAATCACGCCCTTTGTTGGGAAGGAACCTGACCGATTATATGAGCAAACCCAAGTTCGGAGGATATTTTATAGGGAAATACGCATATAACGACCAAGACGACAAACATGGCGGCGACGGCTTCAGCCAGCGATTTATTAGGGCTTATGTTGACGGAACAATACTCACCGATTTCACCTATCGCATACAGGCGCAGGTGAGCAACTCAACTTTCCACATGAAAGACTACTTCTTGGAGTGGAAACACTGGAAAGAACTGGCAGTGAAGGTGGGACAATACAAACGTGCGTTCTTGTTCGAGAATCCATATAATCCTTGGGATGTGGGTGCAGGAGACTATTCGCAGATATCGCGGCAGATAGCTGGTATCGGAATACAAGACGGCAAGGTTGCCAACGGTGGGCGAGACCAGGGAATTCAGCTTCAGGGCGACCTCTTCCCATCTAAAAAAGACGGTCATCGGTTTTTGCATTATCAACTGCAGGTGATGAACGGACAGGGAATAAACGCCTCCGACGTAAACAGGCGCAAAGACTTTATTGGGGCACTCCATTTTCAGCCGGTTAAAGAACTGTATTTCGGAGTGTTTGGATGGACGGGCACTTATGCCAGCCGCGACAAGACACACCGCTGGGCTGCCTCGGCTAAATACGAGCACAAAGGGTGGAGCGCACGGGCGGAATATGCCCACTCCACCGGTTACAACCTCACGGATTACGACGAGGCTACCGACACATGGAACGGCAGGGGAAAGTCCGACGGATGGTATGCCACGGTAGGAGTGCCTTTCACTCCTTGGCTGAAGATCTATGGCAAATATGATGTGTACAGAAAATACGCCACTTGGAACACTGCCAAGTCAATCTACAGCATCGTGCCCAACATCCAAATCCACAAAAACATCATGTTCCAAATGCAGTACAACCACGTTCACGACCGAAACCTCTCCCATAAGGACTACAACGAACTCTGGGGCGAGGTCTACCTGAGATTCTGACGGTGTGTAATTTTCCCTCCCCCCTGCTCAGTCATTATAAGATTTCTCTGGCTATCCAGGCGCAGGCCTCTGCGTCGGCCAGAGCATGATGATGGTTATCAAGTTGGAAGCCGCACTCGGCGGCGACGGTGTGAAGCTGGTGGTTCGCAAGGAAAGGGAACGCCCGTCTTGATGCGATGCAGGTGCAGTGGAACTCGTAGTCGGGGTAGTCAATCTGATAGCAGTGGAATACGGCCTTCAGGCAACTCTCGTCGAACGCCTTGTTGTGGGCTACCAGAGGCAGCCCATAGATAAGAGGCTCTACCTGTGACCACACCTCAGGAAATACAGGTGCGTCGTCCGTGTCCCGGCGACAAAGTCCGTGTACACGGCTGCACCAATAGGTGTAATAATTGGGCTCAGGCTGTATGAGCGAATAGAAGGAGTCGACGAACTCGCCGCCCCTCACAATGACAACTCCGACAGAGCAGACACTGGTCCGCTCGTTGTTGGCTGTCTCGAAATCTATTGCTGCAAAGTCGGTCATTGAGGTGTATGAGTTATTGTGTTAGTCGGGGATTGACTGACATCTATCCCCTTGCTGTCGCGAACATCCTTACAACCAAACAAAAAAT
>JAZUMZ010000280.1:0-5487 GCA_045603885.1 Bacteroidaceae bacterium | reverse complement strand
AAAGATTGCACAAATCTCAAATAAAAGTTGTACTTTTGCAAAGTTTAATAATTAACTGGCATGAGGTATCCCAATATCATTGGCAGAGAAGCGGAGATATCCACGCTCGAACGCCTGTATAAATCCAAGAAATCAGAGTTTGTCGCTATCTATGGGCGCAGACGCATAGGCAAATCATATTTGGTCAGTGAGGTGTATGGCAGCAAGATAGTCTTTTCTGCCATCGGAACATACATAAAGGACGGAGATAAAAATTACGAGACTTACAGAATGTTACAAATGGATCATTTCTATGATTCTCTAATCTTGTCGGGACTGGATGCCACAACGGCAAAAAGACCCACATGCTGGCGTGAAGCTTTCCTACTACTGAGGAAGCTACTTGAAAGCATACGCTTCCGTCGGAAAGTAATTTTAATTGATGAGTTGCCATGGTTAGCCGGCCCCCAGTCTTCCGAGATGATTTCCGAACTAGGCTATTTCTGGAACTCGTGGGCAGACAGCCAGAGAAACATCATATTGGTGGTATGCGGCTCTGCCACAAGTTGGATGCTTGACAACGTAATACGTGATTACGGGGGACTGCACGGGAGGCTCACGGAAACCATCAAACTTGCGCCTTTCACTCTGGCCGAATGTAACAAATATTACAAACGTAACGGATTCCGCCTTTCACGCTATGAGATGTGTATCAGCTATATGGCATTGGGAGGGATACCCTTTTATCTTGACAAGTTACGCAACAGCCAAACCATCACAGAGAATATAGACCGTATTTTCTTTGCTGACAAGAATATACATCAGGAGTTCCTTGATGTATATGCAGGTCTTTATGCCAGCAAAGAGAAATATGTGGATATTGTCAAAGTTCTTGGAAAGCAGTTTTATGGAATGACACAGAAAGAGATCAGCACAGCCATAACCGTCAAAAGCGGCGGAAGTCTGACGAAGTTGCTCGACAACCTTTTGGAGTCCGGCATCATCAGAGGATATCCACGCTATGGCAAAGCACGTGTGGAGACTGTATATCAGCTAATTGATTTCTTTTCACTATTCTATCTGCGTTTCATACAAGGCAAACAGCCCAAAAAGGGGATATGGAATTCAATTCATGGCACTCCCACATTCTACACCTGGGCAGGAGACACATTTGAACTGCTTTGCGTTGAACACTTGACCAAAATCCAAGATGCCTTGCGAATAGCTTCCATTAACCGCAATTACTGCTGGAAAGGGAATAGCCCTGACGGTAAAGGGGCTCAGATTGACCTGATTCTTGAAAGCAGGCCTGACAGGACAGACTATCTCTGCGAAATTAAATTTACAGGCGGCAAATATACAATAACGAAAACAGATGAAGAAGATTTTCTAAATAAAATCGAAGCTTTCAACGCAAGTAAGATGCACAACAAAACACACAGCATCCAGTTGGTGATGATTACCACGATGGGCATTACAAAAAGCGAGCATGCCAGCATTGTAAATCAATCTGTTGTTTTGGACAATTTATTTGCAGATCGTTGAATGAAAGCTAAAGAGAACACTCTCAATAGTTACAAAAAATCCCTCTTTTTTGGAATAATTGCGGTATAATGTGTGTTTCTTTAAAATTTTTTGTCTTTTTTGGTTCAATAATGTTAGAAAATTCGTAATTTTGCAATTGCTATCCGAAGGGAGAGCTCAGAAAGATTAGAATAACGAAGCGTTATGCTCGACTTGCTGATGGAAACGTGAGAAATTTCTAATGATATGCAAGGATAGTTATAACGGTTCGCGCGTTTGGCGTGGACTGATTACTGCATCTGCATATCATAGGCAATTCTCACGGCCTCCATCAGAAGACGTGGTATATCAGCTCCACGCTTCATAACAATTTAAAGCCTCTGTGGCAGCTGTGGAGGCGAATTGAATCACAAAATGAAAAAAGTGACAATCTCATTGTTTGCACTGATTGTGTTTTTAAATGCTCAAGCTCAACTATATTACACGGAACAGAACGGTGTTGTTTTGGAGTACAGCGTTATGAGTGAGGATGAGAAAACAGCGGTAGTGACAGGAACTCCCAGTGAATATTCGATCTATAATGAACAAACCGGCGAATATTCTGCAACTATCTATCAAGACATAGAGAGGATAACAAAAATCAGTGTTCCCGGAGAAATCAATGGCTACACAGTAAAAATTGCCAGTGGTTTTAACGGTTTGCCTAAGTTAGAAGAAATCACATTTTCTGAAGGTATAGAGGAACTGGGTGAAAACACATTAGCCGGATGCGTTAATCTGGCCAAGATCTATCTGCCTCACTCTTTACAACAAATAAATAAAGACTGTTTTAATTTCTGTACAGCTCTGACAGAAATAACATTACCTCAAAATCTAAATCGCTTTGGCGGGTACTGGGGTGTTGCTGCATTCGTCGGATGCAATAATCTGAAAAAACTAAACATCTTGTGTGAGCATCCAGAATGGATTCTCACAATGATTAATCAGGTATATCAGGATAGTGATGGTAATCCACTGCCTGAATATACTAACATCCGCGAGACCGTAGAAAGTATCTATTTGGGACCAAATGTCCAGGAATTCAGCGAGCACTTTCCATTTAAGAATTTAAAGTCTATCGTTGTTGATGAGGCAAACAGTGAACTCGACTCTCGTGAAGGTTGTAATGCAGCAATACTCACTATGGGCAATAAACTAATTATAGGTTGTAACACCACTCGAATACCCAACTCAGTTGCAACCATTGGTCATAATGCTTTTGATGGTACTAATATAGAAAAAGTCCAGTTAGGATCATCTACAAAAATCATCGAGAGTTATGCCTTTGCCAACTGCAACATGCTCACTGAAGTGTCATTTGATGAAGAAGAAATGTTTATTGGTAACAATGCCTTTGACAACTGCCAAAATCTCAAAAAGGTAACCTTTGGCCCCAAGGCACAATTGCAAACACCTTTAAGCAATTGCCCTGCTCTTGAAGAAATAACATTAGGCGAGAACTGGAGTCTCTACGATTCCTACGATGCAATGATTTTTAGAGACTGCTATAATGTCAAACTTGTAACATTAGGTGATACTTATTATTGGAAGAACACAAATCTTTGGACGAACCAACTTTACGATGATGACAACCCTGATATAGTACGAAGAGATATGGTTGTACGCAGTTTCATTAAGGAACCATCTCCGATGCAACTGTATGTATGGGTTCTCTATAATCCAGAAACAGGCACGACAGACCTTATATACCCACAAAAGCTCTATGTTCCTCTGGGAACAAAAGCACTCTACGAAGCAACGGAAGATTGGAACCTGTGCTCTGAGATCATAGAAATGGAGGAAGACGCAGACAGGGGTGATGTCAACAATGACGGCAAAGTAAATATCACAGACATCGTGTTTATTATCAACACAATAGCAAAAGAATCTACTTACAATAGTACGGCAGACATCAATTCTGATGGAAAGGTTAACATAACCGACATCGTAGATGTCATCAATATCATTGCACGTAAGTAGCTGTCCCAAAACATCGATAAAAAAATAAAAATCAGCGAAAACGAAGAAAAAACTTCGGTTTTCGCTGATTTTTAAAGACAGAATTGCAAGAAATGATATGGGACAATCCCCGTTGGGCCCTTATATACTACCGTTTGTCGGGAACACCATATTCAAGCCATCGTTCCATAGGATATTTGCCCTTGATTATTTTCTTTTGCTCCGCATACACATTCTTTACTGATGCAAGCATATTGTTCATCTCTTTCACCATGGGGTTCAGCTGGTCGCGAAGGCGGTCAATCTCAGAACTTACATTTTCCAATTTTGTCAACGATGCCTCCATGTCATTTAGATCTTTTGCTGAGATTTGGGTGTCGCCTGTCTCTTTAAGATGTTTCTTCAAGCCTGCGATCAAATTGCGGCTCTTCTCAATCTGAGTTTCTACTGTCTTTGACATAATTTTCTGTTTTTATAAGATTATTAACGGCGAATTAAACGGATTAAACGAATTACTTTTTGCTTTACCATAATTCCGTTATTCCTATTTATTTCACCTCAAATTTACAAAAAAATTAAATATGTCAAGTACGCAGCTGGAAGCAGATTTTAATGTTTTTTAACTTGCAAAGACACTGTTTTGCCACTCATCAGTGAACAGATCCTATTTGTGCTCCGCAGGAGGGAGGCTTTGGAAATGGCGTGTGGACCACACCTGATAGAGGAAGATGGCGCAAAGGATGATCGCCACCTTGTAGGCTCCTGTGATGTCGGAGTCTCCAAACAAGGCCTTTGAGAGGGGATTTACGATAATAGGTGATACGAACTGTCCGAGATATAGGGCGGCCGAGAGCAGAGGCATCACTGTGGTTGCCGAGTTCTTGCCGCCCTTTATGCTGGCTATGGTGTTGAGATACGGCACCCCTACCCCGTTAGCCAGTCCGATTGCCACGGAGCCGGCGATAATCATGGCCGTGGATCCCATCAGATAGGCACCGTACCCCATTGCAAAAAGGCAGGGCGCGAAATACTTGATCGGAACCCGGAACCACCTCATGCATCCGCCAAACGCAAGCCCCACAAAGAACGCCACGAGGTCAAGACCCACCATGATGATGGTTATAGCGTCGGTAGACAGCGATGTCTGCTGTGCCGCCACGATGGCAAAATTTGTGGGAAAGACAAAGAAAATCATCATAAGCAGCAACATTCCGATAACCGACGGATGGAATTTCAGCAGCTGTCTGGGTTGGAACGGCACACCCCGTTTGTTGGCCGAGCCCAGTTGCTCGTTTGGCAGCCATAAAAGCACCATGACAAGCGCAATCAGGCCAAGCAGATATACGAGGAAGGTGTAGTTCCACTGAACAGTCACAAGCAGGCCGGCCAGCAGCGTAGCCACCACTCCTCCGAGCTGGTTCATCGCGGCTGAAAGCCCCATAAGGCGCGCCTGTTCCTCCGGTGGGAAATAGAAAGCCAGCAACCCCGTTGAGAGCGGCATGACCAGACCGACGCTTACTCCGAGCAATGCCCTCATGGCAAGCAGTGAATAGATGTTCTCAACAAAATAGCACCCTGCTCCGGCCAAGACATAAAGGAGCAGTCCCGTCACAGCGATTGCCCGTGTTTTGAGTTTCCTGCTGATTTGGAGGAAGAACAGGTTTGTGATGATGATAAACAAAGCCGGGAAGCTGACGATAAACTGGATAAGGATGTCGGGGGCATCGGAAAAATGTTGTCTGATTACGCCCAGTCCCGGAGCGATGGCGGCGCCCGCCATAACTGTGAGCAGCGACATAGAGAGAATCGTAGCCGTCACTCTTTTTGTAACTTTTTTGTCCATGATACAATCGGAGTGATTCAGGGCTTCAGCCCTTCAGCTCTACCAAGCTGCTTTAAGGGTACTTCTATAAATTAGTTTTTATTTTATCAAGGGTGCTCTTTTTTGCTTCGACGCTTTACGTTTCTTAGCGGCATCTTGGTCCT
>JAZUMZ010000279.1:0-8470 GCA_045603885.1 Bacteroidaceae bacterium | reverse complement strand
AAGCGCCACCAGTGCGTAATCACGAGGGGGTGATAAGTTTTCGGTCTAATTGAAATTAGTGCCTTTTTATATTTCATCCTTTGATTCCAAAATCCAGCTGTATCTCTTAATCCAACGCCAAACAGTGACACGTGACAAGTTTGTTGTGTTTTGAATCTGAAGGTTGGTCAGCCCGATCTTGATGAGATAGCAGACCTGCATCTTCTGCTCGGACAGTTTGTCGATGTTTTCATTCAATTGGTTGCGGAAATCCGGATATAGTTCGTTGACTGCCCGATACAGCTTGTTCCAGTCTGCCGGGGACATGTCCTTCTTACCCTTAGCGGATTGCCGCAGTGTCTGTATCACATCTTCGGCTTTGTCCTCCAACCTTGACTCATTAAGCAGGTTCATGTATAGACGGTTCTGCTCCAGACGATCTGAAAGCAGCTTTTCTTTCTCCTCCAATTCCTCTTTTTGTTTATCCAACTCAAGGGTGACCACCCCCAGTCTCTCCTTTACTGTTCTCAACTCATTATCTGTCAGACTCAATGACAGCCTCGACTCTTCTATCTCCTTCTTTTTCTTTGATATCTCGCTAAGAAACTCTATCTGCCTCCCTCTCATGCTGTCAAGCTCTTCGGTCATGGACACAATCTTTTTCATGCTGCGGTTCTTCCTGTAAATAATGAGAAGCAAAAGTAACGAAATGGAGAGCACAGCGGTTATGGAAATAGTTACAATGAAGAAACGCAGTCTCTCCTTGTCTTCCCTGAGCCTGTATTCCTTTTCCTTGTCCAGATGATATTGGTACTGGTTGTTTACGGTCGCTGCCAGTTCCTGCCGTCTTCCTAAATCCAGCGTATCGCTGGCCGCCTTGAAAATGTTTGCGTAACGGGCCGCCTCCTTGTAATCTCCTTTCTTGTTATAAATCCCGACAAGGCTCTTAGACGCGTCGAAGACATTGAACAGGTCATAATAGTCGTCTATCACACGCTTATAGCAATAAATAGCCGAGTCCGTCTGGTTAGTAAGCTCAAAGAATGTGCCCAGCTGAAGATATTTTGTCTTGTAATCGTCATTTGTGTATTGCCTGGACAGCGTGTAGCACTTATACGCCTGCTCATAATCCCCAAGGACAGAATAGTTGTACAGCAGGACATAGATAGCTGTACTGTCTTCTATGGAGTCCTGTCTCGTCAACATCTCCAATGCCATGTCGAGGTAAGTCTTAGCCTTTTCTATACTGTCAATCTGATTGTATGACACACCGAGATGCCCGACGGTTCTGAAATTGACTCTGTTTATTCTCTTAGATATCTCATACTCCTTTTTTGCGTAGCGGTATGATCTTTGGTAATCCTGGACATTACACAATATAAATGAGAGCTGCGAGTATGTGTTCCTGAGTAACAGGGAGTCACAATCGTCTCCGTTTATGGCAATATCCTCCGACTTATAGAAATACTCCAGTGCCCGGGGCGTGTCGCGCAGGTCACGATATACGCTGCCGGCATAATAACAGGCTTCCTGGCGCTCCTTGCAGCTGCCATGGCTCTCGAAATAATCCGTGACACGCCTGGCCACGATGTCGGAATTTGGAATTCTGTCGGCTTTGTCGTATAATCGCAACTTGAGCAAATCATATCTCATTTGCACATACTCAGACTCATCCCTTATTTTTATATCCAATGAGTCCAGCATACTGATAGCTTTCTCAGGGTCAGTATCACCGACACTTTTTATTTGCTCCATCTTGTCAATCGAACCGGAATTATGTCCGCAACCAACCAAGGTTACGATAGTGACAAGGAAAAGACCTGCCGCCAAATGTCCTCTCATAACTCAATTTTTTGCAAAGTTACTCCATAATTTCCTTTTATCCAAGAAAAGTTTGTTTCTTTGTGTTTCCGGCAGCTATTGCTACTTGAAACAATTACAATTGATCTGTTTGGAATAAAATCCACACTTTCTGCCACAATTTCAGAGGGTTGTAAGTCTGTCAAGGTATAAACCTTAAAAAAAATCATGTTTCAGAAACACATTGAAACATTGAAAATTTTACAGGCATCACCAATGGTGCTAAATTTGCAAAAATTATTAACCCTAAAAACTATTTTTTATTATGAAATCAATTTTTAAATTTGTGATGTTCTCTGTAGTGTTTTTTTGCCTCTGCGATTTCAGTCCTGCCTACGGACAAGAGGAGTTCATAGTTACTCTGGTGCCTGTAAAGAACGGCTCCGGTACTAATTTCGGAGGAAACAAATCTCAGGTTCCAAGCTGTCCTTTAACCGTTTATTACAGTGAGTCATCAATGCAGCTGGAGTTTGAAAACGACACACAACAATCCGTGTCATTCACTTACTATTTATATGGTGATAATGATACCCTTTTGCAATTTGGTAGCTTGAACTTGAATGCTTCGGGAAATTGTACTTTATATTTGTCAACCCTTACAGATTATCCAGATAAAATAATAGTTTATATAGAAGGTATCGCCTATGAGGGATATCTATACGTTGAATAAATTGAAGTCTTGGGATTATAATATATTGAAAAACAACAGTTTCAAACTAAAATATCATACATTATGAAGAATTGTGTTTTTGCAATATCATTCACTCTATTCTGCTTTTGCACATCTAAAACTGATGCGCAAAGCATTACGTACAGCTATGATGCAGGAGGTAACCGGATATCACGCCATATCACTGTGCGCCACATCAAAGGCAGGCATAAAGATGAATTCGACATGACCGAGATTGCGGAGAATGAAGAGAACCGAATATCTGTCAGATGTGACGAGACATCCTGTAATGTCGATGTGTCTATATCGGGCTTTAGTGAGAGGGACCGGTTCTCAATATCGTTGTACTCCCTTTCGGGTATGCGTCTCCGCACTATTCCCGGCACTATGGAGAAAACGGAAATAAGCCTTAGCGACTATCCTGACGGGATTTATGTCATTCAGGTTGTCCTGAACGGGAAAAACGACACCTGGAAGGTGGTCAAAAGGTAAATAATGTTAAGAGTCACCCCTCAATTACAGGTATATCAACTAAAAACCATAAATTTGCATAAATAAAATGAAAAAACACACTTTTGCCGCTATAGTTGTGATTGCATTTGCACATATTCAGACATACGGCCAGTCAGATAAAACAGTTGACGGGGCCTCTGAGAACTCATCCGTTGACGGTTATCCTTCATTCAGCGTCGAAACCATAGATGAGACACCCCGGACAATCACCGAGACGGTAGAGCGTATAGGCGAGCCTGACACGACAAGCGCCATGAGCTTACCTGTGGGCGGCATAAAATCCAGTTTCAGCGTGTCCGACCTCGGCGCCGCCACATACTCCATCCATATTGATGTGCCTGAGGGAATAAAGGGCATGACACCTGACATAAACATCGTTTACAACAGCCAGTCGGGAAACGACATAGCCGGCTGGGGATTCGGTCTTTCGACAGCCTCCTCCATCTCGTTTGTAAACAAGGATATCTATCACGACGGGCAGGCAAAGGGACTTCAGTATGACTGGACAGACGGCCTCAGTCTTGACGGTAAGCGAATGAGGCTCAAATCCGGAACAGCCGGTACCGCAGGAGCCATATACGACCTTGAGGGCGACCCATATACAAAGATTACCCTTCAGATTCATCCAACCAACAACAGGCCGTATTTCCTTGTAGAGGCGCCGGACGGCATGAGATACACATACGGCAAATTCGACGCGCTTCAGACAATAACCGTCGGCGGAGTGGAGAAATATGTCGCATGGTATCTATATGAGGCCTACGACCGTCATTGGAACAAGATATCCTACGGGTATCAGATAGACAACAACCACTACTACCCCAGTATAATATATTACAGCGACTGCGCCGTGCGGTTACAGTATGAGGACAGAAGCAACGACATTGAGACGTACTACATCGGGAGCTCTCAGGCGCAAATGGCCAGGAGGCTGAAAACAGTGACGGTCAAGAAACGCTACACAAACGATGTTTACAGGACATACACGCTGTCATACGACACAACGTCAGACCAGTCAGGTACGAAATACTCACGGCTTGTCTCCGTGACTGAGGCTAACGGAAACGGCGAGACGCTGCAGCCCGTGGCGATAGAGTGGAATCACCTGCCCGGATTCGGAATCAACGCAGAACTAAGGGAATATGAGAAAATGGGTGTGGAGGACTATTATCCTGTTAAAAACAGGCAGTACAGCGCGACGGATGTAAATGGTGACGGCATCAGCGACCTTGTATATGTATATAACGTAAAAATATCCGGCAGCAGCACAGGTCAGACGTACAAGACCTATGTGTTTACGGCACTGTCAAACAAAAGCTCAAGCGGTGAGATAACATACAACTGGTGGAGACAGTTTATTACAAACAGCACGTATTCAATCGGTGACAAAAGAAACAACTCCTCATTCTACAACAACGGAACGCTTCAGCTTGACATAGAGGGCGACGGGAAAAATGACATCCTGCTCTCAAACATCGACTCTTGGGATAACAACATAGAACATGCTGTTTATACTGTTCTTACAGGGGATTTCGTTACAAGTGGAAGTATCTCTAATATATTTCCTTACATACCCTTAAACTGCCATTATAAGGCCACCGCACCGATTTACACGTATTCTGACTTCGACAACGACGGTAAAACAGAGATAGTACATATAGAGACAGGAAAATCCGAAGGGGTATATAAGGGATACTATCTGTACAACACCGCAAGCTCACTGTTGCAAGGCGTTTTGTTTAATCTGTCCCTTCCATCAAACCCGACTCACATATTCTGCGGTGACTACAACAACGACGGACTGACGGACATCGCCCTGTTTTGTACCTCAGGCTATAAGGTGTTTTTCAACCGGGGTATGCAACACGGGACATTTCCGTTTGATGACAGCTCTTCATTCACCGGCACCGACATCCACTCCAGGGACAGGATGGAATGCGGAGATTTTAACGGCGACGGCCTTCCAGATTTCATAATGAAAGGCAAGACATCCTCAAACTATTATATCCTGACGGGAAACGGTGACGGGTCGTTCACCCAATCGACATCCATGAACCTGGGCGCCGGATATCAGAGCACCGATGATGATACAGATCATGTCATTATGCTTCCTATAGACCTTGACCACGACTCTAAGACAGACATATTAGTTGGCAAGGCATTCTATGAAGACCATGGATGGTTACAACATAACACATTCAAATATTCTGAATTCTGCTGGCTACACTCAACTGGATCAGGATTTGAATTGATGAGAAAAACCCGGACAAACAACAAGAATGACGCATGGCCCGCATACTTGTTTACAGGTGACTTCACAGGTAATGGAAAGGCAGAGATTATGAACTACGGAAATGATATTTACAGCACATCGGTGGCTCTTAATACAATACCTGACTTGACAGAGAACAACGAAGAGGAGTACGACGACTCATCTTCCTTAATAGTGGAAGATATAAGCACGGGTGGTTTTGACACAGAGGACGGAAATACTGCCATGTCCGCTTCCCGGGAATCAGTTTATGACACATTCCATCTTTACGCGCACTCTGGCATTAATGCCGCATCGGGAAGAGTAACTCGTGTTGGGGATGCCTTTGGAAAAGGAACAGAAATCTCATATTCCAATCTCACCAACAGCGGGATATACACGGAAGACAGAGCTTTTGAATACCCGTTGACTGGTGGGGCTATACCCTTGTCGGTTGTTGATAATTACACGGAGGATGACGGAACCGCTGCTTTTGCTTCAAGTTCTTTCAGATACAATAATTTGAGGTGGCATTTGTCAGGAAGAGGCCTGATAGGCTTTACCTCCATTTTGACAACAGACAACATATCAGGCACACAAAAGACAGATAGCATTGAGAGTCTTGACAGCATACGGTTCTGTCCTTTATCAAGAATAACAAAGACAAAAAACGGTAATTACTTATCATCCACACGCATCAATTACAGCCTTGGCATTGTCGGCGGGCAGTACAAGTATTACCCGGCTAACAATATTACAACAGACATTTACGGCCACACGACAAAACACATAATGGGACGTGAGCACCTGACCGGAGCACTTAGCCTTGACTATACAATCTATGACGGGGACAACAACATGGTCAAGGAAATTGATTATGAGTCACATGTTTATAAAGGCGGGGCATATCATCCTACCCTTGCCACGACATACAGTCTTCACACGGACACGCAGTACGAGGAAACGGTGACCCAGACCACGTATCAATACGACACTTACGGCGATGTGACAAAGCTTACAGAATTGTATGACACACCTTTCTCTCATACGACCGAATACACATACGACAGCTACGGCAATGTGCAGACATGCAGGAAACAGACAGGAACGGACAAATATCTCACAACGACGTTTGCCTATGAGAACGGAAAGGACCTCGCCTCCAAAACAACCACTCCGGCGACTGCCACACATACATACACATACAACATCTGGGGACTTCCCCTGACCCATACCGAGGCATACGGTGACACAATCCGCACCACCGTGAACGTGTATGACAACTGGGGCAACCTGAGAAAGACCGTATCGCCGGAGGGTGTCGAGACCACATACACAAGGGGATGGGGAACGGCCCCTGACAAAAAATATTACATACTTGAGAGACGCCAGGGAGCGCCGTGGGTGAAGACCTGGTATGACTGCCGAGGACGTGAGGTGCTGGTGGAGAGCATAGGGCCGGATCATGTCAGGCACGACAAATACACTTACTATGACACTCAGGGACGTGTATCCGGCAAGAAGGAGGTTCTGGGCGCTTGCGTGAGGGAGGACACCATCAGCTATGACATCCTGGGACGTGTCACCTCAGAGCGGCATACCGCGGGCGGCAACACAACCTATACTTACGGCGACAGGACTGTCACGTCACAATGTGAGGGTATCACGCTGACAAAGACGTTCGACGCGTGGGGGAACGTGAGCGGCACGGTGGAGAACAACACAGCCGTCAGCTACCTGTACGCCCCCAACGGCAAGCCGAGGGAGATTTCATCATGCGGAAACACCGTGACAATGGAGTACGACGTGGCGGGGAACCGCACGTCACTGACAGACCCCGACGCCGGCACGTCCACTTGGGAGTATGATGTCAACGGACGGGTGACAAGACACACAGACCCCCGCGGAAAAGTCACAGCCATTACTTACGACGCTCTCGGCAACAAACAGACGGAGACCGTGGACGGTGTAGTCCACAGGTACTACTACGACACACCGGGAGAGAGGCTCATGCGGGAGCTGAAGCCCGGATTTGTGAGACGCTATAAATACGACGGGTACGGCAGGGAGATATCGTACGGCACATACATAAGCGGTGAGCAGACCTTGTTTAAGACTACGGCTTACGACCAGTACGGCAGGGTTCTGCGTGAGAACTATCCTTATACCGTGAACATAGGAAGCTGTTACGACGAGTACGGATACAAGACAAGGAGCACCGTTAACAACAACACCGTATGGAGGCTTGCCGCCTTCGACGGCCTTAACACGCGTGAGTACACGCTGTCCGACAGCATTCTCACACATAAGAGAACCGATGTCCGGGGAGACTTGCTCGGCCAGTCGACCAGGGTCACAGGAACCCAGGGCGGCCCTGACCTCACGTCGCCGATAGACACCATGGCATACTACTACTATCAGGGGACAAACAACCTGTACATCGATGAAAGGCATCTGGCCGACGGAACCCGTATTATCCGGAACCACTTCTACGACAGTCTTGACCGTCTTATTGAGACAAGGGAGCTGGGTGACCCTCTGTTCTCCATCCCTCCGAGACAGGTTACATACACATACAGCGCGGACGGAAACATAACAAAGAAATCCGACATCGGAAATTACACATACGGCGGCTCTAAGCCCCATGCCGTCACCGGAGTACAGAACAGCATGGGACTCATATCGTCCTCACCACAGAGCGTGACCTACAACCTCTACGGCAAGGTTGATTATGTCGAGGGGGACGGCTACAGCCTGAACATAGAATACGGGACAGACCGGCAGCGGTGGCGCTCAACACTCTCTGACAGTCTCAGCAATCAGGTCAGGAGGGTGCGTTATTTCCCCGGCATGGACATCGTCACGGAGGGAGGCTCTACACGCTTGTACCTGTATGCTGACGGCGGAACGGTTTATGTGCGTGACGTGAGTGCGTCAGAGTCAGCCTCGTCGTTGTACCACCGCATTACCGACCGTCTCGGCAACACGGTGTCGATTGTAAGGGGCGACGGCAGCGAGGTGCTCAAAGCCCGGTATGACGAGTGGGGAAAGATGACATGCGACAGGAACGACATCGGGTTTATCCGTGGGTTCACCGGACATGAGACGCTTTCCGAGCTGGGACTGATAAATATGAACGGACGCATGTTCGACCCATTCACCGCACGTTTCCTCAGCCCTGATGACTACGTGCAGGC
>JAZUMZ010000278.1:0-5758 GCA_045603885.1 Bacteroidaceae bacterium | reverse complement strand
GGTTCAACAACATCAGCATTATCGCTTCATGTAGAGTTTAGGAAATTGAATGAGAAATAATCCATTTAATTCACCGTTTAAATATTAGCAGTATATAAACCAAACATTAAAAATTCAATAATTATGGAAGAAAACATCAGTTTAGACATGGATCTGGATATGGAATATTCAGAGAACAAAATCGACCAGGCACTCAAACTTTACAACACCGACCTGGACGACGAGACAGTAGCAAAAGAAGTTAAAAACCTGCTCGACAAACACCTTGAGGAGAACAACACAAAAGAAGTGAAGCGGTTCCTGCTCAACAGCGTGGAACTTACCACTCTCAAGACCACAGACTCTGACGATTCTGTGCTCAAATTCGTCGAGAAAGTCAACGAGTTTGACGACAAATACCCGGAACTGGGTCATGTGGCTACAGTGTGTGTGTATCCTAATTTCGCAAAAATCTGTCACGACACCCTCGAAAACGAGAATGTGGAGATTGCTTGCGTAAGTGCCTGCTTCCCATCTTCACAGAGCTTTATCGAGGTAAAAATCGCAGAGACGGCATTAGCACTGAAAGACGGTGCCACTGAAATCGACATCGTGATGCCTGTGGGAAAATTCCTTAGCGGTGACTACGACGGAGTGGCTATGGAGATTCAGGAGCTGAAAGAGGTGTGTGGAGAGCGCAGCATGAAGGTTATATTAGAGACCGGATGTCTCAAGTCGGCATCTAACATCAAGAAAGCGTCGATTATCGCAATGTATGCAGGAGCAGACTACATCAAGACATCAACAGGAAAATTGGAGCCAGCTGCCACTCCCGAAGCGGCATACGTCATGTGTCAGGCTATTAAGGAATACTATGAGGAGACAGGCGTGCAAATCGGTTTCAAACCAGCCGGAGGAATGAAAACAGTGAAGGACGCACTCACCTATTATACCATAGTGAAGGAGGTGCTCGGAGAAAAATGGCTTACTAACAAATGGCTGAGACTCGGAACCAGCTCACTTGCCAACAAACTCCTTTCAGAAGTCCTCGGAGAAGAAATCAAATTCTTCTAATATCTCCATTTTTTATTAAAAGTCCCGCAGAAATAAAAGAAATAAAAGAAATAAACCAAATAGCGCGCCTACAGCGCTTTAGAAATAACCTGAGTTATTATTTTTCTGCAATTTCCATTAAATTGTGACAAAGTCACAAAATTTCTTTTATTTCTTTAATTTCTGCGAGACACAAAAAAGGGAATATTTAAAAATAACCTGAATACAATTTTTTGCAAATTAGAATTTCCGGGTAACAACATAATTGATGTATTCCGACAATGCCGAGCGTACGGGAGAGACAGGGTAATTAGCCAGTATTTCGTTGGCCTTGACAGCATATTCACCCATTACCTTATAGGCATAATCTATACCATGATTGTCAATCGTGAAACCAACGAGACGGTCAATCTCTCCCCTACCCGCCTCTCCGCGTTTCACCTTCTGGGCGATATCCATCATCTCTTTATTCTCTGTAGTAGTCAAAACATGGATTACTGGCAAAGTAAGCTTTCCCTCTGCCATGTCGTTACCACGTGGTTTTCCTATCTCCTCTCCCGCTATATAGTCGAATATATCGTCTTTTATCTGAAAACACTTACCGACAATCATACCAAAATCCTCCATGTTTTTGATGTCAGAGGGATTATCAGTCGTTGTCATCGCACCGCTTTTGGCACATGAACCGAACAACACGGCAGTCTTCTTCTTTATTATATTGTAGTAATTTTTCTCAGATATTTCCTCAAGCGAGATATTGTATATTTGAAACAACTCACCGTCAACCAACCAGCGGGCGGCCTTAAACACCTCCTCCATCAAGTCAATACGCTTCGTGGTGATGGAAGATATAAGTGAGTTAGTAAGCACATAATCGCCTACCAACACGGATATTCTACTGCCGAAAAGACTGTAAAGAGACGGTCTGCCCCTTCTCATATCACTCTCGTCGATAATATCGTCGTGAATGAGCGTGGCGTTGTGAAAAAGCTCGTATGCAGCCGCAAGATGATAGGTGATTTCAGGAACCTCGCCAAAAAGTCGGGCCGAGAGGATTGTAATCAACGGGCGCATACCCTTACCTTTATGCTGAGACATATCGGTCAGGATTTTGTCCAGCAGAGGGTTGTCTGTCGTCATGTATGAATCAAACACACTGCTGTATTTTTTCATCTCATTTTCAACAGATCGGACGATAGAATCAATAATTTCAGGCATAAATTAGTTAAAATTTCTACAAAATTACTAAATAAAAATGTAAGATGAAAAAAAAATGCTAACTTTGTAAATTATTTACTTAAGATCTGTTTTTTATCTCTTGTATAAATGACAAATTCCTGTATTTTTTAATAATCTAAGTCCCGCAGAACCGACGAACGAAGCAAGAACAGAGGCGAAACTCGTTTCGACTATGCCTTGCAAGGAGGAGGAAGACCAAAGTCAAATAAAGGAAATAAAAGAAATAAAACAAATAGCGCGCCTACAGCGCTTTAGAAATAACCAGAATTCATCATTTCTTCAAATTATATTTCTGCAAATGCCATCTAATTGTGACAAAGTCACAATATTTCCTTTATTTCTGCGGGACAAAAAACAGGATATACGAAGCAGAAAAAATTATAAAGTTTGATTTTTATATTTTTCATTTAATTAGAATTAGAATATCTTGGTGCGAAAACTCTTCCTTTTAGATGCATACGCTCTTATTTACAGGGCTTATTATGCGTTCATACGTGTGCCCAGAATCAACAGCAAGGGAAACAACACATCTGCCGTACTCGGATTCGTCAACACACTCGAAGACGTACTCAAACATGAGAACCCTGACTTTATTGGGGTGGTGTTCGACCCCAAAGGGGGTACGTTCAGGCATAAGATATACCCTGAATATAAAGCACAGAGAGAGGAGACTCCTGAGGACATACGCTTTGCGATTCCATATATAAAAAGTATCATCAAGGCATATAACATACCCGTGATAGAAGTGGAGAATTACGAGGCTGATGACGTGATAGGGACACTCGCCAAGCGTTTCGCATCGCCTGATATGGATGTCTTCATGATGACACCCGACAAGGATTACGGACAGCTCGTGGCTGAACATATCTATATATATAAACCACAGACTGGAGACCGGCCGTTCCAAATCATGGGGGTGAGAGAGGTGTGCGAAAAACATGGTATTTCAGAACCTTCGCAGGTGATTGACATTCTTGGTCTGATGGGCGACAGCTCCGACAACATACCTGGCTGTCCCGGAGTAGGGGAGAAGACAGCTGCTAAACTCATCAACGAGTTCGGATCGGTGGAAAACCTGCTTTCCTCAACCGACAAACTCAAAGGAAAGCAAAAGTTAAACGTGGAACAAAACAGCGAACAGATAAAACTGTCCAAGTTTTTGGCAACTATAAAGACTGATGTGCCGGTTGACATAACACTCGAAAGCCTGAGAAGGGAAGATATCAACGAGAGAGAACTGAAAATACTATTTGACGAGTTGGAATTCAGAAATCTCACCAACCGGGTACTTGGAAAACCAGAGGACGAAGAGAACGAAAATAAACAGAAAAGACAAAAAAAGTCGAAAACAAAGAAGGAAGACAATTCTGGAATGATGGACCTCTTCGGAAATGATACAACTGGTAACGAAAACAAATATTCTCAAAAAAATGGTGACTCTGACCCTTCGAGAAGCGAAAAAATGACGGATATCTGGTCGGGTACCGACGAATTTTCGATTCTCAGCGACATAAAATCAATAGAACATGATTATTATCTTATTGAAAACGAAGAGGATATAAAAAAATTAGCTCAAAAATTTTTGTCGGAAAAAATTCTCAGTTTAGACACAGAGACCACTTCCACTGACCCGATAGCCGCCGAACTCGTGGGATTGAGCTTCTCTATCAAAGAAAACGAGGCATATTATGTACCTGTACCACCAGAAAGAGATAAAGCGGAAAAAATACTGAATTTTTTTAAACCTGTATATGAAAATGAGAATATTCTAAAAATAGGTCAAAACATAAAATATGATATCAATGTGTTGGCTAACTATGGGGTCGAGGTAAAAGGACCTATGTTCGACACCATGATCGCACATTATGTACTCCATCCAGAATTGAGACATGGTATGGATTACCTTGCGGAGATATATCTTAAATATAAGACCATACATATAGACCAGCTTATAGGAGAGAAGGGTAGGGGACAAAAGAACATGAGAGACCTCACACCGATAGAAGTCTATGAATATGCCGCCGAGGATGCTGACATCACGTTGAAATTGAAAAACAAGCTTGAGGAGGAACTACATAGAGAAGGATTGAACAAACTTTTTGAGGAAGTGGAAATGCCGCTCGTACCTGTATTGGCACGAATGGAACAAAACGGGGTTACCATAGACACCGACTCACTTTCACAAACCTCAAATGAGTTCACACAAAAGATGGAGGAAATAGAGGAGGAGATTTACTCACTCGCTGGAAAGAAATTCAATATATCATCACCAAGGCAAGTGGGAGACATACTATTTGGTAAACTGAAAATCATAAACAAACCCAAGAAAACAAAAACCGGGCAGTATGTGACGTCAGAGGATGTGCTTCAAAACCTCAAATCAAAACATCCTATAGTTGACAAAATTCTTGAATACAGAGGATACAAGAAACTGCTGACTACATATATAGACAGTCTGCCAAAGCTTATAAACAAACACACCGGACATATACATACATCTTATAATCAAGCAGTTACATCTACAGGAAGACTTTCTTCATCCGACCCCAACCTGCAAAATATTCCGATTAGGGACGCCAACGGTAAAGAGGTGAGGAAGGCGTTCATACCAGAACCTGGTTGTGAGTTCTTCTCAGCCGACTACTCACAGATTGAATTGAGGCTTATGGCTCACCTGAGCAAAGACCCAAACATGATTGAGGCATTCATGGAAGGACATGACATCCACAGGGCAACGGCAGCAAAAATTTACAAGAAACCACTTGAGGAAGTAGATAGCGACGAGCGAAGAAAAGCAAAGACAGCAAATTTCGGAATCATATACGGAATCACCACTTTCGGACTGGCAGAGAGGATGGAGGTGAGCAGGGCTGAGGCGAAAGAACTTATCGACGGATATTTCGAAACCTATCCGAAGGTTAAGGAATATATGGATCAGTCTGTTCAGAAAGCAAGAGATAAAGGATATACGGAAACCCTCTTTGGAAGACGTTGTTACCTGCCGGATATCAACAGCCTCAATGCCACAGTAAGAGGGTATGCCGAACGCAACGCCATCAACGCACCTATTCAAGGCACAGCGGCAGACATAATTAAAATCGCTATGGTTCGAATTGACAAGCGCATGAGAGAGGAAAATATAAAGTCCAAGATGATTCTTCAAGTACATGACGAACTGAATTTTAGTGTTTTACAAGAAGAAAAAGAAAAACTGAAAGCCATAGTGATTGAGGAGATGCAAAATGTTTGTAAACTTGAAGTGCCTATTATCGCTGACTGCGGATGGGGAAAAAACTGGCTGGAAGCCCATTGAGATTTAATATTAAACCTACTATCATATGTGTTATAATAGTCTCGCAGAAATAAAAGAAATAAAGAAATTACGTGCCTTTGGCACTTTAGAAATAAACAGAGTTTAATATTTCTTCCATTTCCAATTTATTGTGACAGAGTCACAAATTTCCTTTATTTCTGCGAGACAAAAAAT
>JAZUMZ010000277.1:0-9411 GCA_045603885.1 Bacteroidaceae bacterium | reverse complement strand
AATAAAGAAAAAACACAAAAAACATTGCTTTAAGACCGATAAAGCAATGTTTTTTTTGTAACTTTGTATGTTTTTGTGGAGAAACGCAAAAACCAATAAACTTACAGCAAAAATAACAAACAAAAAATATTAAAAAAAATGGCAGTATTACAAAAAATCAGAGACAAAAACATTTTGCTTGTGAGCATCATTGCCATAGCATTGTTGCTCTTCATTCTCTCAATGTCTAACAAAAGCTGTTCCGACTCCTCATCAATGAAAGCTGGTGAGGTTGCAGGTGATGAAATCAGCTTGGAAGAGTATCAGAAGTTGGTAAGCAACTTCCAGTATCTTCACGACATCACCAATCCTAATGGTCAGAACACCGAGGAGGTTCAGAACCAGATTCATGATCAGGCTTGGCAGTCTTATGTGATTAACAAGCTTGTAGCCGGCGAATGTGAGGAAGTTGGTCTTGCTGTGACCGATGATGAGGTAAACAAGGTATTGACCACCGACGGTAAGACCGGTCAGCAAGTGAGCAGTTTCCTTGCAATCTTTGTGAACCCTCAGACCATGGAGTATGACGCCAACCAGTTTATCACTCTTGCAAATCAGCTTCAGGAGATGAAAGACAACGGTCAGATGTCTGAAGATCAGGACAAACTGTACAATTATATAGCCTTTGCAAAGAACCAGGTGAAGAATGAGTTGCTTCTCAACAAGTTCAACGCCCTTCTTGCCAACGGCTTCATCACCAACCCGATTGAGGCAAAAGCCAACTTTGATCTCCGCACCGCAGGTAAGGACATCCTTCTTGTAAGTATTCCTTATACAAGTGTGAACGACTCCACGATAAACGTGACAGCAGATGAGATCACAGCCCGCTTCAACTCAGACAAGGGTAAATACATGGCTCTGACTGAGGTTCGCGACGCAAAGATTATTGACGTAACCGTCACTCCAAGCGCCGAAGACCGCACAGCACTGGAGAACGACTTCAAGGGTTACTATGCAGAGCTTGATTCTGCCAAAACCGAAGCAGACATCAACAAAGCCATTCGTAACAGCGCATCCGACATCCCTTACTCAAAGACGATGAAGAGTATCAACGCCTTCCCCAGCTACATCCAGTCTATGCTCAACGGCACCGACAGTATAAAGCTCGTTGAGGGCAAAGCTTCAGCTCCACGCTACGACCAGATTCAGAACAAATACTACACCGCCAAACTGATCAGCACCCAGACCCTCCCCGACTCTGTTCTTCAGCGTCGCATTGTTGTGACTGGCGCCAACAAGAAGGAAATCAGTACCCGCGTAGATAGTATAATGACCGCTCTTGGTTCAGCCGGCAGCAACTTCTCTGCAATCGCCAAGACTTACGGCCAGCAGGGTGACTCAGCATGGGTAAGCACTTCAGACTTTGAGCGTGCCCGCATGGACAGCCAGGATGATGTCAACTTTATCAACCAGCTGTTTACTGCAGGCTCTGGCATTTACAAGATGAATCTTCAGAACGATAATGTGATTATATACCAAGTTCTTGAGACTCGCAACCCGATTACAAAGTATGATCTTGCTATAATCGACAAGCCTCTGATTTTCTCAGACAACACATCAAAAGACACCTTCAACAAGATCAGCTCATTCCTTGCCAGCAACAAGACTATCGCCGACATCGAGGCCAATGCTGAGAAGTCCGGCTACAGCGTTCAGAGCGTTTCAGTTGTAAGCAACCAGCATCAGATTGCACAGGTATCTCACACCAACGACGCCATCAAATGGCTCTTCGACGAGGCAGAGGTTGGCGATGTGTCTCAGGAGGTTTACCGATGCGGTAACAACGACCATTACATGATTGTATGTCTCTCAGGCGTAAGCAATGGTACATACTCAGAGACAGCTGTACGTGACCATATCAAGGAAGTGTTGATGAACGAGAAGAAAGCAGAGGTAATTCTTAAAGCTATCGGTGATGATGTGAACAAAGCCAAGGGTTATGCCAACGCCGCAGTTGACACATTGACCAATGTGAACGCCGCAATGCCTGCAATGGTTCCGAGCATCCAAGCTTCAGAGCCCAAGGTAAGCTCCATAGCTTCAAAGACTGCGGTTGGTAAGACTTCAAAAGCTTTCGCCGGCACACGCGGTGTTTATATGCTCAGCGTCCTCAACAACACGAAGCAAGAAGAGAAGCAGGTTTATGAGGAGAAATCCGAGAAAGACGAGGTTATTCGTCAGAACACCGGTCTTGCGATGCGTACTCTCGAGCTCAGCTTGATGAAGAAAAACAAAGTGACAGACACACGCTACAAGTTCAATATGTAAAACCCACATATTGATATAAACTCAAAAATCCCCCGCAGAATAGTTCTGACGGGGGATTTTTGATTAATGCATTAGATTAAAGCAACCTCGTAGCCAAAGAGAGCGAAATCCCCTTTCAGGGGGTCATCAGGAAACACAGTCCCCATCAGGGCTGTCAGTTTTTGAGCCGCGCTCATGCTCGTATTTCTGCATGACATAAGATTCAGTTTCACCGCTTGGCTAAGCACATGTGTGTCAAGTGGCATGATGAGTGTCCTGCGGTCGATAAAATCGCTCCATAATCCCAAGTCAACAGGTGAGTCAGCCCTTACCATCCATCTCATAAACATACAAATTCGTTTGCATGCGGAGCTTGTGTCTTTGGGAACAACTCCTGAAGATCCGTTTGAGGCAAAAAAATCCGTAATATATTTTATGGCATCTATACATGCCATGTATTCATTATTGTCAAGGTTGTTTTTGCCCCTGTCAGCCATATCACAGTTCATGCATAGTTTGAGGTATTGACTGATTGAGCCATAAATCGTCAGAAGAGTCCTGTAAGTATTGAAGAAGCAGTACATCACCGCTTTAGTCTGCAATCTGTAGAAGCAGGACAAATCATTAGGTTGAAAATGCTTTTCAAACCCGCCGTCACGAATCCACTTAAACATATCTCCGTCTGCCCAATCAATAAGCTGTTGGATTTTCGGCATAAACTGTTTTCGGCTTCCGTAGCTCAAATTTGCCGTCACAAACGCAGTGGTCTCTTGGTTTAATGAGCCATTGACCTGGTGCATAAACCACGAGGGATCGCCTTTTATGAAATCCTGATTTTCATACCGGTCTGCATACTTCCTAAGTAAATCAGCAACTTCCTTTGTCATAAATCAAGTATAGTATTCTTCTATCGAGTTACATTTAAAGCAAAACTTTCCAAGAAGATGACAGTGTCCACCTGTTTTTCAACATTTTTGCCCACGCGTGTGTATAACCACATTCTATTGAGGCGATATATTTTGAGGATGAGAACATGTTAATCTCCACGGCTCCTCCCATCTCAAAACTGTTGGAGCTTTTTATTCGTAACGCCACCTCATCTGCCATATTACGAAAGTCGGCCTTTGGAATATATCGGTCACCCGCAAAAGTCTTTACATTCACCCTAACAACACCCTCGATAGGCAAACTGTACTCAACTCCGGTGTTGATATGGTAAGAATAAAAATTATCACCTAAAATCTCACTTTCTGAGGACGGCATATTATCCTGCAATATCTGGACCTTATATTGAGCAAGACGCGTATTGGCTGTAAGAGCCCAATTCTCATTAAGGAAGTATTCATATTGCAAGCCTGTTGTAAATCCTGCAGTTGTACGCATGTTGCAGTCAACGCCGTCTTTCAACAACTCGTAATTATCCGTCGAAATGCTGTTACGTCCGGTTGTCACTCCCGACACCAACGCGAAAGACGTAGGTTGGACCAGAAACTTCCTAAAGTTATTGATATCCATCACCGAGAGTTTAGGTTTATTGATCTCTTTTTCTCCATAAATCCTATCGGTGATAAAATATCCAAGATTAGCAGACATCACACCTATTCCAGCACCAGTAACCACATCGTTAATATAGTGTCGGTTACGATGGATACGCTGTAGTTGAGTAGCGGTTGCAGCCGTATATCCAGCTATTGAGATCCATGGGGAATGATGTCCGAATTCCCTGTCTAGCACAGTTGCGCAGAAATATGCCAAAGATGAATGTCCGGATGGCATACTGTGTTTATCGGTTCCGTCAGGTCGTCTTTCAGTAATTGAGTGCTTAAGCAGGTTTGTCAAACCTGTAGATATACCCAGTCCGATAAGATTTGCCGTAAACATACGTTTTGTCTTGCTTCTGCTCTCCACTCCCGCGGCTTTCAGTCCCCAAGTCACCGCTAATGGCAGAACCGCTGGCCCGTAGTCCGGCCAGTTCTTGTCAGAGTGACGTTCATATAGCACTTTCCTTCTCTTAAAATTATTTGTTGTTGATGTCAGAAGCACTCCCCTTGCAACTGGGATTGTCGATAACCAGTTGAATTTCATCTCTTTTTTCAGCAATCCATCCTCATATTGCCTGATCACCTCCTTTGCCTTCTCCTGTTTTTCGACCTCCACCATGAGGTTCTCGATTGTCTGTAAATATCCATCATCAATTTCCAACCGGTGAAATCCGGTCGAATCCAAATTTAATGAATCCGCATGCGAAGAATCTCCGACAACCTGTGCTTTTCCATTATAAAAACAGAAAAACAAGAAACAAACAACAGTGATTAGACTTTTATTCATAATAGATTATATGACAGGTCAAACAATTTCACCACTTCCATAGCATAGATGGTGATTCTGGTCGTAAACCACACAGAATTGTCCCGGAGCTACTCCATGTATTTTTTCTTTGCTCACAAGAGTCCACTGGCCGTCTTCCGCCTTGAATATCTTGGCATTGAGGAACTCAGGGGTATGTCTTATCTTGAAAGTCACGTCGTGTTCAGCAGTTTCGCCACCCCATGGATTCTCTGTAATAAAATGGAAGTCATCCATTTTAAGTTTTGTCTTATAGACTTTCTCAGGATTATATCCATGTGATACAAACAGGATATTGCGTCTCATGTTTTTTTTCACAACGAACCATGGTCCTCCACTAAACCCGAGTCCTTTTCTCTGTCCGATTGTATAGAACCACAGCCCTTTGTGCTGTCCGATTTTTTTCCCGGTCTCCAGTTCTCTCACATCTCCCGGATTCTCTCCGAGATATTTTCCCACATAATCCCTGAAATCCACATTTCCGAGGAAACAAATCCCCTGACTGTCCTTACGTTTTGCATTAAGGAGGTTGTTCTTCTCTGCGATTTCCCTGACTTGATGTTTCCACAGATGTCCTATTGGGAACATAAGTTTAGACACCTGTTTAAAATTAATCTGACAAAGAAAATCTGTCTGATCCTTGACTGGGTCAGGACTTGTAGCCAACCATGTCTTTCCGTCTAATACCTCTGTTGTCGCATAATGTCCTGTTGCAATTTTGTCAAAGTCTTTTCCCACCACTTCCTCAAAGCATCCAAACTTAATCAGTTTGTTGCACATAACATCGGGATTTGGTGTCAATCCCAGTTTTGCTTTGTCCATGGTGTATTTGACCACCATGTCCCAATATTGGTGATGCAAGTCAACGACATCAAACTTAAGGTTGAATTTCTTAGACATCCATTGACATATTTCCACATCCTCCTCCGAAGTGCAGTTCCAATCTTTGTCCTGCTCCGGTCCGATTTTTATATAGAAAAGATGTGGTTCAAATCCCATCTCCTTCAGCCGGAAGACAGAAACGGCACTGTCCACTCCTCCGCTTACCAGGGCTGCAATTTTCATAGAGTCAACTACCCTTTTAGTTTTTTACTGATTTCCAGCATCTTGTCAATCGGTCTCAATGCCTTCTCCGCTACATTTTTATCGACTTCGATCTCAGGCCACTCATATTTCAATGTGTTGTAAAGTTTCTTGAGCGTGTTAAGTTTCATGTACTCACACTCGTTGCAAGAGCATCCTATTGTCTCAGAAGCCTCTGGCGGAGCTGGTATAAACGTCTTTTGCGGACATTCCTTCCTCATCTGGTGCAGAATACCACTTTCTGTCGCCACGATAAACTCCTGTGAATCATCATTAATGGCGAACTTGAGCAGTCCTGCTGTTGACCCTATCTCATCAGCCACAATCTGAATCGGCTTAGGACATTCAGGATGTACAAGTACTTTTGCGTCGGGGTGCTCTTCTTTCAGTTTCAGAATCCCCTCAAGCGAGAACTGTCCGTGAACGTGGCATCCTCCGTCCCAGAGAATCATATTCCTTCCGGTAATGGAGTTGATATAGTTGCCGAGGTTCTTGTCTGGTCCGAAAATCAGTTTCTCATCCTTCGGATAGCTTTCAACCACAAGTTTTGCATTTGAGCTTGTTACCACTACATCCGATAACGCTTTCACCTCTGCTGTTGTATTTACATAAGACACAACCTTATATCCAGGGTGTTTGTCTTTAAACTCCCTCAGGTCAGCAGCCTTGCACGAATCCGCCAAAGAGCATCCCGCATTGAGGTCACACACAAGCACTTTCTTTCCCGGGCACAAAATCTTGTTTGTCTCACCCATGAAATGCACTCCGCACATGACAATTATGTCGGCATCGGTTTTTGCAGCCCACTGTGCAAGAGCAAGTGAGTCGCCTATAAAATCGGCCACATCCTGAATATCGCCAGTTGTATAGTAATGAGCCAGAATGACTGCGTTTTTCTGTATGCACATTTGCCTGATCTCTGCCTGTAAGTCTATTTTCTCATCAACAGGCTCATCAACAAACCCCTTGTTTTTCCATTCTTGTTTAATCATAGTTCTCAGAATTTTTAGTCAGACATTTACGTCCTCAAGAGTGACTAATTTATTAACAATCGCATAAATAGTGATACCTGCCGACGTATGTATAGCCAGTTTTTTAGCTATATTTCTTCTGTGGGTAGTTACTGTGTTGACAGAAAGGCATAGTTTATCAGCTATTTCCTTGTTAGACAGACCTTTGGCCACACATACAACAATATCGCGCTCACGTTCGGACAATTCATTATCAATATTAGTTTTCTCGTCAGCCGTATCATTGTTTTTTCTTGCCCTTTTCTTTTTAATTGCCTGCTCATGGAATTTCAATGTCGGTAGAAAAAGATTATCCTCGACCTTGCAGTGGAGCAACAGGTCTTCCTGAGTTCTGTAAATCTCGAAAACCACGGCATTGATATCATGGTCGATAGTTGTCTGCGGATAATAGAGGATAAAGAGTCGTTTCAAATCCATCAGCTTATCCTCGATATCCTGATGATGGTGTGAGAGCTGCGACCCGGCCTCACTCTTAAACTTGTCGAGCACCTCACCGCCATTAATCAGGCTATCCACATACTTAAAATTATCCTCTTCCTCCGACACCATGTGTCTGCTCACCTCCTCAACATATTCATCATAGAATTTGAGAACGAGAAACGGCACCTCGTTTTTTACAGAGCAATCAATCGCATGAAGCATGTTCCGTCGCATATTCGGGAACTGATAGTCCAGGAAATACTGGTGTGATCTTCTGAGATAGTTGAGTAATGACTTAAGATCCAGTTTCTTGATATCTATATCAACATATTCCCCCTGGTATTTTATGAAATTAATAACAGAGATAAAAGTGAATGGATCCACCTCAGACTGAAGACACACCTCATTGATTGTCTTATCTCCGAAACCAAGCGGAATACCGAAACGGCTCATCACTTGAAGCAGCCTGTAATCGTCGGCAATTACGGTGCTGGCCTTGTCAGTAACCTTGAATTTTGCGTGTTCGTTCATGATTGTCTGATTAATGCTACACCCCGGATACATTTCACATAGCGTATTTGTATCCGGGGCAGTAGTTATGGGTACTTTTTTAAATTATAAAGGAAAAAACGTTATTTACCTTTCCAGAAGTCATCAAGTTTCTTCTGTCTTGCCACTTGTGCGTCGTACTCAGCTTTTTTCTTGTTGTACTCAGCCATTTTGCGGTCATATTCGGCCTTTCTTCTTGCGTTCTCAGCATCGATCTCGGCCTTTTTCTGTCCCTGTGCAGCTTTTGCTCTCTCTGCAGCTGCTCGCTGGGCGGCTTCATAAGCCTCACGCTCTTTCTTTCTCTGAGCCTCAATAGCCGCAAGACGTTCGCGCTCAGCCTTCTGCTGTGCCTCATACTCAGCCATCTTTACCTTGTAGGTCTCAATCTGCTCGATCAGACGTGTTGCGGTACCAGAGATTGACGGGTCTTCCTCACCTGCTTTACGCGCAAACATAATAGCCTGGTCAAGATTTTTCTCTGATGCTTCCTTACGTGCTCTGTAGAGGTCACACTTACCTTTGTATGTAGGGTCGAGTTGCTCAGTCTCAGTGAGGAACGGCTCAGCCTTGGAGATTTGTCCTTTACGTCCAAGCACGTTTGCGATCTCATAAGCCATCTCAGGCTTATCATTATCGGGTGTAAGCTCAAGCGCCTTGTTGTAGTATTCCATGGCCTCATCCACCTGATCGTTGCTAAGAGCCACAGCCGCCATACCCATAGCCGACACCGGGTCTTGCTTGAGAGCCCATCCATACTCAGCCGCCTTGAAATAGATCTCAGAGTCGTCACACTGGTTTGACGCCATAATCCTCATGGCAGAGTACAGATAATCGTAGTTGTCTTTATTAGGCTCAATCTTCTGTTCGTAGATAGCGAGAATCTGCGCGCGGCTTGCAACTGCCGAGCTTGCGAATGCCTGGTTAGCCCAGTTGTAGGTGGGGTCGTAGTTTTGCACGATTCTCTGTGCCTCAGCCGGGTCGTCCACATCTTTTGCGTGGGCGAGCATCTTCTCACATACTGTTGAGCAGAGAAGGTAGTCGTTGAGGAACTGCTCTCCGAAACCTTCGGGATCAGCACCGTATCTCTGGTAAGACAGAGAGAAGTAGTCTTGAAGAACGAAATACTCAATCTCCATTGAAGGATCCTCGTTCACTAGATTGATACCCTCTGTGTAGTTGTTGTATGCTTTCTCCAGAGTCCAGTCATCAAAAATGTCGCGTCCGAAGAAAGAATAGAAATATGCTTTTCTACACTCAAACGGGCCTTTGGTAGTCCTGTCCTTTGGCTTGCAGAACGAGTTAAGTCCTTTTGCGTTTGCCACGCGCAGGTCGTAGAGCCACATAAGCTCATCGAAATATTTGCGTTTGGTATCTTTGTCAGGCGCATTCTGTATCATTTTCTTCAGCAGGTCAGCTCCCTTACTGTATATACCAAGCTGAGCGTATGGTGTGTGGGTGACAAGGAATCTATAATTCTCATATGCGTCACTCAATTGGTTGCTCTGCAAGTTCTGGTCAAGCAGAGTGAGTTGCTGCAGCGCCTCAAGACTGTCGGGTCCGGCGACACGATCATAGACTTCTGTCCCCTCATATTGCGCGAAGGCTGGTGACACAGCCGCGCAAATTGCCAAAACAGAAAAATACTTCTTCATTTTCATAATGTTTGTTATTTAAGATTTTAATATTGTCAATTAAT
>JAZUMZ010000276.1:0-2416 GCA_045603885.1 Bacteroidaceae bacterium | reverse complement strand
CAAAACGCTGAAGGCATATTGCTTGAATCAATGTTGGAGGGTTATGCAGAATACTATTCGGTTGAACTTTCCGAAAAAGTTACACGAGGTATGACCGAGAATGCGCTAAAATGTAAATTTAATGGCGGTACAGTCCCTATCGGCTATGTTATTAACAAGGACCAAATGTTTGAGGTGGATCCTGTTAAAGCACCGTATGTGGTTGCTGCTTTCCAAGCATACGCGGATGGTAAAACAATAAAAGAGATTGTGGAAATGTTAAATGCAAAAGGTGTTACCACTTCTCACGGAACGAAAATAACCATTAATATCGTAACGGATATGCTGAAAAACCGAAGGTATATTGGTGAATACAAGTTCCGAGATATTATTCAAAAGGACGGAATACCGAGGATAGTGCCACAAGCGTTATTTGAGAAGGTGCAGCGTGAGCGTGCGAAGAATAAGAGAGCAACAGCAAGACATAAAGCCGAAGACGATTACTTACTAACAACAAAGCTATTTTGTGGTAAATGCGGTGTATATATGACCGGTGAAAGCGGAACCGCACGAAACGGTACAGTTCACCGATATTACAAATGCAACAACGCTAAATACAAACACACTTGTGATAAAAAGACGGTTAAAAAAGAATGGATTGAAGACATTGTTGTTAAGCACACTCATGAGATGATGATTGATGATAATGTAATTGAGGATATTGCAGGTATTGTGTTTCGAAATGCAAAGAAAGAAAATCCCGCAATACAACTACTTAAACAACGGCTTAGTGAAACAGAGAACGCACTGAACAATCTACTCAGAGCAATAGAAGAAGGAATTATAACTCCAACCACAAAACAAAGAATGATTGAGTTGGAGCAGACGAGAGATGAGATTAAATTAAAGCTCATCAAGGAAGAAATGAAGAAGCCCACTATTACGAAAGAGGGCTTAGTATTATGGCTCAGGCATATTCAGAGCATGAGCTTGGAAACGAAGGAACACAAACAGAGACTGATTGACATTTTTGTAAACGCCGTATATCTTTACGACGACAAATTGGTCATAACATTTAACTATAAGGAAGCAAACAAAACCGTAACTCTAAAAGAGGTACACGGTTCGATTATAGAATGCTCAGGTGCACCAAGGAAAGAGGGCACCCTTTTGGGGTGCCCTCTTTCCTTTTGTTGTCGTGGTCTGTGAAGGCGCTCGACCGCCTTGCGGCGGGGTTGGAGAAAAAACTGGACAAAGGGGCAGAAAAGGAGTATACTATATGAGATTATTGCTCTTTTCAAGGAGGAAACAAGTATGAAAAACCACATGAAACGCATCCTCGGCGCCGTGTTGGCGCTGTCGTTGTTCGCGGCGCTTATGTTGAGTGGCTGCTCTGCCCCGACGTTACGCATTGGTGGCACCCCCCGCATCGCCGGCACGATAGGCGAAGAAACGGTGGAAACCGGGGAATATTTGGCGTATTTGTATAACGCTTTTTACGCGATGTATTATTCGCAGGGCCTGTATCAGTATGCCCAATACGGGTATGACGCCTGGGGCCAGGAGTACACCTACGGCGAGGGCGATGCCGCGCAGACGGTGGATTTGGCAGAGTACATCAAGCTCACCGCGAAGGATAACATGGTGCGCCAGGCGGCGCTGCGGCAGTTGCTCAAAAAGCACAACATTGAATGGAATGCCGACAAGTTGAAAGAAACAGAGGAGCAAATGGCTTCTTTGGGCAAAGACGCCTATCTGGAACTCGGTATAAGCGACGCGCATTTTGTGGACGTGTACAAACAGTTGGTGCTCAATGAGTACAGCCTGTTCTACACGTTGTATGGCAAGGGCGGCGAGCGCGAGGTGTCCGAGGCCGACCGCCGCGCGTATTTTGACAAAAACTTCGTTTCCTACAAAATCATCGAGATGCCCTTGCTCAACAGCGAAGGCGCCGAGATGGACGACAAGGCCAAAAAAGAAGTCACCGACGAATTGGAAGACTACTTGGCTATCTACAAGCAGACCGGCAGCTTTGAAAAGGCAGTAGACGCCTACAACAAGAGCCAGGCGCCGGACGGGGAAAAACCGGAGGCCAGCACCGACGCGCAAAACCGGCAGGACGTGGACGCCACCCAGGCGGACGAGGAACTGATGAAAGCCGTGCGCAGTGTGAACGTCGGCTCGGCCAAAGTGGCCACCTACAAGGCGAGCGGCAGCACGCCGACGGCGGCGCTGATACTGCGGCTGGACATCAACCAACCCGCGGCTTTGTTTGCGGACAAGACCGAGCAGATTTTGTACGGCGCCAAACACGAGGAGTTTGATGCCGAAGTGCAGAAAATCATAGATGGCTTGACGGTCAAGTTAAAGCCGTCGGTTGTCAAAGCGTGCCGTCCGCAGAATTTTGTTGCGGCAGAATAAGACCAAAACACAAGCC
>JAZUMZ010000275.1:0-4176 GCA_045603885.1 Bacteroidaceae bacterium | reverse complement strand
GAAGCTAATTTATAGAACTACCCTTTATTGTTTACGCTGTTCACTCAACTTCTGTTTGCTTACTCAATCACTTGAACCTCTCTGCCGTTAGCGAGACGTGACATACCGGCTATCACCACCTGATCGCCGTCGCTTACACCCGATATAATCTCGAACTTGTCATCTACGTGCTGACCCAGCTCAACTTTGTTGTACGATACCTTGCCGTCTTTATAGACATATACGTAGCGGTCGCCGGCGCCAATCTGCTTCACGATAGCCACGTCGGGGACCATCACGTGGACTGAGCTGGACATGTTGATGTTTGCGCGGGCGAACATACCCGGACGTATCAGCTGTTTGTCGTTAGTCATGAAAATCTCAACAGGGAAGGTGTGGGTAGCCTGGTCGATGGTGGGATATTTGGTGACAACGGTGCCGCGGAAAATCTGGTTTGCGTAGGCGTCAAGCGTGATATCTACGCTCATACCCTGACGAACGGTCTCATAGTAGGTTTCCGACACGTTGATCATCAGTTTCACTGGGTTGGTCTGCTCAATGGTGAGAATCGGGTTTGTGGTGTACATGTCGCCGTCGTCATAGTTGCGGGCTGTGACGATGCCGTCCATTGGAGACACCAGGCGTGTGTTCTCAGAGAGCAGGTTCAGCTGCGATTTCAGGACATCAAGCTGGTGCTTGGCGTTGTCGTAGGCAATCACAGTCTGGTCATACATCAGTTTCGCACTGTCGTATTCCGACCTGGAGATGCCACCCACACGATATAGCTCGGCGGTGCGCTCATACTCTACACGCTGGTTCTCCATCTGAAGACGGGCGTTCTCGATCGCGAGCTGCTGGTTCTGAATCTGGATGTTACCCTGGGTGATACTCGACTTGTCGAGGTCAACAACCACCTGACCCTTCTTCACGTAGTCGCCAACATCGACATATACACGCTTGATGCGGTAGGGGGAGTTGGGGGATATGTTGTTTTTCAGGTTGCTCTCAACCGTGCCGGTGTAAGTCTCAGACTGAGCCACGCTCTCGGCGTGTACAGTCTCAATCTTTACCTGGGGCTTCTCTTCTTTGGGCGCTGTGGCCGCATTTCCCCCCTCTGCCTTTTTCTCTCCGCACGACAGGGCGAACAAACCTAAGACAAGTGCAAACGAACCGTTTATAAATCTTCTCATAATATTTATTGGAGATATTATTGTTTATTATATGTATTACTCTTTAAGAATTAAAAAACTCACTTCAAATACCTCTCGTCGCCAAGAGTGTAGTCATAGTCTGACTTGTTGGTCAGATAGTCATAAATCGACTGGTTGTAGGTCAGCTGGGCCTGAGTAAGCGCTGTCTGGCTTTGGTTGACCTCCAAGATAGTGCCGCGTCCCACCTCGTAGCGCTTGTTGGATATGTAGAGGGCTTTCTTGGCTTGCTCCACCGCTACGCTGTTGCTGTTTACCTGGGCAAGGCTCGTGAGCATGTTGTTGCGGTAGCTCTCGGCGGCAAGATTCAGGTTGCGTAACGTACTCAGACGGTTGTCTTCCAATTCCGCCATCTGGAGACGTATGGTCTTCAGCTTTGTCCAGTTGGAGGCCTTGTAGATGGGGACACTGACCGAAATCACGAAGTTCGCGCTAGGGGTGTAGTCATAGTTCCACAACTCCCAGTTCCTGTTGTAGAGCGACTGGTATTGCCCGGAGAGCTGGAACGCGACAGTCGGGAGGAAGTTGGTCTTTGCCAGCTTCAGAGAGCGTTCCAGCATGGAGCGGTTCAGGTCAAACTGGCGCATCGTGGAGTTGAGCGACAACTGGCGCTCGGTGTCGTCAAGATGGGGGATAAGCAGGCCGTCCTTGTAGTTTTTCAGGTCGTCGTCAATCACAAGTTGGACGTTGGCGGTCACTCCCATAAGTACCTTGAGCTGAAGAATGGCCATGGTCTCGCCGTTCTGGGCGGCCACCATCGACGAGCTCATGGAGCGCATCTGCACTTCGGCTGACAGTTTGTCGTACTCGCTGGCTTTACCCACACGCTCACGCTCGCTGATTACCTCATAGTTCAGTTTGGCGGTCTCATAGCTTTCTCTCATCACATCATATGAGTCCTGGGCAAGCAGAGCCTGGTAATAGGCCTTTGTCACTTGGTTGATAAGGTCCAGCTTGGAGCCGCGGGCTTTCTCCCTGGCAAGCTCTATGTCCTGCTTGGTCAGCTTCATGTTCTGATATACGGCGGGCGCGAAGACCGGGATGTTCAAAGATGCAGCCATGTTCACGGTGTTCGTGTTGTCCTGACCCATCTTGAAACTGTTGCCGCCAAGTTTCATCTCGGCTGCGAGAAGAGTGCGCTGGAGGGTGGCGTTTACGGCAATCTCAGGGAGCAGCGCCTGCCACGCTTCCTTGTCCGCCACCACTTTCAGCTCAATCTCCTTCTCTGCCACGCGGATTGTGGGATTCTCATCCAAGGCTATGGCTATGGCTTTCTCCAAGTCCACATGGAGCATGCCGTCGCCGCTTCTGTAGGTGCTTTGGCCAGATGCGCCGATCAGCACAGCCGAGAGCAAAACACATGTCAATAGTCGTTTCAATATCATAATTTTTCTTTTCTTCTTGATTCTTGTTTCTTTCGATAATCACAACAGGATGAAAGGCTTGGGATAAGAGCCGTTCTAATCAGCCTGTTTCATATAGCGGTCCATCACCTCCAATCCCTTGGCGGTGCAGCACCCGCGGAAAGCCACAAGATGAAGGGAGTTCATGATGTCGGTGAATTTGTATTTCTCGTAAAAACCGAGCTTGATTATGCTCGTAAACTGAATGGTGTAAGCCTCGACAAGCATCTTGTAGTTCAAGTCGGGGCGCAGGTAGCCGTCGTCTATACACTGCTTTAACACCTCAAGCGTACGTTTGCTGCGCTGCTCTGAAGTGGAATCGAGGAAATCCATCAATTTGGGGTATCTGAACATCTCTTTGAAGAACGCCTGTGACACACCCTCGCTGTCTTTCAAACGACGGACAAAAAGCTTCATGCACGCTTCAACGCTGTTGGACGAGTGGAGTAGGGCGTCCTCAATATCTGCTTCATTCTTGGCAATCATGTGCTTGAAACACTCGACTACCAATGTCTCCTTGTCTTCAAACATTTCGTAGAGTGTGCGCTTGGAGATTGAGAAGTGGGCTGACAAGTCATCCATTTTCACCCGCTTGATTCCTATACGGACAAACTCATCGCAGGCATAATTTATTATGTCTGAGCGAAGACCGTTATGGTCTGAGTTTCTTATGTTCTGGTTTTTCGCTTGCTGCTGTTCGGAATCGTTCTTTTTCACTTTGCGTTGCGCTGTTGAGCTTTTGTGTAATCATTTCAATTGCAAAGTTACTTAGAAAACTTTTAACAACAAAAAAGTTTTCTGCAAATTAAGCGCCCGGTCCCATTCTTTAACATTCATTAACAACTAAGCGTGACAGAATGTTTCCAATCTCCATACGGGGATTTCTTTCAGCCATTATTAACTCATAATCCCTTTTTCCCATATTCCTTAGAGTGCTCAAGTCTCACATGTGTCTCGTTTGTATTCCTTTGGCCCCAAAGTCCGTCAAAAAAACAGCCAATTGGATGCCACAAAGTCAAAAATTGATAGAATTATTTGGTTTTTAAGAAAATATAGTGTAACTTTGCAACTCATTGGCTGAACTGCCCAAGTCAAAAATGGGTCAGCCTGAGATACACATTATTTATATTATTAACAAAAACTTTTAAACAAAAAAACGAGCAATGATTATCGTACCTGTTAAAGAAGGTGAGAACATTGAGAGAGCTCTCAAGAAGTTCAAGAGAAAGACTGAGAAGACTGGTGTTATCAAGGAAGTACGCAGACGCAGAGAGTTTGAGAAGCCATCTGTGACAAAGCGTAAGGCTATGCAGCACGCTGTTTACGTGAACAAGCTCCACCAGGAGGAGGATTAAAACTCACGTTTATCAGTACTGGAACCGGAAAGCAAGGACGTTTTCCGACTTTTTTTGAGAAAAAAAAATAAAAACAGCGTCAAAATTTGATTGTTCCAGATAAAATTGCTAATTTAGTGGCTGAAATCACGACGGAATCCTAAAAGAGGTGTCCAGATGCAGATAACAGCGGAATTTTCAGACTACTTGCGCTCAGAGCGAAACCGCTCAGAGCTGACAGTAAGAAATTAC
>JAZUMZ010000274.1:0-21188 GCA_045603885.1 Bacteroidaceae bacterium | reverse complement strand
CTAATAAATTGTAAATCGTCTGAAGCTAATTTATAGAACGACCCTCAATTCTAAAATTTTCTGCAAAATTACCTTTTTTTATCTGATTACAAGTCAAATATTGGTAAAAACATAGAAAATTTCACAAAAAAATCATTTTTTTTAACAAAAATATTTGTTTGTTGAAACGAAAAGTATAACTTTGCGTTATAAACTAGGATTTTATAACCTTAATTGGGTGAAAGTGACGTAAAAATCTAATATTAACTCTAAAAAACAATGTTATGAACAAGCAAGAACTTGTAAGTGCAGTAGCACAGAAGGCAGGCCTGACCAAGGCTGATGCCAAGAAGGCAATTGATGCAACAACAGAGGCAATCGCCGGCGCTCTGAAGGCAGGCGAAAAAGTAAGTCTCATCGGTTTTGGAACATTCTCAGTAGCAGAGAGAGGCGAGCGCAAGGGTATCAACCCCGCTACAAAGCAAGCTATCACCATCGCTGCAAAGAAGAGCGCAAAGTTCAAAGGTGGCGCTGAGCTTACAGCAGCTCTGAACTAATAGATTCTGTATTATAAAAATGGTGTGTATGGCTGTAGCCATACACACCATTTTTATATATGTATTTAGTAAGTGTAAGACTCTCTCACACGCTGATATCCAGGCTTACAGGGCAGTGGTCGGATCCAAAAATGTCAGCGTGTATGGCTGCCCCTCTCAAAGCGGTGTCCAGACGTTCTGACGCAATGAAGTAATCAATGCGCCAGCCTACGTTCTTCTCACGTGCGTGAAACCTGTATGACCACCATGAGTAAGCTCCCTCGGTATCGGGATTGAAAAATCTGAAAGTATCAGTAAATCCAGACCCGAGCAAGTCGGTCATCTTTTCCCTCTCCTCATCAGTAAATCCCGGATTTTGGCGATTAGTCTTTGGATTTTTCAGATCTATCTCCTTATGAGCCACATTCATATCCCCACAAACCACGACCGGCTTTACCCTGTCGAGCTTAATCAGATAGTTCCTGAAATCGTCCTCCCATCTCATGCGGTAGTCAAGTCGCTTTAGCCCGTCTTGTGAATTGGGTGTATAGACATTGACAAGGAATAACTGAGGCAGTTCCAGCGTGATCACACGTCCTTCGTGGTCGTGGTCGTCTATTCCCATTCCGTATGTCACAGCCACGGGCTCCACGCGGCTGTAAATCGCAGTTCCTGAATAGCCTTTTTTCTCAGCATAGTTCCAGAAAGACCTGTAGCCAGGGAACTCCAAATCAAGTTGTCCTTTCTGCATCTTTGTCTCCTGAATGCAAAAGCAATCGGCGTCAAGCTCCAGGAAAGCCTGCTCAAAGCCCTTACTCACACATGCGCGCAATCCGTTTACGTTCCATGACACGAGTTTCATACAGCGGAATCGGAAATGGTGTATTAATGAATATACTTTGCGAAATCCGTTATTCGCATGTCTCCCTCACGCAGGAAAGTATCATGCAGCGCAAATGCAGCAGACAACTTGTGGCAGGAATGACCCTTATCCGCAATCTTCAGGTAGTCCCAAAGCAGTTGTTTGTAGTCAGGGTGAGCACAATTTTCAATAATCACCTTGGCTCGTTCAGCCGGAGACTTGCCGCGCAGGTCTGCCACTCCCTGTTCTGTTATAATCACGTTCACGTCGTGCTCTGTGTGATCCACATGAGAGCAGAAAGGAACGATGGAGCTGATCATTCCGCCCTTAGCCACTGACGAGCATGTGAAGATAGAAATATAGGCATTGCGCTCAAAGTCACCCGACCCTCCAATTCCGTTCATCATCTTCGTTCCGCAAATCTGTGTTGAGTTTGCATGTCCATATATATCCACCTCGATTGCTGTGTTGATAGCGATAACACCTAACCGGCGTATAACCTCAGGGTTGTTTGAGATCTCAGACTGACGAATCACAAGTCTGTCCTTAAAGATGTCTATATCGTCATAAACGCTCTGAAGAACGTCGTTAGTCACTGTGAGTGAGCACGTAGAAGCACTCTTCACGCGACCTTTTCGCATCAGGTCAACAATCGCGTTCTGAAGAACTTCTGTATAGACATTGAAATCCGGCACCTCTGGATTGTTTCCAAGAGCCGCAAGAATGGCGTTGGCTGTCACTCCCACCCCACTCTGAAGAGGAAGGAATGTTGATGGTATAATTCCGCGTTTCATGTCCTGCATGAGGAAATGCGCCACATTCTCACCGATTCTGTCTGTCACCTCGTCGCCTTCAGCAAATCCACGCGCCTCGTCGGGAATGTTGCATTCCACAACACCAACCACCTTAGAGGGGTCAATCTGCAGATAAATCTCTCCTATTCTGTCGCTGGGTTTCTCTATACCGATAACCTTGCGGTTTGTTGGGTCAAGGGGTTCATATACATCATGAAGACCAATAGACTTGGTTGAATGGAAAGCATTGAGTTCCAGAATAATACCCTTTTTTGCCAGTCTTGCCGCTGTAGGGGCGATACCTCCTGCTGATGTCAGATACACCTTTCCGTCAGGCTCTATGGCACATACCTCAAGAATAGCCCAGTCCACGTCGCCCATGAATCCATAACGCAACTCCTGTGCCATCTGGCTCAGGTGTATGTCGTTATATGCTATCTGTCCCTGATTCACCAGTTTTCTGAATGAAGGGTTGGTGGTGTAAGGAGCCCTGTATCTGATAGCATGCTCCTCAGCCAATACTCCATCGCAGCTCTGACCCGTGGAAGCTCCCGTAAAAATACCGATTTGGAATGGATTTCCGGCCTCATGCTCTGCATGTGCTATTTTCGCGATTTCGGCTGTCACAGCCTTTGGGGTACCAGCTGGTGTAAAGCCACTCAATGCGATATTGTCCCCATTTTTCACTAAAGAAGCGGCTTCTGCCGCAGTAATCCTTGCAAATGACATAATTCTATATAATTAATTTTGTGCAAAGTTACAAAAAAACGAGTGAAACGCAAAACGAAAGCGGTCTTTTCTTCCAATTACAGGTCAAATGCACGCATGATACCTAAATACGAAAAAAATATAAAATTTGTCAAAAACTCATTTGTGTGTCAATATATTTTGTAAATTTGCGCTTAAAACCACCCATTATTATGAATAAATCAGTATTATCCTTACTTTTGGCATTATCCATAGCTTTTGCCTTTACATCCTGCTCCACCAAACAAGGAGCCATCAGCAAGTTGGAGAAATTTTCATTCGAGCTGAGAGACAACGCCCAGTATTATACCTTGAACGACTGGGAAAAAGCGGCTGAGGATTTCTCCAAAATACGCAAAAAAATCAGCAGACACAATTACACTCCCGATGAGCGTCAGCGCATAGGGGAGCTTGAGGGTAAATGCATTAGCTATGCCTACCAAGGTGTGAAAGGCAGGATTACAGGCCTCGGCAACGAACTGAACGGAATATTGCAGGGATTGATATATAACATTAACAAGTGATCCGTTCGGTTTCCTGTCGGTCAACAAATCCAAAATCCAAATATGTCATCGTTCAACAAAGTTACAAAAAGGGGTTTTTACAAGGTTTCAGCCTTTATAATTGCCATTTGTCTCTCCTCATCCATGCATAGCCAGATTAACACGAAAAAGCTTAAAGGCCCCGGCCATCCAAAAATCGGTCTGGTTCTGGGAGGCGGAGGTGCCAAAGGCGCCGCTGAAATCGGTGCTCTGAAAGCCTTGGAGGAAGAAGGATTGGAATTCGACTATATCGCAGGAACCAGCATTGGCAGCATTCTAGGTGCACTATACAGCTGCGGATACCGGTCGGCAGACCTTGAGAAGTTGTTTCTCTCTCAACCCTGGCTCACTTTAATGACCGACCGCGATGAAGACTACAAAAATGTGTTTTCTAACCGCGACGGAGTAATCCATGTTTTTGGTTTTCCAATATACACCACGCCCAAAGCAAAGAAAAAGAAGCAAACAAACGCTGTCAGAGGATTCGGTCTGAACAACGGCGACAAACTTATCGAGCTATTCGACAGCCTTACAAATCATAAAGACTCCATCGATTTCGGAAGCCTGCCCATTCCCTTCCAGTGTGTGGCCACCGACATCTCAACCCAAGAGGAGGTGATACTAAAAAGCGGCAACCTTCCACTTGCCATGAGAGCCAGCATGGCAATTCCCGGAGTATTCAAACCTGTGAGGATAAGCGGTATGACACTTGTTGACGGAGGAATGATGAACAACCTGCCGGTAGATGTAGTAAAGGACATGGGGGCAGAATATGTAATAGCCATCGACCTTACCCAAAACAAGCATGAGACCCGTGAATTCTCACTGAAGGACACTTGGGGAATCGGCGGTCTGCTCGACTGGATTGTCTCACGTCCCGATTGGAAAAAATATAATGACAACGTTGAGTCATCAGATTTGTATATCAACCCCAAACTCGATTATGACGTGCTTGACTTTCAGACAGATAAGACACGCACAATGATTGATATCGGCTATAAGACAACGAAAGAAATACTAAAATCCCAAAACAAACGAACAAAACACAAATAGGAAGAATGATAAAAATCAAATGCAAGAACACAAATACCAGTCATAGTTTCGACTATGGCACTCCCCTTACCGAGGTGTACGAGAGTTTTGGAGTTGAAATGCCCCACAAACCGGTATGCGCAATATTAAACAACCGTGTCGAGGGTCTCAGATTCAGGGCTTTCGGAGCGAAGACTGTGGAATTCATAGGCGTGGATAGCGCTCCTGGCAGGAAAGTTTATATGCGTTCGCTCACATTCGTGCTCTACAAGGCAATTCGCGATATCATGCCAGGTGTCAGGCTCTCAGTTGAAGCACCAGTTTCCAAAGGTTACTTTTTCAAACTCACAAGAGAAGAGTCCGTCAACACTTCTGATAATGGAATTACCCTTGAAGAGGTACAGAAGCTCAAGCTGCGGATGCAGGAAATTATCAGCGAGGGGCACACTTTCCACAGAATTGAGGCACCCACTCAGGATGTAGTTGAGATGTTCCGCTCTGACGGACAGGAAAACAAAGCCAAGCTCATCGAAGGCATCGGCAAGCTTTACTCATATTACTACTCACTCGATGACTGCGTGGATTATTACTACGGCCCATTAGTCCCCTCTACCAATTATCTTTGGTCGTTCGACCTGGTGAAGTACTACGATGGCGTTTTGCTTCGTATTCCTCGCGAAGACAACAAACTGCCTGACATTATAAAACAGGAGAAGATGCTCAACTCGTTTAACTTCGACCACCGCCTGTTGAATCAAATCGGCATAACCACAGTTGGAGAACTGAACGATTATGTCAGAAAGGGATTTGCCGGTGACGCCATACGTGTGGCAGAAGCCCTGCAAGAGAAACGTATCAGCCAGATTGCGGAAGAGATCTATCAGAGAGGCAAGGTCAAGGTAATCCTCGTTGCCGGTCCGTCTTCAAGCGGAAAGACCACGTTCAGCAAACGTCTTTGTGTCCAACTGATGGCTTGCGGGATGAAACCTAAGCTCATTTCACTCGACGACTACTTCGTGGACCGGGAGAACACCCCCCGTGACTCCAACGGAGATTATGACTACGAATCAATATATTCATTGAATCTCGACCTGTTTCAAAAACATATCGGACAGCTTTTAGCTGGAGAGGAAATCGAGTTGCCCGTCTATAACTTCGCCCTCGGCAAAAGTCTTATGAGCGGAAACCATATCAAGTTGGAAGAGAACACCGTACTTGTAATGGAGGGAATACACGGCCTGAACCCTATAATTTCCGAGAAAATACCCGAAGAGCAGAAGTTCCGTATCTATGTGAGTGCCCTTACAGCTATCAAACTTGACGACCACAACTATATACCTACAACCGACAGTCGCCTGATCAGACGCATCGTCCGTGACAACAAATTCAGGGGAGCCTCAGCTGTCGATACAATATCGCGGTGGCCTTCTGTGAGGCGTGGAGAGGAAAAATGGATTTTTCCCTATCAGGAGAATGCCGACATCATGTTCAACAGCGCTCTCATTTACGAGCTGGCCGTTCTGAGAAACCACGCCACTCCCTTGCTAGACGCAGTCCACGAAAACCGAGAGGAGTTCTGCCTCGCAAACGCCTTATCCCAGTTCCTGAGCTTTTTTGAGCCCATTTCCGACACTGAGCTTCCTCCCACCTCGCTTCTCAGGGAATTCCTTGGTGGAAGTTCATTCAAATACTGAAACCATGAAAGAAATCACCAGTTTGCAAAATCCCCGTGTCAAGGAAATTGTCGCTTTGAGCCAAAAATCATCAGAGCGGCGTCGTCAGGGGTGTTTCGTCGTCGAGGGTGTGCGAGAGGTGGAGCGTTGCGTTGAGAGCGGCTTCAACCCCCGTTCGCTTTTCCTGTGCGAAGGGCAGGAGTTGAGTTACGCCCTCGCCGACATCATTCCATCCGACATTCTATTTAAGGTAAGCAAGGCTGTATATTCCAAGATGGCATACAGAGAGGGAACAGAAGGTTTGATTGCGGTTTTCCAGAGCCGCCATATCAAATTAGAGGATCTGCAACTTGGTGCAAATCCTCTGATTATAGTACTTGAGAGTGTTGAGAAGCCCGGTAATTTGGGAGCTGTCCTCCGAACCGCCGACGCGGCAAAAGCCGATGCCGTCGTTATTTGTGATCCTCTGACCGACATCTACAATCCCAATGTAATCCGCAGCAGTCTCGGAGCGGTGTTTACAGTCCCCTGTGTTGCTTGCGCCTCCGAAGAATGCATTCGTTTTCTCAAAAAGCGCAACGTGCAGATTCTCACCGCACAGCTGCAAGACTCTGTGCTGTACTATGATACAGACATGTGTGTCCCTACAGCAATAATAATGGGCACAGAATCCACAGGGCTTACCAATCAATGGAGAGCCGCCGCCGACCGCCACATAAGAATACCCATGCTTGGCTCGTTAGACTCTCTCAATGTCTCCGTCAGCACTGCGATACTCACATTCGAAGCCATACGGCAAAGGCAGCCAGGCAAAAGCTGAAAACATCACACAATCATCAGAACGGGAGATTCTCGTCCTCATCCGCCTGATTGAACTCAACTTGCTGAGGAGATACGGGTTGAGCAGGTTGAGCGGGCGTATCCTGTGGCTGTGACGGAGCAGCCGTCGCAGCTGGCTGACCGGCTACGGGCTGTCCTGGCTGAACCCTGTCAACGCGCCAGGCGCGGATATCATTATAATATTTCCCGTTATACTCGCGGGCGTTGATATCGAAAAACACATTTATCTCCTCGCCGAGTTGTATGTTAAACTGCTTGATTTTATCCTCTCCAAACACATTAAACATCATCTTGTGGGGAAACGACTCATGGGTCTCAATAACATAGTCTTGAGTCATCCATGGATTACCTGTCGTTTTAGCTAAACCTGTACGAGGCTCTGATACGTACACTACTTTTCCTTGTAATTCCATTTTTTGTTTGTTTTTTAAAATTTTTGTGCGAAATTACGAAAATTTTAGCACAAAACGAATTTTTATATCATTTTTTTAAAAAATACGAAAAAGATTTGCTATCTTTGTATGATAATTCATACCCGCCCGCTTATGCGAGCCGAATAGTATTAAAACGGCATACCACCAACGAGAAACAAATAACAAAAAAACATAGAAACAATGAAATTCCAAGTATCAAGCAGCACCATCTACAACCGGCTTCAGACACTCAGCCGCGTTCAGAGTTCAAAAACCACACTCACCATTCTGGAGTGCATTCTTTTCGAGTTGGAAGGCAACCAGCTCAAGATGACAGCATCAGACAGTGAGACCACGCTTACAACCACACTCGAAGTGGAAGAGGCTGAAGGAGCCGGTAAATTTGCCATAAAGGCATCGACAATAATCGGCGGACTCAAAGAATTCTACGAGCAGCCCATCACCATCACCGTAAACGACGAGACATATGACGTTGAGGTGAGATATCAGAACGGAAAGAGCAACTTTGTGGGACAAAGCGCAGATGAGTATCCATTGCCACTCGGCATCAGCGACACCGTTCAGGCAATCAGCATCGAAGGCGAGATACTGTCCAACGGTATAAACCGGGCCCTGTTCGCAACCGCAGACGACGAGCTTCGCCCTGTAATGAACGGCATTTTCTTCGACATAAATGAAGAGCACATCACATTCGTAGCAAGTGATGGGCACAAACTTGTTCGCGACCGCAACACCACAGTCAAGGCAGAGCAAGCCACATCGTTCATTCTCTCCAAAAAGCCGGCCAAGACCCTCAAGGACATCTTGTCAAAGACAGAAGGAGAGGCATATATCCGTTTCGACGACAAGAACGCAGAGATAAAAATTGACAGTTTCACACTCTGTTGCAGGCTTATTGTTGGAAGATACCCTAATTACAACAGTGTCATCCCCAGCGACAATCCATACCACATCACGATTGACCGTGAGGCTTTCATAGGAGCTTTGAAGAGAACGATGGTGTTCGCAAGCTCAAGCACCTCCCTCACAAAACTCCACTTGGATAATAACAGCCTGACTGTGTCAACACAAGATATCGACTATTCAACCAGCGCAGAGGAGCATATCCTGTGCGACTATAACGGCAACCCGATGAACATAGGATTCAAGGGAACATTCCTTTTAGACATCCTTAACACCATGGATTCAGAAAACATCATTCTTCAAATTGCCGACCCCAGTCGTGCCGGAGTGATTGTTCCTGGAGAACAGGCAGAAGGAGAAGACCTCCTCATGCTCATCATGCCTATGATGCTTAACGATTAACAGATATGAACCTGCAACTGAAACGTCCGATTGTATTCTTTGATTTGGAAACCACAGGACTCGACGTGGCCAAAGACCATATCGTGGAGTTGAGCTATGTCAAGGTTAAGCCAGCGGGAGACGAAGAGCGCGGTACGATACGATTCAGACCTGTCGATGTCCTTGGCAACACCCTTCACATTCCAGACAAGACCACAGAGTTCCACGGCATCACAGACGAGGATGTGGCTCAGTGCCCCACATTCAAAGAATGCGCCCAGCACATCTGGAACGAGGTGTTTCAGGGAGCAGACCTTGCAGGATTCAACTCCAACCGTTTCGACATACCGCTCCTCGTTGAGGAATTGCTTAGGAGCGGGGTCAACGTGGATCTCACCGATGTCAAGTTCTTGGATGTGCAGAACATATACCACAAGATGGAAAAGCGCAATCTGGCTGCTGCCTATAAGTTCTACTGCGGCAAAGACCTTACTGACGCACACCATGCGCAAGCCGACACAGAAGCCACGTACGAAGTTCTGAGGTCACAGCTCGACCACTATACTGAAGAACTCAAAAACGACGTGGACTTCCTTGCTGATTTCTCTTCCATGGGTAAGAATGTAGATTTGGCCGGAAGAATAGTATATGACGAGCAAGGCGATGAGATATTCACCTTTGGCAAACACAAAGGCAATAAGGTAAAGGATGTGGTGAAAGACGACCCTGGTTTCATCAGTTGGATCCTAAAAGGCGACTTTGCCCTTAACACCAAGCAAGAGGTACAGAGACTTTCATTTAAATACAAGTAACAAAAAGGACATGTTGAAAGGAAAAAAAATTGTGCTTGGAATCACCGGCAGCATCGCGGCATATAAGTCGTGCCTTATCATCAGGCAACTTATCAAACGCGGAGCAGAGGTTCAGGTGGTAATTACTCCGGCAGGAAAGGAGTTTATCACACCCATCACCCTGTCGGCACTCACCAGCAAACCTGTCGTGAGCGACTTTTTCTCGCAACGCGACGGCACCTGGCACTCCCATGTCTCTCTTGGTCTTTGGGCAGATGCCATGCTCATCGCCCCCGCGACAGCATCCACTATCGGCAAGATGGCCAACGGAGTTGCCGACAATATGTTGATAACCACATACTTGTCTATGAAGGCGCCCGTATTTGTCGCTCCAGCCATGGATCTCGATATGTATGCACACCCTTCCACACAGCACAATCTCAACACACTTCGCTCATACGGAAACTACATAATAGAGCCTGGAACAGGATTCCTGGCCTCCCATCTTGAGGGCAAAGGCCGGATGGAAGAGCCAGAGCAAATCGTGGAGACACTGGATAAGTTTTTCCACGATGCGCAACAACCAGTGTCCACCGACAAAAGGCCATCACTAAATCACAAAAAGATTCTTATCACAGCTGGTCCCACCTACGAGAAAATTGATCCCGTCCGGTTTATTGGGAACTATTCATCAGGCAAGATGGGAATTGCTTTAGCCTGTGAATGTGAGGCGAGAGGGGCTGAGGTAGAGTTGGTTCTCGGCCCTGTAACTGCTGACACAAGCGGTTTAAGCAAATCCATTCATGTAACCCCAGTGGAAAGCGCCCAGCAAATGTACGATGCGACGACCACCCTCTTCTGCGGAGTTGATGCGGCAATATTGTGCGCAGCTGTGGCAGATTTCACTCCTGTCCATCAGGAATCCTCAAAAATGAAGAGGAAAGGCGACAATCTCGTCATTACACTTAAGCCAACCCAGGACATCGCAGCAGCTCTCGGAAATCAAAAACGCCCGGGTCAGACCCTCGTCGGCTTCGCATTGGAGACAGACAATGAGAGCACCAACGCAGAGAATAAGCTTAGGAAGAAGAACCTTGACTTCATCGTGCTCAACTCTCTCAACGACCAGGGTGCGGGATTCAGGCACGACACCAACAAAATAACGATAATCAGGGCAGAAGGAACACAAAAGTCCTTTCCTCTCAAGCCAAAGTCGGAAGTTGCCTCAGACATAATTAACGAGCTGGAGTCGGAGATGCTCTCAAAGCCTGTCACTGTCTGAAACCTGACTCTTTTACCCAACTACATAATCCTCAACAGATGTCATCTATCATCCGATCCTCAATAGCCTGTTTGCTCATAGCTGTGATATCCACCGCATCTGTGAGTGCCCAAGAGCTGAGATGTAAAATAAAGGTCATCCACTCACAAGTTCAAGGAACGAACACAAGTGTGTTTGAGACTCTTGAGAACTCACTCAATGAGTTTATGAACAACAGGGCGTGGACTGAGCTTCAGTTCAAGGAGCAGGAAAAGATAGACTGCACCATGAACATCACCATAAAGCAATACAAACAAGATGAGAACACTTTTGTAGGTGAATGTCTGTTCCAACTCAGCAGGCCCGTTTTCAACTCCACATACAACACGACAGTGTTCAGTATGCGCGACAACAACTTCTCATTCTCATATAAAGAGTATGACCCCCTGGAGTTCAACATCACGAACATGAACGATGAGCTCACATCGCTTATGGCCTTTTATGCATATCTTTTCATTGGCATGGATCTCGACACCTTCTCCCCTCTTGGAGGTACAGACCCCCTGAACACCGCAGAGCAGATAGCCAACAATGCCCAGTCGTTCGGAGGTCCGGGGTGGAAAGCCTTTGGCGACGACCGCAACCGCTTTGCAATAATCAACGATTACATGGAATCGTCTATGGAGCCCTTCCGACAATTACAATACAAATACCACCGTGAAGGACTTGACGAGATGGCCAACAACGCAGACAGAGGACGCAACGCCATCACCGAGGCTGTTGAAATGTTGAAAGAGGCTCACACAAACAAATCTCTCAGTCAGCTGCCTGCAATATTTTCTGACTACAAGCGAGATGAGCTTGTGAATATCTACAAGGAGCACGGCACTGCAAACGAAAAAGAGAAGGTGTTTAACATCATGTCTGAGCTCAACGCCTCTCAAAGCAGATATTGGGAAAATATAAAGAAATAACTAACACATACACCATTATGACAAAACATCTCATTGTCGCAGCTTTGTTCACCACCTGCATCGTGAACGCCGGGGCACAGCGACAAAAACTGAACTTCAACGGCAACTGGCAGCTGCACTATCCAGCAGAGGCCATCCAACATCCTGGTGAGACCCGCACAGTCACACTGCCAAGAGCCTGGAATGAAGACTGGGCATACCGGGTTGTTATCAATGACCTTCCCGACGACACTTGCAGATATACAAAAGTTTTTAACGCTCCCCTTTCATGGGAGGGCAAACATGTGTTTATCGAGTTTGAGGGCGCACGTCAGAGTGCTGAGGTATGGCTCAACGGACACAGACTCGGACTTCATCAGAACGGTGTCATGGCTTTCGGATTTGAGCTCACACCATTTTTGAAAGTTGGAGAAGAAAACCGTCTGGAAGTACTCACCGACAACGATTGGGCATATAAAGAGAAAAATCCCGACGGGACACCACTCATAGTGGAGAAACCAGTTGTTACCAAAGACGGCAACAACCTGCCTGACAACAAACTGGGTCCGACCAGTTTCCAATGGAACAACAAGAATTTCAACATGAACATGGGCGGACTGCCCAAAAACGTCGTTCTGCATGTTACCGGTGAAGTCTATCAGACATTGCCTCTTTATTCCAACCTTGGCACAACCGGTGTATATGTCTATGGAACCGATTACGACATACAAGGACGCAAAGTGACCGCCATCGTGGAGTCGGAGGTAATGAATACTTCAGGCAAGACTAAAAAGGTAAGTCTGAACGTGGAGATACTCGACAACGATGGAAAGCAGGTGGCAAAGTTTGCCGGCAAAGCCAAAAGCATAGCCCCTGGCAAGACCGCGACCCTGACCGCCCAACAAGCGTTGAGCGGAGTTCATTTCTGGTCATGGGGATATGGATATCTCTATACAGTAAAGACCACGTTGGCAATTAACGGATCTGACGACAAAGACGAGGTTGTCACCCGCACCGGTTTCAGAAAGACACGTTTCGGCGATGGCAAAATATGGCTTAACGACCGCTGTTTTATGGTTCACGGTTATGCCCAGCGCACTTCCAACGAATGGCCGTCGGTAGGAATTGACGTGCCCGCCTGGCTCAGCGACTATTCAAACGACCTCATTGTCAAATCAGGCGGCAACACCGTGAGGTGGATGCATGTCACCCCAAGCAAGCAGGATGTTGAGTCCTGCGACCGTGTTGGACTCATACAGGCGATGCCTGCTGGTGATGCGGAGAAAGACGTGGTTGGACGACATTGGACACAACGCACGGAGCTTATGCGCGACGCCATCATCTACAACCGAAACAATCCCTCCATCATCTTCTATGAGAGTGGCAACGAGAGCATCTCCAGAGACCACATGAAAGAGATGGTGGCTATTCGCGACCAATACGACCCCAAAGGTGGCAGGGCAATAGGCTCACGTGAGATGCTTGATATAGACGAGGCAGAATACGGAGGTGAGATGCTTTATATCAACAAAAGCGCCAAACACCCTATGTGGGCTATGGAATACTGCCGCGATGAGGGTTACCGTATGTATTGGGATGATTATTCATACCCCTACCATCGTCACGGAGCAGGCCCATACTACCGCAACGCTCCAGCAGACACCTATAATCAGAACCAGGACCAGCTGACAATAGAGCAGATTCGCAGATGGCACGACTATTATGTAGTCAGGCCAGGCATGGGACGTCGTGTAAGCAGCGGCGGTGTGAAGATTGTGTTCTCTGAGACAAACACACACGGCCGTTCAGAGATGAATTACAGAACAAGTGGTGTTGTTGACGCCATGCGCATTGAGAAAGACCCGTTCTTCGCACATCAGGTTATGTGGAACTCCTGGGTTGATGTTCAACATAAGGCAAGCCATATCATCGGGCACTGGAATTACCCTTCAGGAGTGGTTAAAGATGTTTATGTTGTCAGCACCTCGCCGGTTGTGGAGCTGTTTGTCAACGGGAAGTCCGTAGGTAAGAGCGACAAGCCGGAATACACCTTCCTCCACACATTCAAGAACGTACATTACGCTCCGGGAGAAATCAAAGCCGTAAGCTATGCCGCAGACGGCAAGTCCGTTGAGTCTGAGGCCAGCCACAAGACCGCAGGAAAAGCCGCACGTCTCAAGCTCACTCTTATGCAAAACCCTGACGGAGGAATGATAGCCGACGGAAGCGACCTTGCAATCATACAAGTGGAAGTTGTAGATGACAAAGGCCAGCGTTGTCCTCTCGACAACCGCATCATCAACTGGACACTCGAGGGCGAGGGAGAATGGCGTGGAGGCATAGGCAAGAGCCCGAACGGCGACAACTATATCCTCGACACCGACCTGCCTGTGGAAGCCGGAGTAAACCGTGTTATCGTACGCTCTACCACCACTCCCGGCACAATACGCCTCAGAGCACACGCCAAGGGCTTGGATGACTCTGTTGTTGAATGGACCAGCAGGATTGACACCCAGAAGATAGATGAGGGGATATCGAAATATATAGCATCCGACCACCTCCCGACCGTGCTTGACCGTGGTGAGACACCTGCCACACCTTCTTTTACTGAAAAGAAAACCACGGCCACTATCGCTTCTGCCACTGCCGGTGCCAACTCAGAGAATGTCGCCGCCAGCTACGACGACAACGAACTGTCAGAATGGAAGAACGACGGCAAGCTCAACACAGCATGGATTACCTACGAGCTGACAGAAGCAGAGGCAATCGACGAGATCAGCATGAAACTGACAGGATGGAGACAACGTTCCTACCCTCTTGAGGTCGTGGCAGATGGAAAAGTTGTATGGAAAGGCAACACCGACAAATCACTCGGCTATATCTCACTTTTCATCGACAATCCCGTAAAAGCTAAAACTTACACAATCCGCCAGACAGGCAGAGCGACAGACAAGGACGCATTCGGACAAGTTGTCGAGCTGGCAGGCGGGCCGGCAACAGAGCTTGACCTCTATAAAACTCCTGGAAGCGAGAAAGTCAAAGGAGAGCTCAGAATTGTTGAAATCGACTTCCTCAGAAAATTGTAATAATCCCATGCTGGGTGCAATATACAAAAGTGACGTCCCCGAAAACTGGATTTTCAGGGACGTCACTTTATATACACCAGAATATTAGAACCAAAGTTTGTTTCTTGCAATCCATCCACGGAAACTGCCGTTTCCATGATATATTCGCTGCCACCCACCAGAGCGGTCGCCAGGATAAGTGTACACAAAACTTCCGTCACGCACCTGGTCTATAACCCTATAGTTAGTACCTGGGCCGCTGCGCAAATTAGTGTATCCACCTTCTTGGGCGACTTGGACAGAAACCAGCCCTCCACCATCATCATAGCGAGGACGGCGTCTTGGAGCATCATATCCACGTCCGAACACTACTTTGTTGGCGGCTATATAACCTACAAAGCTTCCACCGCGCGAATAAACCTCATACCATCCTCCAACATTGTCTCCAACTAAAATGGGACTACCGTCACGCTCCTTACGAACGATACCATATCCAGTTCCGGGACCCCTGCGGATGTTTGTGTAGCCTCCCTCTTGCTTCACGTATGCTCGCCTCTGAGCGTCAGCACAGATTGAGAGACAGAGAAGCATCATCAATACCAAAATTTTTTTCATAACTCTTAGTTTTTATGTTTATATTTATTTGAAATAGATATCCACGTAATCTGTAACTCCATCCGCACCTTCCATCTCCTGTGCTCTCCAGTACTTTCGTCCGTTTGTGGCCTTGAAGTTGAATGTGCCCGTCTTTTCGTAAGGCTGACCGCCATTTAAGTGGTACACCTTATATTCAATAGAGCCTGTAAAAATCAGATGTTTCTCTGACACTATCTCTATATATCCGTCTATGTGGAGGTAATCGTCATTCTCACGCGAGTTCTGCACTCCTGTACAACGAAGTCCGCCGTCGCCTTCCTTCACGATGTCGCACTTACCAAAATAATCCCACGAAATCCACTGCAAGCTGAGCATATGTCGTCCCACGACCTTTCGCTCGAGTGGAGTCAAACGCTGAGAAGCGGCAGGGACACCACCTGCAGGGCGCAAAAATTGTGATGACACCCACCCGTAGCCCTTAGGCCAACATTCTGTGCCTTCCATCTTCATAAACCCGTTGCGTGTTTCTCCAGTGTATGTGAGACGGTCACCTCTGAACAACTGGATTTTTCCTTTGCAGTGTCCTCCTGTACCCTGTATAACGGGATAGTTTTTACCTGGTCCTGTCCTTACATTTACATTGTCTCCAGTACAGATATACTCCGTCTGAGCCTGGGCTGACATACCGAGAGTAGTGAACAGCGCAATTAACAAAACAAATCTTTTCATAACTCTTATTCTTTTAAGTTCAACAAGATATTATTTTTTTCCAAAATAGAAATCCACTAATTTCCGCCTCTGTTGCAAAGTTAAATAAATTTCTAATTGCATCAAAACAAAAATGAGGATTTTTCAAAACATATTAAGAGTCAATTCCTGAATTATTTTCCTAAGGTTCCTTTGCGCCATAGTCTTTTCCAACGCAACACTTAGCGGCATAAGTGGTGGAGTTATTTCCTCCACCTTGTCAAATCCGGCGTCAATCAGGGCTGTACGGTTGTTGACGATGCCAGCCAAAAGCCACACCGGTATATTTCTCTTTTGTGCATGTCTGAGAATCACAGCCGGCATCTTTCCCATAAGTGTCTGGGCATCAGCTGAGCCCTCACCAGTTATGACGAGGTCAGATCCAGCAAGAATATCATCAAAACGACCTTCTTGAAGCAATAGCTCACCCCCTGACTGGCAACGGGCATTAAGATACTGCATAAAAGCATATCCCAGCCCTCCTGCACTTCCGGCACCCGGATTATCTCTGAAATCATGTCCACAAAGTCTTGCCGACTTATCGGCAAAACGAATCGCACGCTTCTCCAACACCTTCACACAACGTTCGTCCGCTCCTTTCTGTGGCGCAAACACCTCAGCCGCCCCCATTGGGCCACACAAAGGATTGAGAACATCAGTGGCAAGAATAATATCAGTCTTTTCTGCAAGTGTCAACAATCTCTCTGTCTTGTCAAATCCGAGATTCTGTGCGAGAGCCTCCAGCATTCCCATTCCGCAATCGCTTGTAGCGGTACCGCCTAGTCCCACCACCAGTCGTCTGCATCCTCGTCTCAAAGCGTCTGCCAAAAGTTGTCCTACTCCGTAAGACGTGGCTTTCAGGGGATTTCTTTCTGTATTGGCAATTAACGACAAGCCCACAACCTTTGCCACCTCTATCACTCCGCAATCTCCATTCACAAGATACTCCGCCTGAACGGTTCTCATCAACGGGTCATAAACCGACAAAGCCACACGTTCACCACCTGCCGCCTCCTGAAAGGCATCGAGCCAGCCCTCCCCTCCGTCGCTTACGGGCACGCTAACTATTTCCGCATCCGGAAAAACATCAAGCACAACATTTCCGGCGGCTGTATTAGCCTCATTGGAGGACATACAACCTTTGAAAGAATCTATAGCTACGACAAATTTCATACTTTTCAGCTTATGCTATACCTTTTTCACAGAAAATTTACTAACTTTGCAAGCAGTTTATTATCACATAACAATGCTCGAGTTTTATTCCAAGAACAAGCTGGTTTGGCCATGTGCACTGGTATTCACGCTCATTGCATGGATTCTGAACGGGTGGTTTGGGACAGGTGGCAAAATGGCTCACGCCATTGTTCTTTCACCGTTCTTAGACTATACGCTCGGTATGGTTGTTTGTGCCTTGGCCGTATATTTTGTTGCGGAACTCAACACCCGTTTCAGTCTTTTGCCAAACTCCGACCGCACCATAAGCCTTACGATGTTGCTTCTGCTGGCTATGTCCACGTTTTTGCATCCCTTGCAAGGCAATCATATTGTTTTGGTATGCTCACTCGTGTCTTATGCGAGCCTGTTAGACGCCTATCAGTCCCATAAAGCACCAGCAAAAGCCTTTGTCGCCAATCTGGCTCTTGGTATAGCCTCGACAGTATGCCCACAACTTATATGGCTTGTAATCGCCAACATTATGTCATTGGCCATTCTGAGAGCTATGACCCCGAAAAGCTTCATCGCATCGGTGCTCGGCATTGTCACACCCTATTGGTTCTGGGGAGTCGTAGGCGGCTGGCTTGGACATTACGATGTCTTTGCATCCCACCTTGCAATGATGAATACTTTTGGAGACGGTGGATTGTCCATCCTGCCCGTGAAACTACGTTGGTCGTTTTGGGTGGCACTGCTCATGACAGCTGTCGGTGGCATCGACTTCTTTGTCAATTTACATACTAACCGCAGCCGCACTCGCATGAGCTACTACATGGTATGCCTGCAATCTGCCTGGGCGTTTTTAATGTTGTGGAGAGAACCACAAATAGCCTTATCCCTCTTCCCGTTCCTGATACTCAACACATCCATCTTGTGGGGACATTTCACCTCGACGTCCAAAGGGCGCATCCAAGATGTGACGCTGACAGTGATTATGGCGCTTTGGCTTATCACAACATTGTTTATATCGTAAGAAGCCTCACCTCGGCATTTTTCATCGGCTCTATGTCTCTCAGCTCCTTATCGGCAACCACAGACTGAAGCACGCGCAGAAAAAGCCCGTGGCTGATGGCCAGCACCTTTTTTCCGCTATATGTTTTCCCCACAAACTCCAAAAAAATCCTCGCACGAGCCTTTACTGTTTTCATCGTCTCAGCGTCATCCGGCATCTCTATCTTTGTAAAACCGTCTGCCACAGTCCCCGTGGCCGAGCCCCAATCACGCTCCCTCAGCAGTTTAGTGGTGTTTATCTCTGGAAGCCCTGTGATTTCCAAGCTCAGGATGTCATAGGTATCAACACACCTCTTTATGTCGCTGCACAAAACCACATCCACGTCCAATGCTCTCACCGTGTCAGCTGCATCCTTAGTCTGACGTATGCCGAGCTCTGACAGATGACCTGGCATAAGCCCCTGCAAAACATGCCTGGCGTTCTCCTCTGTCTCTCCGTGCCTAAATAAATATAATGAAGTCATAACTGTTGTTTATCATTATTGTCGCAGCAAAGTTAGTGCTTTTAAGTTAAATGCCAAAACTCAAAACGGTAAAACGGAAATCATTTTTATTTTTTCAGTTGTTTTTATTGCATAATGAAACAAAAAACCATAACTTTGCATGGATATTAGGACATGACAGCCTTTTAATTAACAAAGATAGGACAAAACACCATTAAGCAATGACAAGAATAATATGTGCAATTGTATGCCTGCTTATTTCTCTGCCCACTATGGGACAGAAACCAAAGAAAAAGCAGGACCACGACTTTCAGGTGACTAAAAACCTGGAGATATTCAACACCCTGTATCAGAATCTTGACAAATACTATGTTGACACGCTTGACGCCGACAAACTCATCACACTGGCGCTCGACGCAATGCTCGGGTCACTCGACCCCTACACTGAATATTATCCCGAGGAAGATATAGAAGACCTTAAAATGCTTACAACCGGGAAATACGGAGGTATAGGCAGCGTAATACGTATGCGCAACGATTCCTCCGTCATCATATCCGAGCCTTATGAAGGGATGCCGGCAGCCGAGGTGGGACTCCATAGCGGAGATGTGCTGCTGAAGATAGACAACACTGAACTGAAAGGCAAGAGTGTGAGCGATGTGAGCGACATGCTTAGAGGTGAGCCTGGCACCACCTTCCTGCTGAAGGTCAGGCGCAACGGAGAGGAGCAGCCGCTCGAGTTTAAAATCACGCGCAAGAGCATAAAAACCCCCGCAATCCCCTATTATGGACTTCTCACGTCCAATGTTGTCTCTCCCGGTGTTGATGCTCAGAAAATAGGATATATCAACCTCAGCCAGTTCACCGAGAACTGCTCGTCGGACATGCGCAAGGCTATTATCTCACTTAAGGACAAGGGTGCTGAGTCACTCATCATCGACCTGCGCGGCAATGGTGGCGGCCTACTTAACGAAGCGGTGAAGATTGTGAACCTCTTCTCCCCCAAAGGACGAACCATAGTTGAGACCAAAGGCAAGACAAGCGGTAGTTTCTCTACCTACAAAACCACAAGTGACCCCCTCGACCTTAACATACCTCTGTGTATATTGGTCAACAACGGCACAGCATCGGCATCTGAGATTCTGTCCGGCTCTCTTCAAGACTTAGACCGTGCCGTGATTGTCGGTGCCCGCACCTACGGCAAAGGTCTGGTTCAGTCGCCCCGCGACCTACCTTACAATACCAACCTGAAACTGACCACCGCCAAATATTACATCGTCAGCGGCCGGTGCATCCAGGCCATTGACTATAAACGTAAGCGCGAGGGAAAAGGCGACGGTAAAGTTCCCGACAGTCTCGCCACAGTATTTCATACCGACGCCGGACGGGTTGTGCTCGACGGCAACGGCATCAAGCCAGACGTGGAAGTGAAGCGCGACACGATGTCTAACATCGTGTTCTACCTCTCCACAAGTGACGTGCTTACCGACTGGGGCACCCGCTACCAGGCCAGCCACCCCACTCTGCCCTCCATTCAGGACTTCTCAATCACGGATAATGATTTTGATGAATTCAAGCAATTCGCACGTGAACAGAACTTCAAATATGACCGTCTGTCGGAGAAACGTCTTGCAGACTTAAAGAAGACGGCACAGTTCGAAGGTTATTACGACGACGCAAAAGAAGAGTTTGAAGCTTTGGAGAAAAAGTTGGTACACAACATGGAGCGCGAGATGGACACCTACAAAGATGACATAATGCAACTTATGGCAGTGGAAGTGGTGAGGCGCTACTACTATCAGGCTGGTACGATACAGGAGACCCTGAAGAAAGACCCCGACCTTCTGAAAGCCACGGAGCTTCTGGGAACCCCCGACGCATATCGCAGAATACTGACACCTGCCTCTTCTTCAGAGCCTGTTTCGGAATAATCCACAAAAACAGACAAACTAATGCAAGTTTCCAAAGCAACAAAATTCAACCGCCACATGATGGGCGGCATGGCGGTTTTCGCGATCCTCTTGCTCGCCATGGTTTTCGGAATGCTCTATTACTCATTCCAAAACCATGAAGACAAGCGCGTGATCAAAAACCTGTACAACATACGTTTTGCCTCAGAAGCGTCTGACTCCTTTGCCGTGTCGGTCAACGACTCCCTGATATTCAACGGTGTCCCGTCTGACACTCTGTTCCTGGACGCAGACGGCTTTCCTTCCCAAAACATGATTTCCGTGAGCGACCTGAAAAGCGGAAAGACAGTGAACCAAAACCTTCCGGTGGAACCCACATCCGTAATCATAAACACTGAAGGGCAACTGTCGATTACTACAATAAGAAAAGTCGGAAGGCCAAGCGGTCTTAGGAAGACAACACTTAGCTACA
>JAZUMZ010000273.1:0-5925 GCA_045603885.1 Bacteroidaceae bacterium | reverse complement strand
TGTGAGTTATAATACGGAAACAATCAATCTTATGGTCTGGAAACTTGATGAAACGTAAATAATTTGTTTGCTTTAGAAATAATATCTAACTTTGCAAAAATTCAAGTAGTCATGAAAAAAATATCGCAATCATTGTTTGTTTTCTTAGTGATTCTTATTCAAGGGTGCAATAGAAATAATGAAATCATAGATAAGTTAAACAGGATTAAAGAGGTTGGTGACATAAATCCCAAGGAGGCATTAACCATGATGGACTCGATTAGCGCAGATGTCCGAAAGGAGTCCGAATATGTACAGATGAAATATGATTTGCTGAATGTACGGTTACACGACAAAGCATATGACTCTCCAACATCAGATATAACAATCAAGCATCTTTTAGACTATTTTGAGAAAAATGGAAGTGAGTTAGACAAACAAGAAACCTTTTATTATGCTGGAAGCGTTTACCGCGACCTTAACGACGCGCCTCGAGCACTTGAACATTTCCATAATGCCCTTGTTTGTGCTAAAAATCTGGGAAATAGGTGCGACTCACTAATTTTAAGGAACACATATTCGAATATAAGTCATATTCACCTTAAAACACTGGATTATAATAATGCTCTTCGATATGCCAAATTGGAATATGAATTGTCTGAAACTCTTAATCAAACAGGTATCTCGGATTTAATACACTTAGGTATATCGTATCTTCACACCGATAGTATTTCTGAGGCAAAGAAATGGTATGATAAAGCTTATAATTGCTTATCAAATGACAAGAAAAATAAAGAATATACAGAAACATTGTACTATCTTCTTTACGCCTATTCTTATATCGGTGACAGGGAAATGGCTGAAAAATGCTATGATTTGGTTAAAGAAGAGGCAGATCCTAATCCAATAGAAATTAAGAATTTGAATTTGGGGGCATACTATGTTCTCATAAATGAGAACGACTCCGCAATAAAATATTTTGAGAAAGAAGCACTTAAAAAATCCGACTTTTTATCTATGTCTGACGCATCAAAGGAGTTGTTTTATATATACAAGAAAAGAGGTGATGACATGAAAGCCATAAAATATGCGGACATTTTTATAAGAGCCAATGATACTCTTGATTTTGGCAAACGACAGGAAATAATGGCAAGTATTAACAACCAGTACCAATATCACCTTGATAAGAATGCTGAAATAAAGATGGTGGAAAAATCTAAAAGACAACGTCTGTTAATAGTTACACTTATAAGTGTAATAATATTAATTGTATTATTATCCGTTGTTGTCATTGTCATAAGAAAAAACCGCTATTTGAGAAACTTGGTCAAACTGACAAAAGAGCGAGATGCAATCAAGGCTGAGCAAAAGACATTGATGGAAGAAATAGACAAGAAAAGCAGGGAACTGAGGTTGATGCGAGAAGAACGGGAACAGACGACTAAAGAAACAGACGAAGTGAAAGCAGAACTGCTGGCAGTTCAATCAGAACTAAAAAGGAAAATTCAAGAAGTGGAGCTGAACAAACAGAAGCTTTCAGAGAACCTGGAACGCAATAATCTTTTTATCCGGCTTATCCAACAAACAGAGTTTGAGGGGAAAGCACGAGATGTAATTGCATTAGTCAGACAGGCTGCGGCCGGGAAGAAGGAAATGAAGTCAGCAGAATGGAGAGAACTTTACAAAGCTGTCGATGAAATATACCCGGATTTTAAGGATAAGATTGTGAATGAGCTGAAGAATTTCACAGAGCAGCAGATGCAGGTGTGCTATCTCATACGCATTGGAATGTCAAAACCAGAAATTCAGAACTTAACAGGACTCTCTCGCGTCACTGTCTGGAGATGGGTGAAGAAATACAGCTGGGTGTTGACATAAACATGCATTCAAACTATTGCAGTCCGCTAAAAATGTGTACCACTGCAGGTCTTATGCATCAGTGTGAAATAGAATTCTTCATAGGCATTACCAATAAGAACTAAAAGAGTTATTTCTTCTTACCGGTCTGCTTTTTCAGTGTCTGGATGGCTTTCTGCTGTTCGGGTGAGAGGGCTGGAATGTTGTGGGCGCGTTCGTATTCCGCCAATTCGTCGAGGCTCATATCACCTTTGCGGCCTTTATTGATTTCCTTGCCGAGTGCCTTCACCTCGTCCTTGTCCATATAGCCCTTGTCGGTGGCATAAAGATAGACAACAGTGTTTTTCCTGCTGCCATCCTTCTTGTTGTATTCCAGCTGGACCTGTTCCATCACGAAGTTTTCGGGCAGCACCTGCCCCTCCTCATCAAGGCGGAACACCTCCGTGTAGCGATAGGTGTACTCCCGGTCCGCCATGATTTTCGCAGCCTTTGCATTGCCATTTGTCCGTTCGCCATAGATTCTCATGCGGTCAACGTCGAGAGTGGTATAAGACAATCCGTCGGAATATACGATGTGACCCACCACCTCCTCTGGGTTCTTGATGACAAAATTGTTTTTATCTTTCGGCTCGATGCTCGTCGCGTACTTAGCATGGTTGGGAACCCATCTCTGAACAGGCCATGCTGCATCTTCCGCCCTCTGTTGCGCATAATCCTCCATGACCTGAGTGTTCCAGGTGAGGGCTTTGTTTGCAGCTCCTCCGAATGCCCAGTATCCGTACACCTTGCCATTGTATTTATTCTTAATATCATGAGCCACGGGCAAGATACCAGCCGTATAGACACGCAGCGAGTCGTCGATGTAACTGAAGACGCGATAGTAGTATTCCATGTAGAGGTAGGGCTTGGGCTTGACCACCACCTCGGTGAGACCGTAGTCCAAATCCTCCATCGTGACACGTCCGTCCTGAAGCGAGTCAACCGCGACAAGTTGAGGCTTGTAGGCCACATGGGTCAAGGCCACCTTCCTGGCACCCCTAACGTCGGCCAGCACACCTTCGAAGTCAGTGATGCCTATTAAGGTGCCGTCCTCGTTAAGCACGCTCACCAAGGGGATGGCGTTGCCATCGTTATCTACTATCAGAACCTTCTGCGCCTGCGCACTCATAGCAGCCACCATGGCAACTGCAGCCATCATTAGAATTTTTTTCATATCGTTGTTTTTTTATCAGCCTTAATTCTATTTTTCGCTGATACATAGTCTGTTAAGTTAAAGTGTTACATTTTTTTTCCGGCGAGTTTCAACCGCAAAGTTACATTTTTTTGTGCGAACGCCCAAAGATTTTGCCATTTTTTGAGGGAATTTTTATAATGTGTAGTGTTTTTGTACTGCTCGCTTCCGGTGGACACGAAAAACAATAACCTCATCGAATTTTCAAATTATCAAAATCGACGAAGTCAGTAAGAACTGAAACCTCTGAAGAGGAAAGGGCAGCCAGTTAGACACAGATGAGGGAGGTGACCTCGATTCCGTCACCGATATTCTCACGGCCGAACAGTCCCTCGTCGCGGATCTCGATGATGAAGTTCATATAGCATTTCTTGGGGTTGAACTTCTTCACCAGCTCCCATGCGGCCTTAATCGTACCACCGGTGGCAAGCAGGTCGTCGTGGATGAGAACCACGTCATCCTCGGTGATCGCGTCCTTGTGGATCTCAATGACATCTGTGCCATATTCTTTGGTGAACTCCTGCTGAACTGTCTCAGCGGGCAGCTTGCCTGGCTTGCGGCACATAACCAGTCCGGCATTCAGGCGGCGGGCGAGGATAGCACCCATCACGAAACCTCGTGACTCAATACCCACTACTTTTGTGATGCCTTTGTCCTTATAAAGCTCATAGAGCTCGTCGTCCATGATCTCTATGCATTTGGCGTTCTTGAACAAGGTGGTCACATCACGGAAATTCACTCCTGGAATTGGAAAATCTTCTATCGAACGAAGATTTTTCATCAAATACTCATTATTCATATTTTCTATTTACTTTTTATTTTTCTTTATTCAATATTTCGTTATGACGTTTTTTCGATATTACGTTATTTCGATGTTTCGAAACTCAACTCTTCACTTTTCATTCATCTTTCTCATCTTCCCATAAGCACGAGCAACACATTGACATCGCTGGGACTTACTCCCGGAATCCTACTGGCCTGGGCCAAAGTCTCAGGATCTATAGCGGTCAGCTTCTGACGGGCCTCAATGGTTATCTGGTTCATGCTCATATAGTCGAAGCGTCCTTTAATTCGGATATTCTCCAACCTCACCATCTTCTCAGCCATCTGACGCTCGCGCTCTATATAGCCCTTATACTTTATCCTCACCTCGGTGGCCTCCAGAATTTCCTCGCGTCGCAGCAGTGTGCAGTCCGCGCAGATTCGGTCGACGGCAGTCTGGAAAGGCTGGATGTGAGGCAGGATGTTGTGAATGGTCACCTGTGGCCGCCCCAGCAACTCCGTCAGCTTGCAGCCATGCTGCAAAGGTGTGGTTCCTATCTGAGGCAATGCGTCGTTGATGAGTAATGGTTTCAGAGAGAATTGGTCGGCAAAGCTGATAATCTGGTCTATACGTGATTTCTTGTCGAGCATTCGCTGATATCTCTCCTCCGTGGCAAGACCAATACGATAGCCCTTTTCGGTCAATCTCATATCTGCATCATCCTGCCGTAGCAGTATGCGGTATTCGGCTCTTGACGTGAACATGCGGTAAGGCTCATCAACTCCCTTTGTCACCAAGTCATCAATCAACACTCCTATATATGCCTCGTCACGCTTCAAGACAAGAGGCTCGTCTCCCCTCACCTGCAATGCCGCATTGATGCCGGCCATCAGCCCCTGACCCGCCGCCTCCTCGTAACCTGTGGTACCGTTCACCTGCCCGGCAAAGAACAAACCGCCGACAATCTTGGACTCCAGCGTGTGGCGAAGTTGGGTGGGGTCAAAATAGTCATACTCAATGGCATAGCCCGGACGGTAAACCTCCAGGTTACGGAAAGCCGGGATTTCTCTCAGTGCCTCTATCTGCACATCCATAGGCAGTGAGGAACTGAAGCCGTTGAGGTACATCTCGTTGGAATCCTCCCCCTCAGGCTCAAGGAAGAGCATGTGCTGTGTGCGGTCGGGAAAGGTGTGAAGCTTAGTCTCAATGCTTGGACAATAGCGTGGTCCCACACTCTGAATCTGTCCGTTGAACAACGGAGAGTCGTCAAATCCGGTTCTGAGCTTGTCATGTACCTTCTCGTTGGTATATACAATCCAGCAAGGAAGTTGGCTGAGCGGCTTTCGCTCCCCCATAAACGAGAAGCAACCATATTGGCTGTCGCCGTCCTGACGCTCCATCATCGAGAAATCCACACTCCGTTTGTCTATCCTCACCGGTGTGCCGGTCTTCATTCGTCCGAATCTGATACCTTGACGCACAATTGACTCTGTCAACCCTGTAGCCGACGGCTCTGCAATACGTCCTCCGGGGAATTTCACACGACCTATATGCATAAGGCCGTTGAGGAACGTGCCTGCCGTGATGACCACCGCCCGAGCGTGAAACTCGGCTCCGAGCTGTGTGCGTACGCCTGCCACACGACCGTCGCCCACGAGCAGCTCCACAGCCATATCCTGCCAAATATGCAGGTTGTCGGTGGAGTCAAGCACTGAGCGCCACTCCCAGATATATTTACCCCGGTCGCACTGTGCCCGAGGGCTCCACATCGCAGGTCCTTTCGACCTGTTCAGCATCCGGAACTGGAGGGAACAGCGGTCAGTCACGATTCCCATCTGACCTCCCATGGCGTCAATCTCACGCACAATCTGACCTTTTGCTATGCCACCCACTGCAGGATTGCAACTCATCTGAGCGATTTTGTTCATATCCATCGTCATCAGACACGTTCGCAACCCCATGTTGGCAGAAGCGGCAGCCGCCTCACAACCGGCATGACCGCCTCCAATTACCAATATATCGTAGTCAAAGGTCATTATCTAATTGTTCATATTTTATGCAAAATTAAAGAAAATTTACTACCTTTGCAAATTAT
>JAZUMZ010000272.1:0-5379 GCA_045603885.1 Bacteroidaceae bacterium | reverse complement strand
ACTTCGACCAGGTGATTATCGACTGGCTTGCTGACGAGTTCAAGAGTGAGGAAGGTGTTGACCTGAAACTCGACCCTATGGCACTGCAGCGTCTGAAGGAGGCTGCTGTGAAAGCCAAGATAGAGCTTTCGTCAAGTGTTTCTACGGAAATAAACCTGCCTTACATCACCGTGGCAGGAGGTGTGCCAAAGCACCTTGTGAAGACCCTGACACGCGCTAAGTTTGAGGCTCTCGCTCAAAACCTGATACAGGCATGCCTTGAGCCTTGCAAAAACGCGATACGCGACGCAGGTATCAGCACGTCCGACATCGACGAGGTTATCCTCGTTGGCGGATCAAGCCGAATCCCTGCCGTACAGCAGCTCGTTGAGCAGTATTTCGGAAAGACTCCTTCCAAGGGCGTGAATCCCGACGAGGTTGTGGCCGTGGGTGCAGCCATTCAGGGAGCAATCATCAACGAGGATGCCGGTCTGGGCGACATCGTGCTGCTCGACGTGACACCGCTTTCAGTAGGTATCGAGACACTCGGAGGTGTGATGACCAAGCTTATCGAGGCAAACACCACCATTCCTGCAAAGCAGAGCCAGGTGTTCTCAACAGCAGCCGACAACCAGACAGAAGTGACCATACATGTGCTCCAGGGAGAGCGTCCTATGGCTGCACAGAACAAGACCATCGGCCAGTTCAACCTCACAGGCATCACACCCGCGCCACGTGGTATTCCTCAGATTGAGGTGACATTCGATATCGACAAGAACGGTATTCTCAACGTGTCAGCAAAAGATAAGGCCACAGGCAAGGAGCAGGCAATACGTATAGAGGCTTCCAGCAACCTCAGCAAAGAGGAGGTTGAGCGCATGAAGGAGGAGGCAAAGGCAAATGCCGAGGCCGACAACAAGGAGCGCGAGCGCATCGAGAAGATGAACCAGGCCGACTCTATGATTTTCCAGACAGAGAACATGCTGAAGGAGAATGGCGACAAACTGCCCGCCGACACGAAGAACAAGATTCAGGAGTCTCTCGACAAGCTGAAAGCAGCCCACAAGGCCGGTGACATCGCCGCTATCGACGCAGCCATGGCCGAGATGAGCAAGGCCGGCGAGGAGATGTACAAAGCAGCTCAGGCAGCTCAGGGTGCACAGCCTGGTGCCGGACAGCCCGGTGCAGACCCCTTCGCAGGTGCCGGATTCAACGGAGGCGCTCAGCCAGGAGGTTCACAAGCCGGAGGCAGCACCAAGAAAGACGACGACATTGAGGATGTCTCTTTTGAGGAGGTGAAGTAAGTTTGATAAGCAAATAACAAGCAATTATAGAAATCCCGTATAACTAAAGTAGTTATGCGGGATTTTACTTTTAGTTAAACTTTGTAACTTTCTGCCGATTTTCGGATTTTTACCGTAAATTTGCACCAAATCGTTAACGCGACACTTTGGTCGGTGATATTCAACAAACAGCAGTAACACCTTATTATATATAACATTTATGGCTCAGGCAAAATACGAGATTCGAAGGAAATGTCCTAACTGTGGTGCAGTATTCCAGATACGCACCATCGATTCTGTGTATTGTTCTAAACACTGCTCAGATGTTGCCTACAAGAGGAAAAAGGACAGAGAGGCAAAAGAAGCAAAGTATGAACAGCTGGCTAAGGTAATTCCAGACATCAGAGAGTTCCTTTCTGTTCAGGAGGCCGTTGCCGTTTATTGCGTTGAACGAGACACCTTGTATCGCGAGATTCGTAAAGGCAAGATTCCTGCTGTCAATCTTGGCACAAAACAACTAAGATTGAACCGTTCAGACCTTGAACAGCGTTATCCAAGAAGAAAAAAGGTAAGAAAGGCCGCTCAAAAGCCCATTCCTAAGACCTATAATATGGAACCAGAGAATTGCTATACTATCGGAGAAATCTCAAAGAAGTATAGAATTCACGATTCGTCTGTATGGGCACATATCCGCAAGTTCTCCATCCCTACCCGACAGATAGGTAACTATGTTTACGCTCCAAAATCAGAAATCGACAAACTTTATAAATCTATCAAGTTATGAAGACTCCAATGAAGCGCACGGCATTCAAGGTAATACTCCGCAAATCCGAATACAAAGAGCAGTGGTCATTGCTCATTGAAAGTTTTCCTGTTTTTGAGCCAGGCAAGGATAAGCCTCTTCGCAAACATGAACCACTTGGGCGGTTTATAACTACTCCTATCTTTGATAAGAATAGTTCCGGAAGGACTTTGGCCGATGGTAAAGCCTACTATCGCCCCAAGCGTGATGCCAATGGAATCATCCTGTGCCGTTCACAAAAGGACCAGGAGGCATGTATCTTTGCCGATAAGGTTCGTGACCTTCGACAGCACGAATACGATAATCAGTCATTGTACACAGATAGTGAGGCTGAACAAGCAGCTCAAAACGAAAGAGCAAAGTGTGACTTCATCAAGTACTTTGACGAGCTGAAGGAGAAGCGTCATAGAAATAGCTCCAAGTCAATTCAAGTCTTATATCATGATGATACGAGCATTATATTGGGCTATAATTCATGTTTTTTAGACTTATAGCTCAGATTATATCAATATGAGTAATACAAATAATATGGGGAATACGCTCTTAAAAAGGCAAATGACCCAAAAGATGGCGTAAAAGTGGCGTAAAAGGTGGCGTAAAAGAAATATCAGAACGTCAGAGGATTATCCTTGAATTGATTATTGCTAATCCATTCTTATCCGCAAAGGCCATTTCGTAAAAGATGTTGTAAAGGATGTCGTAAAAGAAATGTCAGAACGTCAGAGGATTATATTGGATTTTTATTGCTGAGAATTCAGCACTTTTTGCAAATGCAATGTCGGAAAAGATGTCGGAAAAGGTTAAAATGACAGATAGAACAATAGAAGGTGATTTGGCTTAAATAAAGAAGATGAGTATTCTTTCTCGTGAAGGTGGTCGAATAAGAAGGTATATGGGTTATAAAGGATTAGGTGCATGGCAAAATTGAGCTATAACTCAATTATTTTTGGACTTATAGCACAATCTTACATATGTGATAGCAAGCCAAAATTTGCGCTGGTTTATTAAAAAATCGCCATAATTGGCAGATTTTTAATGTAGACCTTGTGCAATAGGATTTAAATCATTACCTTTGCACTGTAAAAAGTTGCCAATACTGGCAAAAATATAATGCAAATGATGGAGATAAAAAGAGACAGGTATCTAAAGCAGTTGATAGAAAGCCGTCAGAATGGCTTTATCAAAGTGGTAACAGGAATCCGCAGATGTGGCAAGTCGTATCTGCTGAACGTCTTGTTCTATCACTATTTATTAGATAATGGGGTGGCTGATGACCACATCATCCGCATTGACCTTGAAGACCGCATGAACAAAGAGCTGAGAAATCCAGACACGATGCTCCATTATGTTCATGACAAAATCAAGGACAAGGAGCTATACTACATCATTATAGACGAAGTTCAGTTGATGGATGAATTTGTTGATGTACTGAATAGTTTCCGGCATATTGAGAATGCCGACACTTACGTAACAGGCAGCAACTCTCACTTCCTGTCATCAGATATTCCAACGGAGTTTCGTGGTCGAGGAGAGACCATCCATATAAATCCACTCTCATTCGCAGAGTTTTATTCTGCCAAAGGCGGTGACAAATTAGATGCATGGCGTGAATATTACACCTATGGAGGTTTGCCACTTATACAGTCTTTTGAGACCGAAGAAAAGAAAATCAACTATCTGAAGGACTTGTTTGAAACTGTCTATTTGGCAGACATTATTGAGAGACACAAAATCAAGAATGATAATGAACTCCGTGAGTTGGTGCTTATTTTGGCATCATCTATAGGTGCTCCATGCAATCCGACTAAATTGTCGAATACTTTCAAAAGTGTTAAGAATGTAAGCATAGGCAGTCAGACGATTTCCAATTACCTCACCTTCCTGTCCGAATCGTTCCTGCTGAACAAAGCTATACGTTACGATATAAAAGGTAAGAAATACATCAACACACTATCCAAATACTATTTCTCTGATATAGGTTTGAGAAATGCCATCTTAGATATGCGTCAACAAGAGGAAACGCACATCATGGAGAATATCATCTACAATGAATTACTTGTACGTGGTTACAGTGTTGATGTCGGAATGGTTGAAATAAAGAAGCAGGACAAGGATGGCAAGTGGGTTCGTATTCAACTTGAAGTGGACTTTATTGCGAGCCTCGGCAGTAAGAAGTATTATGTACAGTCGGCTTTGTCCATCCCTGATAGGGAGAAAGAGATACAGGAGTCTCGCCCACTTACAAACATCAATGATTCTTTCAAGAAGGTGATCATTGTGAAAGACCACATTATGCCTCGTCGAAACGAGGAGGGAATACTCACAATCGGTCTTTTCGACTTCTTACTCAAAGAGAACAGTCTGGATTTATAATCATTCTTGTATAGCGCATAAGTTATGGTAAAGTTTTTCAAAATAATAGAGAAGATAGTTTGGATTATTGCAGCATTGACAATAGCTGCTGTCCTGGCAATGGTCTTCATTGGTGCTTTTGCTAATCTCAACAAAGCCCAGTTTGACTGATCTTCTTATATTCCGTATTTCTATGGTGCAGCGGCTGTGGTTGTTCTCTATAAGATTGTTGTCTTGTACTACACATCCTTCTATCAGACAGAGATAGATGAGAAGACTGGGATGTTAGTCTCTTTGGACGATGAGATGAAAAGGTTTCGTGCCAATTCGCAGGAGGGTTCCCTTCCTGATGCCAAATTTGAGGCTATCATGGAAGCGGTGAAACAAATTCCACAAACTGATACAAATGCTATTTTGACAGTTCTTCAAGAGCGAATTCCTGCGGTTGTACAGACATTGGTTGACCAACAGGTTGCAGAGATTAAACGGAACCTAATGCTCGAAAACGAGAAACGGATGCGTGAAATCAATATTCTGTCTGCAAATGTATCGGACGTGCTGAAAAGACGGGATCATCTGCTCAACCTTGAAGCAGAAATCAAGCGATGTCAGGAAGAAGAACGAAAGAGGCGACTGACCAATACAGAAGAGTACACTATGCTTGTATTCTCACTTGCTGGTACTCCTGTAGAAGATGTAGAAAAAGTATGCGACGTTGTCAAACTGTTTATTGAAACTGGCCAGGTATCTGCCAACAAGGATTTGTGCATTCCATTGAACAAGAAACTACGTAATGCTGAGTTGAAGCAGTTCGTCACTAATATAACGTGAGTTCGACGAATTTTAAAATAGTGTAAGTTGATTATCTACAGCTCTTTCCACACAGATACATGGTTTCTTTGGAAAGAAACAATATGCCGATATGGCGCCCAACAGATTTACAATGAAGTTGTCGAATGACCT
>JAZUMZ010000271.1:0-25222 GCA_045603885.1 Bacteroidaceae bacterium | reverse complement strand
AACCTTGCGACGTCGGTACCTTTAGGTACCCAAAGGAGTCCCAAAGGGCCCTGTCGGTTTACCGACTGAGGGGTTATGCCAGGGGAGCAATACAAAAGTTATTGTCTCCCTGTTTTAGGGAGACGAGCAACGATGTTGCGGAGAGGGTGGAAAAGATTAACGATAAACGAGGAGCGAGCGAACGAGAAATCAACGAAGTCAATAATAGCCAAGCTTGCTTGAGTTCCTGCAACGAGCTAAAGCGCGTTCAACGTAGATAAAATTACAGCTTTTGAGGTTCTTGTGAAACCTTCTCTATCACTTAACTTGGTCACAGATGAAGAAAAAGTGACTAAGTTGAACGATACATTGAATGATATCATAGATTTTGTTATACTTTTTATACATAAATTAAATAATGTGAAAAAAGAGAAAATGTTGTAATTATGCCGTTAGATTATCTTTTAATTTATTATTTTTGGGGTAAACAATAAATATATTCTTTTTGAGCGGAAAGTTCTCTTTGGGGGAGCTAAATCTTCCGTTGTTAGAAGCAACGCAAATTTCGCGTTGCACTGTGAAAAATATTCAGGCTGGCTTGATATTTATCGCTCGTTTGTTACTATATTTATTGTAGCGTATTTTTGTATACAACCTTTTTAATTGTTACTTGTTATAAATCTGTTTAATATGAATTGGTTTGAACTTATTAAGGAAATTCTTGGCAGTAGCGCCGGGTCTTTCGGCTTTGTTGTTTTTGTCCTGATTCTGATAGGTTGGGTTATTTATAAGATTACAAAATTTACAACATCATGGAGTATGAAGGAAAAGGGTCTTGATAAATTAGAGAGTAAGGTTGATACATTATCTTCTGATATATCATATATCAAAACACAATTAAACTTGCTTAATACAAATTCTACAGGAAGTTTGGTGCAATCTCATAGTCCCATAAGTTTAACAGAGAAGGGTAAACGTATAGCAGAGGAAATGCAAATAGAAAAGATTATTGCTAATAATTGGGATAATATCTTCAATTATGTTGACGAATGTGTGCAGTCAAAGAATGCTTACGACATTCAGCAATTCTGTATAGAGACATCAACAGTTTCGCTTGATAAACTTTTTACAGAGACAGACTTGAATACCATAAAGATGTTTGCATATAATGCGGGAAAACCTTTGGGATACTATGGTGGAATGATTGGTGTGTTAATACGTGACAAATATTTCGAACAAAAAGGAATAAACCCTGAGTCTGTAGATGAATTTAATCCTAACAAACAGTCTTGACAAAACGATATTAGCTTTTCTTCCATTTGATAGGATAATAGAGTTCAGATGCTGATAATATTATAATGGGCACTCATGCTTAATAGCAATGAGTGCCTATATAGATTGATCACATCTCATATTAACGTCCCTTGAAGTATGATAACGTTTAACGAAGCGGAGAGGGTATCGTTAAACGTTAAGCCCAATGGGCTTGAGCCTGCTCACGCTCGTTGCAAGAGCTCAAGCAAGCTTGGCTCTTACTTGCTTACCCGCAGCCTTCACCTTTCACCCCTTAATCCCTTCATCCCCTAATCCCTTTACCCTTATAATCAGCTTGAGCACTAATGCTGTTTGTACAATATTAAGCACGCATAACAAGAAAAACTTACATTATGCACAAACCGTTATTTTCTGTACTCATAGCCAATTATAATAATGGCAATTATATAAAAGAGACTCTTGATAGTGTATTCGCACAGGATTACACGAATTGGGAGATAATAATTGTTGATGATGCGTCAACAGATAATTCCAAGGATGTGTATGCACTGTATGCTGGTGATTCACGTATACACATATACTATAATGAGGAGAATAAAGGTGTAACGTATACCAAATGGCGTTGCTTGGAGTATGCAAAAGGTGAATTGTGTGGTTTCCTTGATCCTGATGACACAATCCTTCCCAATGCACTTTCGTTAATGGTAAATGCACATTCATTGGATGATGATATCTCAATTATATCCTCAAGATACTATGTCTGCGATGAGAATATGAACATCCAAAGAGAGTCCGGCTATTTGAGAATACCGGAGGGTGAGAGTTATCTCACATATATGCAGTATGCCCCTTGGCCTTTTATCTCTTTCAAGATGTCGAAGTACAAGCAGACAAAAGGCCTTAACAAGAACAATAAGATAGGTGATGACCAAGAACTTTGCCTGCTTCTTGAGGAGGTGGGTAAATGGCATGTACTCGATGATTTGACTTATAAGTATAGGATGAAGTCTGGCAGTTTAAGTTCTCAATATAGCTATAAATGTATGTATTGGAATCTGATGGTTTATCATGAAGCTTGTATGAGAAGAGGTCTTAATCCTGAAGACTATAGCTTTAAAAAATATGATTCTGCGGTTAATAAACTGAAATCCTCCATGGATTATAGATTAGGATATCTACTGCTGTATCCTTTAAGAGTAATTAGAGACTTTATTAAAAAATTAGCATAATATGAATAAAGCTTGCATAGTCATCCCTGTATATAAAAAAAATCCTAATAGTTGGGAAAAAGCGTCATTCAAGCAGGCTCTGAAAGTACTTGTCCGTTACGATTTTATTATTTATACATATAAAGAACTTGACTTATCCATTTATGTAGAAGAGGCTACAAAGTGCAATAAGAACTTTAGAGTTGAGTTCTTTGACAAAAGTTATTTCTCTTCAGTTAAAGGATATAATAAACTATGTTTGAACGTAGACTTTTATAAGCGTGTTTCTTATTATGATTTTATGCTTATATACCAATTGGATGCTTGGGTTTTCCGTGACGAATTGGAAGACTGGTGTAATAAGGGATATGATTATATCGGTGCTCCATATCCACCAGCCTTTGGACCGGAAAAATGGGTGGTTGGAAATGGTGGCTTTAGCCTGAGGCGTATCTCGTTTCACATTAAATTGTTGTCTTATAGATATCCGTTGTCTTGCTACTTGGATTTTAAGAATGGCTTTAAGGGTTTTATGAAAAGTTTCTTAAAATCATTAGGTGTTCATAATACGGTTTCGTGGTGGGTTAATAATAGAAGTGATGAAATTAATGAAGATTGGCTCATAAGTAATCTTTTCGGAAAGATATCTACAAAAGAAGTTTTTCATCCTTTCATGCCATTAGTTGAAGAGGCCGCTGAGTTCTCTTTAGAGTTCTCTCCAAAATATTTTTATGAGCTATGTGGTAATAGGCTTCCATTTGGTTGTCATGGATTTTTGAAACATGGTTACAATGAGTTTTGGAAAGAATTTATTACAAATATAGGTGTCTAAAAATGGAAGAACTAATATTAAGGGAATTTGATTTTGTCTATCGGGGATTGTAAATTTTATATAATTCTTGGATATATAAGGATATTCTCAGAACACTTATTCTAATATTGAACGTAGTGAGACATCTCTCAAAATTTTTGGCAGAGTCCACTGTGAGAACCTTGACTTCCTCCTTTTCAGGCCTCGGGCGTTGATAGTTAGTTCGCAAGCTTGAGATAATCTACCGCTTCCCACATAGTGGGGTAAAAAGGTCTGTAAAAGAATATATTTATTGAAATCTAATGGCCTCATTATCGTTCTTGCTTGAGCGCTAATGCAGTATATGGGTCTGCAAATCCATTCTTTATTAATCAAAATAACATTTAGATGACAAATCCTAAGATATCAGTAATAGTTCCTGTGTATAACGTTGAGAAGTATTTGCATCGTTGTATAGATAGTATTCTTGCGCAGACATTTACCGATTTTGAGTTATTGCTAATAAATGATGGCTCAAAAGATAATTCCGGTATAATATGCGATGAATATGCTGCAAAAGATAACCGTGTTCGTGTGTTCCACAAAGAGAATGGTGGAGCAAGTACGGCGCGTAATATGGGATTGGATAATGCAAAAGGTGAATGGATCGCATTTGTTGATTCTGATGATTGGATAGAAGCCGAGATGTATAAGGAGATGCTGGACATAGCAGAAAATAGTTCCGTTGATGCTGTATATTGTGATATGGTGTTAGATTCTTCCAATGAGAATAAAGTGCTTTGCTATAATAATAATTATGATGATCATAAGTTGATGTATGATTGTTTGGCACCAATTGATGTGGTACATCTTTCAATGTGTAATAGATTGATATCTAATTCTGTTTTTAAGAAGAATAATTTACGAGCAGATATAGGTGCTAATATGTGGGAAGATGTGGAATTGGCAGTGAAGGTGAGACGTCTAACCCCAACTTCTAGAATAATAAATAAAGTATTTTATCATTACAATAGAGAAAATGATTCTTCTACAACGCGTAGCTCATTGCCACATAGGATTTCTGGTCAGATAGAACGCGTTCAAGCTATAGAACATTTCTTTAAAGAAAATGGAGACTTTGAGGTTTATAAACATTTTGTTTCTTTATTGAAATTTCAAGCAAAAGCAGAATTGTTTGGAATTGATAAGAAAAGATGGGTATCAACATTTACTGAAGCTAAGTGGTCTCTGTATCGGTTTGGTAGAGTATACTCAGGAGGATTGTTATTCAAGTATGTGCTTTTCTCTTTTTTTGCACCGTTGGTTATACCTATTTACAGTCTGATATATAAAAAATGAAATATTCTTTTGTATTGCCAGCATATAAGGCACGTTTCTTTAGGGAAGCATTAGATAGCATTCTTGCACAAACGCACAAGGATTTTGAACTTATTATAGTCAACGATGCCTCTCCCGAGGATTTGGACTCTATTGTGAAGGGTTATAATGATTCTCGTATCCGGTATTATGTGAATGAAAAGAATATCGGTGGCAAAGACCTTGTTGCGCAATGGAACCATTGCTTGGGGTATGCAAAGGGTGAATATGTGATACTTGCATCGGATGACGATGTCTACTCTCCATTATATTTAGAGAAGATGGATGAACTTGTTTGCAAGTACCCTAATGTTAATGTATTCAGGCCAAGGGTGCAATATATAAATGAGGGCAACGAGGTTACATACATCGAGAAGCCTTTGACCGAGAATATGTCGATGCTGCAGTATATTGAGGCATGGGTGTCAACCAAAGTAGGCAGTGGTATCCCTTTTTATCTTTTTAATAGAGCGGAACTTTTGAAAAGTTGTGGCTTTGCCAATTATCCGTTAGGTTGGTTCAGTGATGATGCTACGGTAATAGAGTTGGCTAAGAATGGTATGGCATATAGCGCAGACACGTTGTTTTCGTTTAGATGTTCAGAGATTAATATATCTTCAAAAAGGCATACCAAGCAAGCAATATTGAATAAGATTAAGGCAACAGAAATGTTTTTCTATCACACGAAGCAACTTATGGAGAATCTACCGGCAAACGATAATGAAGAGTTGCAGAGAAAACAGTCCTTAAGTAGACTGTTCCCTTATTTTATATGTGAAACCAAACTAAGAAGCCAGATATTTAACTGTTCTTTATTTGTTGTATTCTCTATCTTGCCGACTCTGATGCGCTTGGAATTCTTGCCAAAGAAATTGTTGGTAAAGTATTACTTTTCTCATTTCCGTTCTTTGTTGTTGGGAAAATATAAATAGTGATGATAAATATTCAAGATAGGCGCGATTGCTGTGGCTGTACAGCCTGCGCCAGCATTTGTGCCCATAATGCCATAAGCATGGAGCCCGATGCCATGGGGTTTAAGTATCCAGTGGTTGATGTCTCGAAATGCGTTGATTGTGGTCTGTGTGAGAAAGTCTGTGCTTTCAATGAGAACTATGACAAGTCATTGAATCTCCAGGAACCTCTTGCATATGGTGTGCGCCACAAGGACATGAATGAAGTGGCGACAAGCCGTAGCGGTGCTGCATTCATTGCAATAAGTGATTGGGTCCTTGACAATGATGGTGTTGTCTATGGTGCCGGTTATACCGGGCATTTCCGGGTTGTCCATAAACGCGCAACCACCAAAGAGGAACGCAATGAGTTCAAGGGCAGCAAGTACGTCCAGAGTGATATGAATGATGTCTTTAGGCAGGTGAAGAGTGACTTGAAAGCAGGTCTTAAAGTCCTTTTCTCCGGTACTCCTTGTCAAGTGGCAGGTCTTGCATCTTTTGTCGGTAAGAAACTGCGCGAGAATCTATATCTTGTTGATATTGTATGTCATGGTGTACCTGCGCCCAATATCTGGCGTGATTATCTTGCCTATGTCGAGAAAAAATATAATGATACAGCCATAGCTGTCGATTTCCGTGATAAAACGGAGTTAGGGTGGGCTGCGCATAGGGAATCTTTTACATTTAAGAGTGGCAAGGTGCATAGAAATACATACACGTATCTGTTCTATGAGCATATAATGTTCCGTCCGTCATGTGAAAAGTGCCATTACACAAATCTGCAGCGTCCCTCTGATATTACTATAGCTGATTTCTGGGGTTGGGAGAAAACGGATAATACAATAAATTCCGATGATAAAGGTATTTCGTTGGTGTTCTGCAATACAAATAAAGGCCGTGATTTATACAGCGTAATCAAGGGCTCTGTAAACTATGTACCTGTAAAGATTGAGGATTGTTTGCAACCAAATCTGCAACATCCGTCTATTATGCACAGAGATTGCGCTGATTTTGAATGCCGGTATAAGAAGCATGGTTTTCTTCATATTGCAAAAAGATATGGAGATTTGGGGTGGAGGTACGTCCTTAAACGTTTTGTCCAGAAATCAAGGACCGGAATAAGATTATTGACAAGAAGATGAGAATTGGTATCATTACATTTCACGCTGTACATAATTATGGTGCAGTGTTGCAGGCTTATGGTTTGCAGGAGTTTTTGAGGTCACAAGGGCATGAGGCTTATGTTGTGGACTATCGGCCTAAGTACTTGGTTGATATATATAAACCAATGTCATTGAAAAGGGTTTCTGTCGGAGGTTTTACTCAGCGAATGAAGTTGTTGTTGCGCGAATTTATGGTTTATCCTATCAGGAAACGCCGTGAAAAATATTTCAATGCTTTTATAAATAGTGCTCTTCAACCTTGTGCTTTGGATAGGTCTGATGTAGGAAATGAGTTTGATGCTTTTGTGTTTGGTAGTGACCAGATATGGAATCCTATTATATGCAATGGTCTGGATCCGATGTTCTTGGGCGATTTCCCTGCTGCAAAAGGTAGATTGCTCGTATCCTATGCGGGGTCATTAGGTAGTATTAAGCATTTGAGTAGTGAGCAACGGAAAGAACTGATAGATAGGTTATCAAAGTTTTCAGCTTTAAGTTGTAGGGAACAGTCACTTTCCAAGTTTATTTCGGAGTCACTTTCACGCAAAGTGGAAACGGTACTAGATCCGGTGCTGCTTGCAGGACGTAATTATTTTGACAAGCTTGCTACACAAGTCGATGGAAGTAAACCATATTTGCTTCTTTTTACTCTATCAGTCAACGAGAATGCCAGACAGGTTGCATACAATATTGCAAAAAGTAAGAATCTGCGAGTTGTGGAGATTATGTCATTCCAAATGACTATTAAGGGGAAGAATCTTCTACAGGCTGTTCCTGTTCCTGATTTTCTTGGATATATACGTTCTGCGGAGTTTGTTGTAACATCTTCTTTCCATGGGACAGCGCTTTCTGTACTTTTTGGTAAAGAATTATTTTATGTACCAGATGACCCAAAAACGGGAGAACGTGCTGCTAACTTGTTGCATATGCTTGGGATTGGTGATAGAGTATGGAATGATGGCTGTGAAAATGATGTATCTCCGATAGATTATAAATCGGTTTTTAGCACACTTGATGTGGAAAGAAAGAAATCAGCAGACTTCATTAAGTCTGCATTAGGATAAAAGTCAATGAATCCAATAGTTTCAGTAATAGTTCCGGTATATAATGCGGAAAAATACCTGCATCGTTGTGTTGAAAGTATACTTGCGCAGTCTTTCACAGATTTTGAGCTGTTGCTTATAAATGACGGCTCAAAGGATAACTCGGATAAAATATGTGATGGGTATGCTGCAAATGACAGTCGTGTCCGTGTATCCCACAAAGAGAATGGTGGTGCAAGTGCAGCACGTAATTATGGACTGGATAAGGCTACCGGCAAATACATCTGTTTTATTGATGCCGATGATTGGATCGATAAAGGCTATATAGAAAGCTTATTGCCAACAGAAGGTGAAGATATGGTAGTATGTTCAATAAGTTATGAAGGAGATACCAACAGGATTTTATGTATAAGTGACAAAGATAGGAACAGAGAGTGTATTGAGGGTACTTTACACCAGATGATTGATCATATGGCGGTTTGTAGCCCCTGCTGCAAAATAATGCGTCGTGACATAATAGAACAGAATAATATACGGTTTGATGTCAATGTAAGTGCCGGAGAAGATATGTTGTTCGTTTGTGATTATTTCTCTGCAGGGCTTGACAAAATACGTACGACCTCTCAACCATTGTATCATTATTATGTTGCAGATAGCGGAAGCTTATCTCATAGGATTGTGGATTTCGCAACAACTGAGTATGTTCTTGACTGCATAAAGGAACGCGTAGATAAACTTTCCAAGGTATATGATTGGGACAGCAATGATGGATATAAGAGACATCTTTGTACACAGCTAAATAATATGTTGGCTTATGCAAAGAAAAGACCTTCATTCTTTGAACGTCTAAAGTATATGAAACGTACTGTAGATAACCATCATATGCGCGTATTGCTGTCCGACGTGGATTATATGGTCAAGAGAAAACGCCTGAATGGAATAAAAGCATTTGCTTTTAGAATATCAATGTTGCCGTTAAGATTGTATTACTGTTTCAAATGAAAAACTACCGTATGCCTCTCATATCATTGATTGTTCCGGTATATAATGCGGAAAAATACCTGCACCGTTGTGTCGAAAGTATACTTGCGCAGTCTTTCACTGATTTTGAGCTGTTGCTTATAAATGACGGTTCAAAGGATAGCTCTGGTGAAATATGTGATGGGTATGCTGCAAATGACAGTCGTGTCCGTGTATTCCATAAGGATAACGGCGGGGTCAGCTCGGCACGCAATGTTGGGCTTGATAATGCCATGGGAATATGGGTCGCGTATGTCGATAGCGACGATTGGGTTGCAAAAGATTATTTAAAGAATCTGATAGGCCATACGAAGACAGGTATTGACCTTGTGGTTTCTTTCCCCACATATATTTACACAGATGGTTCATCAAGAAAGTCGGAATATCTGCCAAAGCTTGTAGATGAGCATAACTTTGAAGAGATCTTTGTAGAGCACTCAATGCATCAGAATACTTCGCCTTGGAGCAAACTGTTCAGGCGTAGTATTATTGAGAGTGCCAACATCCGTTTTTGTGAGGAGATGCATATAGGTGAGGACTTACTGTTTCTTTATACATATATGTTGTCTACTGCAAAGATTTATATATCATCGGATACCGATTATCTTTACAGCTATGACTTGGAAACATCATTGACAAAGCGTGTAAACTCTTATAGTTCGGAATACACAGGGTACAGAAATATCAAACGGGTTGTAGAAGATCTGATAAAGAAAAGAAATATAAAGTCCTCCGATTCTCTGCAACGGCTTGGCTGGATAATAGGCTTTTACACCCGTAATGTGCTGAATGCTTTGTATCACGACTCCACACTGGACCGCAAACAAAGACTGGCCGCTTTAAAAGGGTTGGATGTTGCCCCCTATTTTAAATATCTTAATATTACAGCCAAAAAAGAACGTTTTCTTATGCTCCTGTTAAAAGGCAAGGCATACATGTTGTATGACTTGGCGCGGGTGCTTGCTGTAAAGATGAAAAAATAACAACTATGGAATATACGGTAGTAATTAGGACTTTGGGCAAGGCTGGCGAAAAGTACCAGAAAATGCTTGATTCTTTGAAAACACAGACAATCCTTCCCCAAGAGATAATCATTTACATAGCCGAGGGGTACGAAATCCCTAAGGAGTCCATTGGCATTGAGCGATATGTCTATGTAAAGAAAGGGATGGTGGCGCAACGTGCGTTGCCATATAACGAGGTCAAGACTGAATATGTTCTTTTCCTGGATGATGATGTCTATTTGCCTCCTAACGGGGTTGAGCGTCTTTATGATGCCTTGGTTGAGCATAATGCCAATGTGATATCTCCTGATGTCTTCAACAATGCGGGGCGTCCTCTGCTCTCAAGTATTATGATGGCGATTTCAGGCCGTATGGTTGCAAGACGTGATGATGGCAAGTGGGGGTACAAAGTAATGCGCAACTCGGGATATTCATATAACAATAATCCTCGTCAGTCGGTATACCGCTCGCAGACAAATGCCGGTCCTTGTTTCTTTTGCTCAAAGAAGGATTTCTTGAGCATAAATTTTCAGGATGAGTTGTGGATGGATAATCTTACATACGCCTTGGGTGATGACCAGGTAATGTTTTATAAGATGCATATTTCAGGGCTTAAGGTCTTGACAATATATGACAGTGGTATTGTGCATCTTGATGCCGGCTCAACAATGCTTACTATGGACAAGAAGCGTGCGATGATATATTCCGATTTCTGGTTCAAGGTGGTTTTTTGGCACAGGTTCATATACAAGCCCGAGAAGAATTTCCTGTTGGGATGGTACGCTTTTATGTGTCTTTCTTATGCTCTGTTGTTCACGTTGGTAATCTCGCTTATTAAATTCGAGTTTGACATCCTCAAAATCAAATGGAGTGCAATAAAGGATGCACGCAGGTTCCTGAGAAGCGAATCTTATCGTAATTTACCTAAGATAGTCAAGAATATTATATGAACACCATACCAATAGTCTTTTGCTTTGACAACAACCTTGTCAAACCGGCTTGCGTGTGCCTTTCGTCTTTGATGATGAGTGCTAAAGAGGATACGTTCTACGAAATCTTTATTCTTCATTCGCAAAAGCAACCGCTTGAACATTCCCAGATAGATAAATTGCCCGGTTATTATAAGAACTGCCGTATACAGTACCGTGTTGTGGACGGTACTTTTGATGAGGCTTTCGAGATACGTGGCATAACAACGCCGGCATACTACAGGTTGTTGATTCCTGAACTTATTCCTGAATATGACAAGATGCTTTATTCCGATGTGGATGTCATCTTCCGTAGCGATTTGAGCGATTTCTACAATACGGATATGACGGGCTACCATGTGGCCGGTGTCGATTCTTTGGCAAATCTTCAGCCTGAGCTTGTGAAGTATTACAATGAGACGGTAGGAACGGGCCCCGAAGGTATCATTTATTCGGGTAACCTCATAATCAATTCAAAACAGATATTGGAGGATAATGTGATACCACGTTTCAAGGAACTTGCAAAGAACAAATATATGTTCCAGGATATGGATGTGCTGAACATTGCTTGTAGGGGTAAGATAAAGTACCTCTCACCGGCATTCTGCCTCACAACATATATATCGGAGTATAATGTGTACCGCAGGGAGGAACTATTGAAGGTTTGGAACAAAGAGGAGATTGCAGAAGCCCTTTCAAATGGAATTGTACATTTCAACGGGAAGAAACCTTGGAAAGATGTCTGTATAAACTTTGATATATGGTGGGAGTATTACAGACGTTGCCCATATTTTGACGAGAAGCATTATTTTGATTTCTTCAATTATAAACTCAATGAACTGGACCATCTTCCATTGATGAAGAGGGTAAAAGTATTGTTAAGGTATTTTTTTGTAAGGTAGTATAAAATTTATTTAGCTTGTAGATAAATTCATTGAAAATGGAGTATTTGTCAATTCTGGTACGCCCGTTTAAAGAAAACTTTTATTTGTTAATTTGGACGTTCGTCTTTTCTGCAATTGTAGATATGTATTCGTATACAATTGTAGATTCTGTCGCAAAGTCGGTCTATGTAGCATTGCACCATTTTTGTATTTGCTATATATTGGTTTTCTTTGCGGGCTTATTAAAGGGAATATATAAGCGGGGTTATATATGTGTAGTGGGATTTTTGCTTGCATTGAACTTGATTATTGATTCGGTTTGTTTGTTCTGTTATAATTATATTTTCAGTCCTGATATTGCGGCGATTATCAAATGCACAAATATGCAAGAAGCGAAAGAGTATTTCAATACTTATGTGTCGCCAATGCTGTTGTTTGGAGTTTGTGCAGTATTGTGCTTATTTGTGACCGCATATTTCTTGTTGAAAAAGTTGAGGCCTCAAATAGGTGGAATATTTGTGCCTGCCTTTTTTGCGATGTTGACAATTGCGGTTTTGTTTGGAACGATAATACAAGGTTCAAAGAATTGGGGAAATGTCTCTGTTACAAAGTTGTATCAATTGCTTAAGTCAGAAGCACCTCCATCACTTGAAGAATATTTTACTAACCCAAAGCTTCTTGTTGAGAATGACTCGGTATCGAATGATATTGTGTTGATAATAGGAGAAAGTCTTTCAAAGTCACATATGTCCTTATATGGGTATAACAAGGAAACAAATCCCTTATTATCTGAATTGCAAGACGATTCAATGTTGCTTGTATTTGAAAATGTTTTAACTCCGGAGTTAAGTACTATTTCAACATTCAAGTGTATCATGAGTACGTATAAACCTGAATATAACGATGATATTAATTGGTATGAATGTACTACGTTATTGGAGGTAATGTCATTAGCTGGATACAAGACTGCATGGATGTCCAATCAGAGTGCTTATGGAATTTACGATAACGTGATTACCAAGTATGCACAACTCGCAGATACAACGATTTTTGTAGGTAATCGTTTCAGTGGTTCATTCAAGGATGACTTAGACGAATTATTGCTGGATATTGAAACTGATGAGGTGCACCAATCTGCAAAAAGATTTCATATAATTCATATGATGGGTAGTCATCCGGCATTTAATATGCGCTATCCCGAGAATTACAGCCGATTCCAAGAAGAAGACTATGAGGCGCTTCCGGCTCACCAGCGTAAGACTGTCGCCGAATATGATAACTCGGTATTGTATAATGATTCAGTTGTCTATGAGTTGATGAATCGCTATAAGGACAAATCTGCAGTAGTTATTTATATTTCCGACCATTCCATTGATATTTATGAAGGGACAGATAGCTATGTTGGTCATGCATTGAGAAATAATGCTAAAAGCGTAGAAGTTTCTTCAAAGATTCCTTTTATGATATATGTTACTCCGCAGTTTGTATCAAACTATACAGAGTTATTTAAACGTATGAAAATGTCTGTTGCAGAGGACTTCTGTACCGATGATATAATATATACAATAATGGACATTGCAGGAGTAAGGTTTAAGGAGAATAATGATGTTGAAACCTTTTCATTAATTAAAGGTCATTCATAAAATAGTATATATGCAGAATAATATACGCAGTCAGAGCCTAGATTTATTGCGTTTCCCATTGGCTATAGTTGTTTTGTCTTTACATGTTTTCTCAACAACAGGTGTAATGCTAAACGGTAGTATTGTTCAAACTCAATTGTTGCCAGATGTTCAATGCTTTATAGACGTATTTCTAAGAGGACAAAGCGTACCGGTATATTATTTTATATCCGGCTATGTGTTTTTTCTGGGAATAGAACTCACAAAACGTACATTTGTAAGAAAACTTAAAAATAGAATTAAAACATTGCTGATTCCTTATTTCGTGTGGAATATAATAGCAATTCTAATCACTATAGGTGTTTCATATGTGGCGTTTAATGGTATTGCCAATAAATATTATTTGGATTTAAGCATTACAAATCTTGTGAATTGCTTTTGGGATTACGATGGTGGACTTGTCGGAAAGAATATCAGTTATGGGATACCGATTCTAGGCCCGACGTGGTTTTTAAGGGATTTGATGGTCGTCGTGATTTTTACACCTATATTGAATAAGTTGCTTGTTGGAAAATACGGAATCGTTTCTATATGCTTATTCGCAATCTTTTGGTTGTATTCTAATTTATTTGGCCTTTCTGTGTATATGCCGTCATCTGCTTTGTTTTTCTTCTCTTTAGGAGCATTTATGTCAATAAATAAGATGGATATGATACAGACTTTTGGTAGTGCAAATTTCGTGTCAGTCATTTTATATACAATTCTCAGTGTCTTTCTTTATTTTCTTCACAATAGTGATAAAACCATGTTATATTCGGGACTAAAATCGATAAACATTTTCATAGGTTTGATAGTCCTGTTTAATTTATCGGTATATTTATTGAAAAATGGATATTGTAAGGTCAATAAACTATTGTCTTCCTCCAGCTTGTTCATATATATAAGTCATATGTTAATATGTGGTAGAATCTTGAAGTTGATTTTTGTGGCGATTGAACCGCAGTCACAAGTTGCAATATTTGCTTGTTACATCGCAACTATTTTTATAACATTAATATTGTTAATGTCAATATTTATAACAATGAAACGATATACACCTAAATTGCTGACATTCATAACTGGAAGAAAGTAGATTGATTATTGGTATTATGAAAACGATAAAAACGTATATTGTAAATTTAGCTACATCAACAGCCCGCAAAAAATATATGCAGGAGCTGTTGGGTGAGTATGGCTTTTTGGAGCAGGAGTTTGTTGAGGCTGTCGATGGCCGTGTGTTTTCGCAAGAAGAACGTGCCAAGGCCTTTGACGATAAAACTTGTTATAAGCGTTATGGTCATGATGTGAAAGGTGGCGAGGTCGGCTGCACATTGAGCCATTTTAAATGTTACAATAAGTTGGCCCAATCAAATGAAAAGTTCGCTTTGATTTTTGAGGATGACATAACAATTATGCGTAACCTGAATACTCTTGATTGGGGCAAGGTGGCAGAGTTTATGTCTGTTGATGAACCGCGTATAATGTTTCTCTCCGGTGATTATTGGTATTGGGACAAGAAACCCTTTACAAGAGTTTTCAGTGCCGTGGGTAGTTATGCATATCTTATTAACCATGCAGCTGCTGAGAGAATTGTGAATAAGATACTGGTTCCATCTAATCTTGCAGATGACTGGGATGTATATAAGCAACTTGGGGTAAAACTGTTTGCAGTGCATCCATACATGGTGGATGCTAATATTGCAGATATTCCTTCAGAGATTGAACAAGAAATATTTGGTAACAGAAAGAAGAATATGGCATTGAGGTATCTGTTGCGTACCGTATATAATGGTTTGATTAAACGTTTATTGATTTATATAGGTTATTTTGAATCCAAGAAACGTTGCAATATAAACACTGAACGGCAATGAATCAAAGGAATTTAAGTCTTGATCTATTGCGCATCATTGCAATGATGCTTGTATTGGTAGTCCACACTATAGGAATTATTGGGGTTCCAACGGCGGAGAGTTTCAGAAACGATCTTATCGGCTCTATTAGTCTTTCTTGTTTTTACTTTATAAGTTCGGGGTGCGTTAATATTTTTATACTATTATCAGGTTGGTTTGGCTTGAAATTTTCTACCACTAAGCTTGCGAATCTCTTTTTTCAGGTGATATTCTGGAATATAATAGCAGCCATGGTTTATTTTACCCTCAGTAGTGATTGGTGCGGAATTGATATTCTTGGAATATTTTCTCTCAATGGCTCTTTGTGGTTCTTTTTAAGTTATCTGTGTTTGTATATATTAGCTCCGGTCCTTAATAGTTTTATAGAAAATTCAAGCAAAAACGAGATAAAAAGGGTTATTCTCTTTTTCTTTGCTTTCCAGACAATATGGTGCTGGATATTTGAGAGTGCTTCCTTTTTTATGCAAGGATATTCCCCATTGTCATTCATCGGGTTATACTTATTAGCCAGGTATGTACGCATTTATCCGTCTTACTTCTCCGCATTACAACGTAAGTATGATCTTTTGATATATGTCTCGTTGGTTGTTTTCTCGGTTTTTGTTCTCACCATAGCTGCGTTAAACGGAGTGTTTATTAGTAGGATGTTTTCTTATATTTCTCCATTTTTGATACTATCCTGCTTATATCTGTTGCTGTTTTTCTCAAAGATTGAAGTATATCGTGGTAAGAACCTGATACTATTTTTGGCACCGTCTGCTTTTGCTGTATATGTGTTTCATGCAAATAGCTTGATATATCCATATTTTGTCAAAGTAGTACGATATTTGTATACAAATAGTGGCATATTGCTTGTCCTTTGTTTTCTGTTTGCCCTTTTTATTGCGGTCGCTGTTGTGGATAGAACAAGAATCTTTGTTTGGAATAAGATTATAAATAAAATCCATTGAATTATATATGAAGAATTATAGTGTCGAAGCATTGCGCTTCATTTTTATGCTTGTGATTGCTATTTGGCATTTCGGCAGGATAAATCCTTTTACACATGGATATATCGCTGTTGATTTCTATTTCCTGTTATCAGGCTATTTGCTTTATGGCAGTTATGTAAGGCATAAATATGATGCTTTGAAATATACGGTTGAAAAGCTCAAGAGGTTTTATCCGGAATACTTTCTTGTATTCGTCATTGCCTTCTTGATGAAATTGAACCTGTTGTTGCGTGACAGTGATGCCGTGACAATCTTCTTGAATGCGATATCCGAGGGTCTATTGATAAACAGTGTTGGAATTTTTGGCGGTGGAGTCAATCAGCCGGCATGGTATTTAAGCGTGCTTATTGTAGGCGGTGGTTTGTTGTTTGCCATCTTGCATTGGAATAAGAAGGTTGCTGTTTCTATAATATTCCCATTCTTTGTTTTATTGGCATATACCTATCTATTAGGAATTGATGGTTCGATATCTCATTTCGCAAACCGAGGAGCCTTGTCTCAATGCCTTTTCCGTGGTATGGCGGGTATGGCTTTAGGAGTTGTGCTTGCAGCGTTTAAAGAGAGATACTCGGAATCATTGGAAAAGAAAAGACTTATACTTGATGTTGCCTGTCTGTTGGCCGTAGTTATTGTGTGTATAGTATTGTTCTCTGTAAAGCATTATGACAGGTTTGCCTTGCTGGCTTTCAGCGTGTTGATAATCTCATGCTTTGTCCCATCCACGCTAATCAATAGGATATTTAAATCCACTGTTTGGGCAAATTTGGGCGGCATTACTTTTGAGATGCTACTCGTGCACTCTCCAGTGATTTGGGTAGTGAATAATTTGACACGTTCAATAAAGCTATCCCCTTATGGGATTGTTGCTCTTGCGTTTGTATATATAGTTATAGTGCTGATATGTTCTTTCGCATTAAAATATATAGGAAATAGGCTCAATAAGATTATAAGATGAAGCGCACGATTAAAATAAATTTTTCCGATTTCGGAAGTTATTTGGACCCACAAAATAACTTTATAATAAATACATTAAGGGAACGGTTTGACGTTGAGTTGTCCGATAACCCGGATTACCTCTTCTTTAGTGTGTTCGGGTATAGCCATTTGAAATATGATTGTATAAAGATAATGTATACTGGTGAGAATATTGCTCCGGATTTTAATTTATGCGACTATGCTATGGCTTTCGATTACATTGAGTTTGGCGATAGATATCTCCGCTTGCCTCTCTATCAGAACCGTGTTTCATTTCCAAAACTTAAGACCCCTAAGAGTTATAGTGATGAAGAACTATTGGACCGTAAGTTCTGTAGCATAGTGGTTTCTAATCAGGGCTTTTCATCACCACATAGGGAGCGCTTCTTTAGGCTATTGTCTGAGTATAAGCAGGTAGATTCCGGTGGTATGCTGTGGAATAATGTAGGAGGTTGCGTACCTGACAAAATCAAGTTCGTATCGCAGTATAAATTCAATATAGCCTTTGAGAATAGCAGTGTGCAAGGTTATACTACAGAGAAGATAATGGAGGCTATGGTTGCTGATTCTTTGCCGATATATTGGGGTAATGAGCTTGTAGGTCGTGATTTTAATCCGGCGTCATTCGTTAATGTGCATGACTTTCCATCTCTTGAAGATGCGGTGCAGTATGTGGTTGATTTGGATAAGGATGAAGCACGATACCTGGAAATGATGCGACAGCCTTGGGTCCTTGATGAGTCTGTATTTGATTGGAAAGAGCGGATGCTTGATTTTATTGAAAATATAGTCCGTAAGCCTAAAGACAAACAGAAATATCTTTCTCCCTTTGGTATGCAGATGATATACCGTAACGAAATGCTTTCATACAGGACGTTGGCCGATAAACTTCGTGTAAAAAAGATGAAAACAGCATGTTCAATTCTGAAAAACAGGATAAAGAGGATAATCCCTAAGCGTTGATGGAATAATGATGAAGTGTACGATTAAAATAAAATTCGTTGATTTCTGGGGCGATTTCAATGTAAAGGATAATTTCATAACACGTACATTGAGCCAAAGGTACAATGTGGAGCTGTCGGATAACCCCGATTATCTCTTCTTTGGAACATTCGGGCACAGGCATTTGGACTACAGCTGTGTAAAGATAATGTTCATAGGAGAGAACATTGCCCCTGATTTCAACCTTTGCGATTATGCATTGGGTTTCGACTTCATACAGTTCGATGACCGCTATATGCGTCTGCCGCTTTATTGTACTTATGACAGTTTTACGGCAATAAAGGATGAAATTTATCTGCCCGAGGAGACTTTGCTCGGCCGCAAGTTCTGTTGTATGGTAGTGTCTAACAACAGGCACTCCTCGCCGCATAGAGAGCATTTCTTTCGCCTTCTTTCGGAGTACAAACAGGTTGATTCCGGTGGCAGGATGTGGAACAACGTGGGTGGCCCTGTGGCTGATAAGCTGCAGTTCGTGTCACAGTATAAGTTCAATATTGCCTTTGAGAACAGTTGTGTGCGCGGCTACACAACAGAGAAGATAATGGAACCTATGACGGTGAATACCCTGCCGATATATTGGGGTAATCCACTTGTATGTAGGGACTTCAATGCCGCATCTTTTGTGAATGTAGGTGATTTCGCATCAATGGAGGATGCCGTGCAACATATTGTAGACCTGGATAATGACGATACCAAATACCTGCAGATGTTGCGTGCTCCAAAAATCATTGAGCCAAAGATAAAGGAGTGGCAGGAGAATCTTTTGGCATTCCTTTCGAATATAATTGAAAAGCCTTTGGAAGAGGCTAAATACCTTACCCCCTATGGTATCCAAAAGCTGTATCGTGAGGAGTTGAAAGCATATGACATCCTTGCACGCAGATTAAAGATAAAGAAGATTGTTGCTGCATACGATAAGATTAGAAAGAGTTTAAAGAGATGAATTTCTTTGAAAAGGTAAATGCAAAGCACATCCCGAGTGTGGATTTGGTAAAGTTCATAATGGCAATATTCGTTGTCGCTATCCATACACATCCATATACTTGTATAGAAAACACCAATTTAAGTTTCTTTGTATCGAAGTTGATTTCGCTGGCTGTCCCATTCTTTTTTGTTGCTTCAGGTTTCTTTCTATGGAGAAAAATTGATAATGCCATATATGCTGATAAACTTCAGATATTAAGGAGATGGATATTGCGTCTTGTTAAACTATATGTAATATGGACCTTTATATATTTGCCGTTTACAATATATGGTTATGTTGTTGACGGTTTGTCGCCATTAAAAGCTTTGCTTGTTTTTGTAAGGAATTTCTTGTTTGTAGGCGAGAACATGTATTCCTGGCCATTATGGTATTTGTTGGCAATGATTACTGCAGGTGTAATAATGTATTTTATGGTTTATTGGCGATTTAAAAAGAACTATATATGCATTTGCTTTACTTGCATTGATGTTGGGGATTATCATTGACAATACAAAAGGTATATCGGATTTGAGTCTTTTGTATTTCAAGTTATTTCATACAACAAGAAATGGACTTTTTGTCGGACTGCCATATTTGATTATTGGCGCGATTATAGCATTAAATGGAAAAATTACTAAACGTAGTGTGCTGATTCCTTTACTAATCATTGGCTTTTTATTGCATTGTTGTGGATTTGTTGTAGCCCGTTATTTTGTAGCATATATACTATTCTCTTTAATTCTTGGTATAAATATTAAAAATGATGATAAGGTGTTCAGCTCTTTCAGAGTATCAAGTATCGTAGTGTATCTTGTGCATATGATTTTTGTCGGGATAATAACAATTTTAAATCTTGATGTTTCTTCTGTTGGCTTATTTGCGATAGTGATGTTAATATCTTTGTTGACATCATTGATTGTTGTAAAATATCGGACTAGCGGTGTTGTAAAGTTGATTTTCCAATAATAGCTATATGAAAGTTTCTGTAATAATCCCAATATATAATGTGTCCCGTTTTATTGAGCGTTGCGCCTCTTCGTTGATGCAGCAGACACTCAATGAGGTGGAGTTCATTTTTGTAAATGATGCTACACCCGATAACAGCATGGATTTGCTACGAAGCGTCATTGCCCGTTATCCGGCACGCACCGCACAGGTGAAGATAGTTGAGCATGAGCATAATAAAGGACTGCCGGCTGCACGCAACACAGGCCTTGCGGCAGCAACGGGTGAGTATATCTTCCATTGTGACAGCGATGACTATGTTGAGCCCGAAATACTTGAGCATTTATATAATGCTGCAAAGGAGAAGGATGCTGATTTTGTTTGGTGCGACTGGTTCTTGAGCTATGACAACAACGAGCGTTATATGCCCCAACCATCATATACCTCACCCGGTGATGCCTTGAAGGGCATGCTTTGCGGTGCAATGAAGTACAATGTGTGGAACAAGTTGGTGAAGCGTTCGCTGTATGTAGATAACGGGATATTGTTCCCTGCCGGCCACGGAATGGGTGAGGACATGACGATGATACGTCTGGTTGCGTGTGCTGCAAACGTGGCTTATGTGCCCAAGGCGCTTTATCACTATGTAAGGAGCAATACCGAGGCAATGACACAGGTCTACAATGAGCGCCACATGGCCGATGTAAGGCATAACGTTGACGAGACAATTGCCTTTGTCGAGGCTAAAGGTGTATGCAATGAGGTTGATGTGGCTCTTTTCAAGTTGAACGTGAAACTCCCGTTCCTTATCACTGATGACTGGGCTTCGTACCGCAGGTGGAACGAGTGGTTCCCCGAGGCCAACAAGTACATTGGTCACCAACGCTCCTTGCCGTTGCGCACCCGCCTGCTGCAACGCCTTGCTGCTGCACGCTGCTATCCGCTCGTGTGGATATACTATCAGGTAGTCTATAGGTTTTTGTATACTGTGTTGTATAAGTAAGGATTAAGGGTTACGGGTTAAGGGTTAAGGGTTATAGGTTAAGGGTTACGGGTTAAGGGTTATAGGTTAAGGGTTTCCCCTCACCCCTCACCCTTCACCCCTCACCCTTCACCCTTTCAAATATTTAATATTATGTTGAAAATATTTTTGATAATAATAACAGGAATACTGACAAGCTGTTTTTATTTTCCGTTTTTTACTCCGTTGTTGCCGGGAATGAATACCAAGATGGCGATGGCTGTGTTGGGTTTGATGATTGGTGGAATGAAAATGTTGCGTTCGGGGACAACAAACCTTGACAGAACGTTCTTTACATTGTCGATATATGCAATGATTGTATCATTGGTATGCGGTTTTGCTGTTACATACAATGCTACAACAGATTCATCATATACATTGTATATAATGTCCATGTGGACCTGGTTGGGTGGTGCCTATGCCGTGTGTAATATAATAAAGGCTGTGCACGGGAAACTGTCGATAACGTTGCTTGCTAATTATCTGATAGCTGTATGCGTGTTCCAGTGTATAATGGCAATATTGATTGATAATGTTCCTGCAATTAAGAATGCGGTAGATCCATATATATATATGGATCAGGGATTTATGGAAAAAACTGGGCGTTTGTATAGTCTTGGGGCTTGTTTGGATACCGCCGGTATGCGCTTTTCATTGGTGTTGGTGATGCTGGCACATATTCTGTTGAATATTCAAAAGACAACATACAAAAAGTGGATGTGGCTATATCTTGTTGCGTATGCGATAATAATTGTCATTGGTAATATGATGGCGCGAACAACGTCTGTGGGCATGGTGCTGTCTGTAATCTATCTGGTAATGAGCTCCGGATTGCACAAATTGGAACTTTTGCCATCGACCCGTGCACTATGGACCTGGATAGGATGCATAGCGTTGCTGGCGGTTCCATATATTGTATACAAATACAACACAGACGCTGAATTTTATAAAGATATCCGTTTTGCCTTTGAGGGTTTCTTTGCATATTTTGAAGAAGGTAGTTGGGAAGTGGGATCGAATACACAGCTGAAGAATATGATTGTCTGGCCCGATAACTTCAAGACCTGGATAATTGGTGACGGCTATTTCAACAACCCGTACTATTCTGATCCTTATTATATTGGAGAAGTGACCGGTGGGTACTATATGGGTACAGATATCGGCTATCTACGTTTTATATTCTATATGGGATTGACCGGCCTTTTGGCGTTCAGTATATTTATGTGCAGGGCTGCGCAAATGGCTGTAGGGCGCTTCAAGGAGTACAGGATGATGATTCTGCTGTTGTTGGCGGTGCATTTTATTGTATGGCTGAAGGTTTCAAGCGACTGTTTCAACATTTTCGCCTTGTTGCTCTGTATACCACAAGAGGACAACGAGGAATATGACAAATATGTAGCTATCGATAATGAAGATACTGTATAACATTGCGGGTACGTGCCATTCGGGTGGAATGGAGCGTGTGCTGGCTAACAAGGCCAACTGGCTTGTGGCGAACGGGTATGATGTTGTCATTGTGACTACTGACCAGCGTGGGGAGCAGCCTTTCTTCCCGCTTGACGGGCGCATAAGGTGCCATGACCTGGGGGTGAACTATGAGGAGAACAACGGGGCGGGCTTCTTCAACAAACTGTTGAACTACCCGGCAAAGCAGCGCATGCACAAGAGGCTGTTGCGCGAGGTGCTTGCGAAGGAGACGCCCGATGTGACTGTATCGATGTTCTGCAATGACGTGTCGTTCATCGCAGGCCTGAAAGAGGGCGGAAAGAAGGTGCTTGAGATACACTTTGGCAAGAACAAACGCCTGCAATACGGACGCAAGGGCCTGTGGAGGCTTGCCGACGTGTGGCGCACGCGCCAGGACGAGCGCCTTGTGCGCCGTTTCGATCGCTTTGTGGTGCTTACCGCTGAGGACAAGGCTCTATGGGGTGATGTGCCCCGGATGCAGGTCATTCCCAACGCGCGAACATTCACCCCGGCGGAGTGTGCACCGCTTGACACCAAAAAGGTGATTGCTGTGGGGCGTTATACGCACCAGAAGGGCTTTGAGAGGCTTATCGAGGCTTGGCGCATGATTGCCGACAAGGTGCCTGGGTGGCATCTGGACATAATAGGTGACGGCGAGGAGCGTAATATGCTTGAGGCGCTTGTGGGTGACTATGGCCTTGGTGGCAGTGTGAACCTGTTGCATCCTACGACGGACATGCCGGGGGTGTACATGGGAGCATCGGTGGTGGCTATGTCGTCACGCTACGAGGGCTTGCCGATGATTCTTGTGGAGGCGCAGGCCTATGGCTTGCCGATTGTGTCGTTTGACTGCAAATGTGGCCCTGCCGATGTGGTTGAGGATGACGTAACCGGTTATCTGGTGCCTGAGGGTGATGTTGAGGCTTTGGCAAAGGGAATGTTGAATGTAATGACGGATGACGCGCTGCGCAGCCGCATGGGAAAGGCTGCGCGCGAGGCCTCGGAACGTTATAGTGTAGAGACGGTAATGTCCAAATGGACTGAACTTTTTGAAACAGTTGTAAAAGAATGAAAACAATTGTAGTATCCGCAGTGAACCTTCGTAAGGGTGGTACGCTGACAATCTTGAGAAATTGTTTAGAGTACTTATCACCACTTGCTGTGACGGGCAAGTACAGAGTTGTGGCACTGGTGCACAAGAAGGAACTTGCTGATTATCCGGGCATAGAATACATTGAGATGCCGTGGTGTGTAAAGAGTTGGTTTTTGCGTCTTTGGTGTGAGTATGTTACAATGCGCGGTATATCAAAGAAGCTGGCGCCTGTGTACCTGTGGCTGTCGTTGCACGATACCACGCCTAATGTAAAGGCCGAAAGACGTGCGGTGTATTGTCACAACCCGTTCCCGTTTTACAAATGGAAATGGAGGGAACTGTTGTTGAACTACAGGATTGTTTGTTTCGCATGGTTCTCCAAATATATTTACGGAACAAATATCCATAAGAACAGGAATATAATTGTACAGCAAGACTGGATTCGTAAGGAGTTTATAAGTGGTTTTGGTGTTAAGCAAGACAAGATAGTAATAGCAACGCCTTCTTGTGTTACACCAGATATTGAACCGATAACAGTGGACGATGGAGTATACCGTTTCTTGTTTGCCTCATTCGGTGATATCCACAAGAATTTTGAGACGTTGTGCGAGGCGGCGCGTCTGCTGCAGGACGAGGTGGGTACCGGCAAGTTCAAGGTTGTTCTGACGATTGGTGCCGATGATAATAAATATACTCAATGGCTATATAAGAAATGGGGTACTGTAGAATCTATTGAGCTCGCTGGTTTTATGGACAAGAAACGCCTGTACAGCCATTACTCGACAGCCGACTGCCTGGTGTTCCCGTCAAGGGTTGAGACCTGGGGACTGCCGGTAAGCGAGTTTGCGGCAACAGGCAAGCCCATGCTGCTTGCCGATTTGCCTTATGCGCACGAGACATCGGCAGGAAGCCGGCAGACTGCATTCTTTGATGCCTGCAATGCCGTTGAACTCAAGAATATGATGAAAAAATTAATGGAAGGGGATAAATCGTTCCTTGTGCCCGTAGAGGCTCTGACTCCGGAACCTCCTGTAGCAAACACCTGGCAGGAACTGTTTGATATTTTGCTTGAGAAGTAAACGGTTATGGGTTAAAGGTAAAGGGTTAAGGGCAACGGATGACGGGTTAAGGGTATCAGTAGCTTTCCGTTTTCACCTTTAATACCACTTTGTGGAATTGAAACTTGGCTACACTCGCAGTGCAATTGCAAGCAAGCTTGTATTGCGCTCGTTTGCACAAGTTTTCCGTTTTCCGTTTAAAAAACTATTGTCTCCCTGTTTTAGGGAGACGAGAGGCGCAGCCTCGGAGAGGGTAATAAAAGTATAGAACGCGGGTGTTTTGTGCTGAACGGTAACCCCTCCGGCTTTTCAGCCACCTCCCCTAAAACAGGGGAGGAATATAGGTTACGGGTTAAAGGTAAAGGGTTAAGGGTTAAAGGTTAAGGTTTCCCCTCATCCCCTCACCCTTCACCCCTCATCCCCTCACCTCTCACCCCTTCACCCATTTCATCACTATAGTGATTTTACTATGA
>JAZUMZ010000270.1:0-6916 GCA_045603885.1 Bacteroidaceae bacterium | reverse complement strand
TTGATATTTTAAATATGTTGGGCATAAAGTTGCATTTTTTCGCAAAAAAAGTGTAAAATTGTCTGAAAAGAGTCAAAAAACGGGTGTTCAGTTTATAAATTTACCAAAAAGAGACAGAGTTTATATAGCCACATTAAATATATCTTTCACATTTATATTTGTTTGCATCTCCACTTGAGCAGGAGTCATGTTATAGACATCTGCCAGAAATTTCATAGTTTCCGCCACGAATGCGGGCTCGTTTCTTTTACCTCGATGGGGCACTGGTGCCATGTATGGGGCGTCAGTTTCCAAAACAACTCTATCCATCGGCACAACAGACTTCAGGACTTCAGGCAATTTTGATTTCTTGAAAGTCAGGACACCACCAATTCCAAGCATAAACCGCTTGAACTTGAGTAATTCCAAGGCTTGCTCCCCTGCGCCTGTAAAACAATGGAATACTCCCCTCAGACCTTTGTCATAATGTCGTGCAATGACCTCAACAACTTCCGTGAATGCATTCCTTGTATGAATCATAAGTGGCAGATTGTATTTCGCAGCCCAAATCACTTGTCTCTCAAACACTTCAATCTGCAGATTTCTGTATGTATCGTCCCAATACAAGTCAACCCCGACTTCGCCAATAGCGACAAACGGGTGCTTAGAGTGAAGTCTCAATTCCATGTCATCCAACACTTTGTCAACATTGCGTTTTGAAGGTTCAACATCTTCGGGATGCAGTCCTATCATCGGGAAAATATAGCCAAGATTTTGTTCTGCTAATTTTTCCACAAACGGTAGAGTCTCATCGTTGATGTTTGGGATGAATATAGCCTGAACTCCGGAGTTCTTAGCTCTTTGGATTATTTCAGCCCGGTCAAGGTTGAATTCTTCAGCGTCAATATGTGAATGAGTATCAATCATGAGGAATATGGTGATAAAGATATTAGGCGGCGATGACATCGCCGGAAAAAGAAGAAGACAACAGCAGCAAAGGAAGGAAGTAGCAGGATAAAGAAGATAACACCAGCAAAGGAAGGGGGCAACAGGATAAAGAAGATAGCACAAACAAAGGAAGGAGGAAGCAGGACTAAAATGGGACAAAGAAGGATGAGGAAGGAGGGAGTAGAAAAAGAAAGGTATTGAAGAAAAGTTAATATTTCCGATTCATCAGTTGGAATGCAAATTCACGTAATGGTATCTTTTTATCCTCTTCAACATTGAGTTGTTCAAGAGAGTCCATACCCTGACAGAACAATTCCTCAATTTTCTTTTCGCATAATTCTTTAATACCACACATATTATATATACGTATAACTTCTTTTATTTTTTCTTCTGGTTTAAAATCCGTTTTAGAAATCCAATTCCTCAACGCAGTCTTATTCTTCTCATCAGCCAATTCGAGTGCTTTGATAAGCATGAAGGTCTTTTTATTTGATACAATATCTCCTCCAATGTTCTTCCCGAACACTTTAGGGTCACCGTAAACATCAAGAAGGTCATCCTGAAGTTGGAAAGCCAATCCTACTTTTTCTCCAAAATCATACAACATCTGCGCATCGGTGTCACCAGCTCCAGCTAATTGGGCGCCAATTTTGAGCGAGCACGACAACAGAAGTGATGTCTTCAATCTGATCATATCCATATATTGAGATTCGTTGACATCATCCTCATTCTCAAAATCCATGTCAAACTGTTGTCCCTCACATACCCCCACGGTAGCCTCGTTAAATGTAAGTATAGCCTTATGCAGCGACCGATACTCGTCAATATCATAAGAAGACTCCCCACATAGGTATTTGTTTTCTGTCATCAACTTATAAGCCAATGCAAACATTGCGTCTCCAGAAAGGATGGCAGTGTTTTCATTCCATTTAACATGCACACATGGTTTTCCTCGTCTGACAGATGCTTTATCCATTACGTCGTCATGAAGCAAAGTAAAGTTATGAAACACCTCCATAGCAATGGCATTATCCATTATTCTTTCGATATCCTCTCGATAAAGATTGTATGCCATAAGAATGAGCACAGGCCTGATTCGCTTACCTCCGTTTGCAATCACGTAATGTATTGGTGCATAAAGATTTTCGACATTATTATTTGTCTGCAACTTTTCAAGTTGCCGGTTAACGATAGCTGAAAGTTCTGTCTGTGAATACATTGGTATGAACAATTATATTATGAATTAACAAGGCCGCACAATAATAATTATGCGGCCTTGTAATATTTATAAGTTGTTTTTACTGCAGTTTGAACATCACCGGGCAAGTGAAATAACAGTTAACTGGTTTACCAGACTGCTTTCCAGGTTTCCACTTTGGCATATTGGATATCACACGTACTGCTTCGCGGTCGCAATCAGGATCAAGTGACTTGATGACTTTCACATCAGTAACAGATCCGTCCTTACCTACGACAAACTTGAGCACTGCTCTACCCTGTATGTTGTTCTCCTGTGCACGTGCAGGATAACGAATGTTCTTCATCAGGTACTGCATAAGTGCATCCATACCTCCAGGGAACTCAGGCTGCACCTCAACAACCTCGAAGATTTGGTTCTCGTCAACCTTCTCTTCCTCTACCACTGGTGGTGGTGGTGGTGGTGGCGGTGGTGGTGGCGGCGGGGCCGCTACGGTTGCTTCAATCGGAGGTCCAGGAGGACCTGATCCCTCTCCTATCATAACGGGTCCTGGAGTTACGTCTCCGCCCGGTCCCGCAATCGCGGCCTGAGTATCCTCTGTTGTCTCGATTTGCTTCTCTTCTTCGATGTCGACATTGTTTTCGACAATTTCGATGATTTCGACAACAGGTGGAACGTCAGCCGGTGGTGGTGGCGCTGCCGTGATGATCGGCTGCGTCACAGGCACGATTTCTTCTTCTGTGAGCTCGTATGTTACCTTAATCTCTTCCTGCTGCTTCTCCTCAAAATAGAAAGAAGTGAACTCAAAGAAGAAGAAGATAGCCGCGAGCGCCACAATCAGACCCAAGAGGAAATTAATTCCCCTCATGTCTTGAAGACTGGCCTTTTTCGACTTTTTGATTTCCATAGATTTATTTTTATATATAATTTTGAGTAATCGTCAAGGTGTTTTCATTGCGTTGTTCGCATGATTCCATAATATCGAAAGCAAAAATAATACTTTTTTTTGTTACAACCTTACAATATTGGATTTTTTTTCAAAAAAAGTGTGTTTTTTTCTGAAAAGTTCCGAAAATGAAGTTCAAACAGCACAATCAAAAGCAACAATAGCATTTACTTTATGATATGCACGTCTCTCTGCGGGAATGGAATTTCGATGTTGTTATCATTGAGTGCTTGGTATATGCTTTCTTTCAGAACAGCTGTAAACGGTATGATTTGATCTGCGAGCACCCATACTTTGACGCTAAGGTCAACGCTGCTGTCACCGAAGTTGGCGAATGCCACCGACGACTCCTTTTTGGGGTTGATTATGTTCCTTCCGTCCGGCATTTTGGTCATGAGCGGCTTGATGGCGTCGAGTATGACCTGTCTTACAATCCTGATGTCTGTTCCGTAAGCCACACCCACCGGCACGACAGTGAGCACATAGCTGTTGTTTCTTGTCAGATTCTTGAAGTTTTTGCTGAACAGCGCTGAGTTGAGGAAAGCCATGACACTTCCGTCGATTGTCTCGATTTGTGTGCTCTGGTAGGATATGTTGTCCACTCTTCCCGTAATTCCGTCGCATTCAATAAGGTCTCCCACCCTCACGCGTCCTGTCATAAGCGATATTCCATAGAAGAAGTTTTCCAGGAGGTCTTTCATTGCGAATCCGAGACCTGTAGCCAGTCCACCAGTCACAATAGCTATGCCTCCACTCGGCACTTGAAGCAGAATGAGCGTGAACACGAAGAATCCTCCCCAAACGAGAATAGCAATTACATTCTTTACGAGTGTCTCGTTCATTCCCTCTGTAGACTTCTTCGCCCTACGGTACCAATGATAATAATATGACTTAAGCGCGTAGTTAATGAATTTAAAGATGAAATAGACCTCGACAACGAGACACAGTTTAAAAAGTGAAAGCTGCAAATATTCCTGGTCTATAAAGTTAGACAGGAATATGGTATTTACGGTTGACGACATCTCAAAAATGTCGGCCGCCCACTTGATGCTGAACAGAATCGACAGCACACCCGCAACCGGCAGCACGGTCTTGTTGATAAAGTCATATAGCCATGTTCTGGTGAAATAATCGCCATGTTTGACGGCTTTCGCCACCCTTTCCTTGTCAGCTTTGGCTTTTGCCAAAGCCTTGTTGAGCGCTTTATCGCTCATATCATGCGCCTGTGTCATGACATCATCCTCAGTTTTCATGCCGAGTGACTTCATGATTTTCTTTACGATCCTTCCATTCTCATACATAGTCAGCAGGTCATAAAGACATGTGATGGTCTGTATGGCGGCCAACTGGAACATCCACCACATTATAATTTGCACGGCCACGAGAGTGTATCCAATCCATGCGCACACAGAAGCCACAATCATGGCAGCCATAGAAACGGACGCATAAGCAGAGTCGCTCAATGGCAATTTATTCTTGTGTTTTTTGTATGCCCTCATCTGCCATATAGTCATAACCAGCAACAAGGCGGGATAGAAAAGATTGATAAGGCTGTTAGGCATAAGAACAATTCTGAACAGCACCACAACAAAAGCCGTCAACAGGAACGGAGTGTAAATCCTCAATCCTGCCCTGACCTGAATGCCGTCCAGCCTTATGATAAGCGACGCCACCACAGCCTCAAGCAACCAAGCCACCGTAATCATGAGTGATACCGCCATTATAAGCAGGTTTCCCCACAGAAATCCCCGTATAATAGTAATGGCCAGTCCGAATATTGCGATTCCCAAGGCAATTGTCATAGGGAAATGCTTCAGTTTCAGCTGCCTCTCGTCAATAAGTTTTTTCGTCAGTCTTAAACGGAAATTCTCTGCCGCCTTAGGGAAAAATTTAGATACAATCCAAGGTATAATTCTCATTATCAAGTTACTGAGCAATACAGCGACAATGATATAGAAGAACATAAAGATGCTGACACCAAAGATGATAGGTCCCCTCCACTCAGACTTCTGTCCTGGAAACTGACTATACTTTGTCTTAATATCCCGCATGGCGGTTTTGAAGTATCTATCAGCGTGAAGCAAAATCTCAAAATAATTCTTTCCGCCATTTTTATATATAGACTGTTGCAGTACAGCATATCTGCCAAGAGCGTAGTCATTGAGCTTTTGCACTTGTTGCGACACATTATAATAAATGGTAGCATCCTTCTCAATCAGCTTCATAAACACCAGCAGGTTATCTCTCAGCAACTTAGCATACTCGACGCACTCCAGCCTGTCTTTTTGCTCCTGCTTTGTAAGCGAATACGGGTCATCGGAAACAATCACGTTTACCGAATCCCCATCCTTTATGGCATTTATCTCAGATGACGGTGCGATAACATCTGTTACAAGGCTAGAGTCTGCGCCCAAAGAATCCAGCAACACCGAATCAATCCTTGCAATAGAATCTTTCATGATGGAATCCATCTCAAACATGGCCTCCACATTATTAATACTCGGCGGCAGAGCCTCAAGAATAGCAATAAGGCTGTCATATCTCTCCACGTCCATCTCCAGCCTCTGTTTGATTCTCTCAAACGGTATGTTATTACCTTGAAGTTCCTTATAGAGATCAGTAGCCTGCTGGCATGCAAACGCCACATCGAAAGTAAAGTCGTTTCTCTGAGAATAAAGCATCAGTCCGATTTGCTCACAACGCTGCATATATTCCACAAGCTGTGCATGCTGATCTCTATTCTGGGTTTTATAGAATTCCAAGAACTGCTCCTGTTTCTCCGCATCTGCCTTCAATTCACTTTTCAGCACTCCGAGAGTACGTGACAAGTCACGCTCCTTCAGTACAGCATAGGCAGCCGGTCCAACCACCAAAACAGCGAGCAATACAAAAATAAAAATTCTAAGTTTGCGCATTTAAAAAAATCTAAAGAAATGAATATTGATTCACGCAGGGTTCACTCTTCCACGAGACGTTTCATGGATCTATAAATTCTGCGTCCAATCTTTTTGAATCCTCCCATATTCTCATTGTCTTCATCCTCATCGTCTAATTCTGTGAAGCCTAACACCCCATCAACTATTTCCTTGTCTTCTTGAGTCCCTTCTTTGCCCTTATTGTCATCCGCCTGCTGGTCATCTTCGATATAGTTGGAAATTTCTCCTTTCAGTCCGTCTCTCATATCCAAAAGCATTCCTTTGAATCCCTGGTTCCTGCGGAACGACCTGTATTGGTATTTTTTCTTCTCCCACCATGCAGCAACTGCTTTAAGGGTCTTGTTTATCCATCTTCCAAATCCCTTAACAGCCTTGACCGTCCATGTCCATATTGTTTTGAGTGTTGATTTTAAATGGATAAGTCCTTTAAGGGTTTTCTTCAGCAGCCATATGATTGCTTTGCCCATATAGACAATAGACACCCATATTGCTGTAAGTGTTGCCTGACAAGCCTTTTTAATCCCACGTCCGATTTTCTTGCGTTTTTGTTGTGTGCTGTTGTCATTCCAAAACACTTTAAAGCGTTTTATCGCACGCTCAACAGAATCAATAACCCACAACAGCCCCTTGACAAGCAACTTCAACAATAACAAAAGTCCCTTGAGGATAAGTCTGCCCAAGGCCTTAACCCCCTTCCACAAAAGCAAAATCAACAGTTTTGCAATCTCAAGCAAAACCGCCGCAGTCGATTTGTTTTCGTTTTCCCAATTATTATGTTTGTCTCCCTGCATCTAACTATATGGACTGAATATATTGCAAAGTTAATGGTTTTTGCAGTAAAAACCAAATAAGAAAATGTTAAAAAAATGTCAAATCAAATAATATCATATAATACCATGACACCAACTG
>JAZUMZ010000269.1:0-2094 GCA_045603885.1 Bacteroidaceae bacterium | reverse complement strand
CCGCCACACTCTCGTCGGTTCCGCCTCCCACGGCGCGTCTTCCTTCTGCGTTGCGACCCAGCTCTTCGGCATATTCCCGTGTGCGTCTCATCGCGTCCTGTGCGGCGGCGGTCTGTGTGTAGTCCTGGCCCATCCGCCGGTCATACCAGCTGCGGTTCTGCCTCTCAGCCTCGTCAAGAAGTTTTCTCACGCGACTCATGGATTTTGCCGCCTCGTATCCTCCGAAGAGGCTTGCCGCCACTCCTGCGGCCGATGATAGGATAGTTCCGTTCATGTCTGTGTTTTTTTACTTATTCTACTTCGGGAGTTACGCCAGCAAAGCTGGCTGGAAGTTATGCACTGTGTGCAGGACGATAGCTTTAGACGCTGCCGGCCTATAGTCTGCCTATATGGTATTGTCCCTTTTAACTCCCTTCTTTAACTTCGAGCGAAGCGATAACTTCAGAAAGAAGTACCCATAATAGATAAGGTTTTCTCTGCCAGCCGCTCAATCAGTGATGGGTAAAGGTTGCGGTCTATGTCAACCGCTCCGTCTTCTATCTTTGCCCGAGGAATCACGATGATATGTGCCTTGTCCCCGGAGTTGCTGAGTGAGCGCAACTCGAGTGTTGTGAATAACGCGGTCGATGTGCCGACTGTCATCTTTTTCTTGCGCTGTGTGACAGCCGGGAAGTCGGCTTGTGCGCCGACGAAGCGGTCGGTCACGATTTCGTAAAGCGGATCGTCGGGAAACACGGTGTTGCTTACGCTGTAAGGCCAGCAGCAGGCTTTCGCGCTCACCATCCTCAGCATGTCGATACCGAGGGCGTATCTGTCGAAACCTTCGCTGTGGGATTGGAGCATCACGGTGAGTATCCCGCTTTTCTGCCTGTAGCTGAAGCCGGTAGCCGTGGGGTCGCCGTCGTAGCAGATGTCTATTGCTGAGTCTAAAGCCAGATTCCTCATGTCGGCTTTCTTGTGCAGCTCGTCTGTACATGACTCTATGTTGCTTGAGATAAGTGTCCGCAGGTCTTCGTTGTCTCTGTCGCCCACGAACTGTGCTGCGTTGGGATCCACCTCGTTGAGTGCGAGCTCCACGTCGCGGATGATGTCGTTTACTTGTGCTTTCATGGTTTTAGGGTCTTATGTAATTTTGTTTTTTAGGTTTTCTCAGGCTCGAGAGGTTTTGTCGTAATGAAGAGACGAAATCGCTCCAAGCGGTCAGGAACCAGTCTGCCGCCGAGGGAATCTTGCCCCTGAACCAGCGGCTCATCACATAGGCGCAGAGCAGGTGCTCTGTCAGCGAGGCGATGTTCTCCGCCGGCTCCTGAGGCATGTCCTCTTCTCTTGGGTCAGCCCATTCCTCTCCGATTTCCCATGTCAGCGTGTCGGTGGTGTAGGTCGGTTTGATGGTCACCCACGGGCTGACACGTGCCTCGGCGAGTTGAGCTCCCTCGCGTATGTAGGTCTTTATAAGCTCATAGTCCGACTGACGGATTCTCATCCTTCGGAAAGGACCGATATACTGGTCGGCATATACTCTCTCGCGGCTGGTGCCGCGGGTCGAGTCGCTCTCTTCCGCTGCCAGGTCGCGCGATATGTATGCGCTCTCCATCATGCACCGCTCCAACAGGTCGTTGTAGTCGATTGTAACTGTTTTCATGGTAAGAATATTGTCGTGATTTTGAAATCTGATGCAAAATTACATGGATTTTCTATCCCTTTCCGACGTTCTCGGATTTTCTGCCTTATTCCCTTATTCCTCAGATTATAATTCTTCATGCGGATTCGAAATGTTTGTGTAAATAAAAACTATTGTGTAACTTTGCAAAAAGAAAAATTACCTGAAATGAGAATACAGAATATTTTGGCAGCCGCGATGGTGGCTGTGTGCCTGTGGGGATGCAAGAAGACTCCGGCGGGTGAGATGATTGAGTTTTATGAAAGTCTGACGGAACGCTATGGCGAGGTGGGCGACGAGGCCGCTTTCCGTGCTCTCGACGACGAGGCAGCCCGCTTTATGGCAGACCACTACGACGTGGTTAAAGACGACGAGAACCTGACCGACGAGGAGGTGGCGACGCTGATTGATGCGATTAAGTCGGATCGTAGCCA
>JAZUMZ010000268.1:0-1953 GCA_045603885.1 Bacteroidaceae bacterium | reverse complement strand
TTAGGGATTGGGTAAGGGTAATTTTAATCTTGTGTTAGTTTGTATTATAGATATGGTGATGTTCAGTATTGGTGAGATGATGGGGTGGGTGACCCTTGTGCTCGTAATCCTCTGCCTGGCTGTCCTTCTCCACCGCAGCCTGTTGCTGGCGCGCCGTGCCGGCAACCCGTTCGCCTTCTTCCTGTTATCAGGAATCGCCATAGTCACAGGCGTGCAGTTCTTCGTCATCTCACTCGGAAGCCTCGGAATCATCCCGCTGACTGGTGTGGCTGTGCCGTTCCTCAGTTTCGGAAAGTCCAGCCTGATTATCAACATGGCGGCGTTCGGAGTCATACTCTCCCTTTCGAGAGTCAGGGCGACAAGAAACCAGGTTGAGGCAATTAAAAAATACGACAACGTCGTGGCTATGGGTAGCGTGGCGTTCATCCTGCTCGGTGCCGTCGTGGTGGGAACGCTGTTCTACTATCAGGTGATGAAGCGCGACACCTACATAATCAAAAACGCATATATCACAAATACCAACGGTGAGTTTGAGTGTGAGCCCAACCCTCGCATACGAATACTTGAGAGAAAGCTGCTGGCAGGCAACATATACGACCGCAACGGACTGTTGCTGGCAACGAGCAGCCCAGACTCCCTGCAGGCGTCTCGACAGCGTCTTGTCAGTGCGGGAGTGGAGTCGGGAGACATCGATGCCCTCAGACGTTACAACCGCCGCCGCTACTACCCGTTCGGCGACCACATGCTTTTCATGGTGGGCGACATGAATACTGGCACGGTGCGCGACAACAGCGACACCTATCCCACCGGCTATGTGGCTGAATACCGCCATCTTTCACGTCTTCGCGGCTATGACAACCTGGTGCGCGACGCACAGGGGAAGGTGGTGAAGGACAAGTTTGTGACCGAGCATTACCATGAGTCTCCGTTTGTGACCGACAGCAAGAAGACATTCTATGTCACCCGTCGTGACTACACTCCTCTGCTTGAGATGCTGAAAAGCGGCAACGACAGCCGGTTGGTGGATGAGTGGAACCGCAAGCAGATGAGAACCAACCTTAGTATGACCGTTGATGCCCGTCTTCAGATGGCTCTCAACCGCCGTATGGAGCGTGATGTCAGGGGTGACGCCGTTCTCAACGGCATTGTCAAGTTCCGTGCCTCCGTGGTGGTGCTCAACGCATCTACAGGTGAGTTGCTGTGCTCGTCGAACTATCCTATGCCCAATCAGGACACCATCCGGGCTTACCCCACATACACAGAGAAAAACAAGTCGCAGCGGGCTTGGACACCTCAGGACCTGGGAACCACCTACCTCACCCAGCCCGGCTCCACCGCCAAGGTTGCGAGTGCGCTGGCTGCGTTCATGAAGCTGGGGCCGTCGGCAGCCCAGGCCACATACCAAATATACAGTGGCGAGACCATCGGCCATGACGGTGTGGGAATGATAGGTATGCCAAGGGCGATTCCGGCGTCTTCGAACACCTATTTCGTAAACCTCGTGCACGACAAGCGGGTATATCCCCAGCTCGACACGATATACCATACCTTCGGAGGTATGATCAACAACGGCAACTACGGGGCTGTGAGCCGTCCTGTCATACCATATTATTACTATCAGGATGACCCTGTGAGCACACGTGATGAATACTCAGAGGAGATGCGCACCCTCTCCGAGCAGGGTTATGCCAAGTACGACAGCTATGTGAGCGAGCGCAGCCGCACGAGGAAGTACCAGAAGATGAACTGGTCGCAGCTGGGTATCGCCTGGGGTCAGCACCACATCCATGTATCACCTCTCACCATGGCTCGTCTTGCCGCTACGGTGTGCAACAACGGTGTGTATTGTCCCACAAAAATCCTTATGGAGGACAACTTTGCTCCAGTAAGGATGGTATCCTCGGAGTCGGCAGCCCTCTTGCAAAGTCGGGGGCCAAGCGGGCTTAGGAAGAC
>JAZUMZ010000267.1:0-6250 GCA_045603885.1 Bacteroidaceae bacterium | reverse complement strand
GTTTACGGTGCGCCGGGATGGCTCGGTGTGGGAAATCTCATTTGTCCGTTCATGCCTATCGAATGCTATTCGGGATGGCTCCAGGACGGATCGTTCGGAGGTCCCAGCGCTGAGGGAGTCAATATGTACAACAACAGCGGTCAGCAGGTTTGTACTTGGAGAAACCTCATCGGAGGTGTTCAGTATGGCGAGGTATTCCCACTCTTCCTCGGAGTAACAGTGGGTGAAGGCTCAATTCCTTGGATCTGGCGTTACTGCCGTACAAGGGTGCTTGAGGGAATCGCCAACGGCAACTCAAGCGAGAAAATCGAAGGAATCGGCGACGAGGCCATGAGAAGCCTCATCATGCAATACCGCGCAAAACTGGCGACCATGGACTTCGGAGGCTTCTCCGACGGATGCCGCAACCTTGTAAATTCCTACTTCGGTGTGTCGGTAAAGGCCGAGTGGTCACCCTACTGGATTGACGTGCCCCCCTTCACGCTGACCCCCTATCAGACTTTGGAGCAGAACGACGAGGAGGGATGGCTCGCGCCCGACACCATCACCAACCCCGGATGGAGCGGCGGAAACATCATACCTGTGCATGTGGGTGACTCAGGCTGTGAGATATTCTTCAGGCCGGAGGACGACAACATGCGCGCGCAGCTATGCTATCGCACAAAAAGCGGCGACGCATACTACAGCCAGCCTGTGCAGTGTGGAAAGATGAAGCTGAGCTGGACCAACAGCAATGCGCCTGCCAACAGGATTGTGTTCGTCGTGGTGTGCAACACCGACTATATATTTACAGGCGATGCACAACGCAAGAAGCACTGGGACTACAGAATCAAGTTGGGCGAAGGCGCATATCAGACAGCCGCGCCCGACATCAAGTGGTATTTCTACGAGCAGCAGCTTTCCGACCCCTCTTTCGACCCCGCCACAGGCATCGACGACGTCAGGGTTGTCGGCCATGGTAAGCAAGACAGAGCGGAAATCAAAATTCTCTCAGGAGCTCTCAGACCGGGTCAGCAAATAAGTCTCGACACAGGCAACATACGCCCGTCCGACATCACGGCACGTCTTGTGGGTGTGAGCGGAATCATGATTGACGAGCAGATAGTCAGTCCTTCGGCTACCATCCAACTCCCCTCAAACCTCAACAAGGGAATGTATGTGCTTGCACTCTACCACAACGGCAAAACCCAGACCTTCAAAGTCTTCGTTGAATAAAATAGGGCTTATGAGCCTCATGAGACCTATAAGCCCCATGAATTAACTTAAAAAACAAAATATCATCATGGCTAAAAAAGCAACAGGGCTGAAAATTCAGCTCACAATAATGAACTTTCTTCAGTTCGCCGTGTGGGGAGCTTACCTCACATGTATGGGTAACTACCTTGGAAACGCAGGATTAGGCGAGTACATATCCTGGTTCTATGCAATACAAGGCATAGTCTCCATTTTTATGCCCACCATCATCGGAATCCTTGCCGACAAATACATCGAGCCCCAGCGTCTGCTTGGATTATGCCACTTAATTTGCGGAGGAGCCATGATCGGCTGTTGGTATATGGGACAGCAGAGCGGTGTCGGCAACGAGCTGGCAGACAAAGGTTTGTTTATCACTCTCTATGTAGTGAGCGCGGCATTCTATATGCCCACACTCGCATTGTCAAACACCGTAGCTTTCACCACACTGAAGAAAAACGGTCTGGACACCGTCACCGACTTCCCGCCGATCAGGGTTATGGGAACCGTGGGATTTATCGCAACCATGTGGTTTGTGAACTGCGCTACTCTTGACAACGGTTTCTCTTTCACTCTCGGAGAAAACGCCTTTAAGTTCCAGTACACCCACTGGCAGTTCTTCGTTTCAGGTATCCTGAGCATGGTGATGTTCCTTTTCACATTCACCCTGCCTCATTGCGAGATTGTCAAGAAAGCGGCGGGTGAGAAACGCTCTCTTGCTGAGACATTCGGTCTTAAGGCTTTCGAACTGTTCAAGACCAAGAAGATGGCACTCTTCTTCATATTCTCCGCCATGCTTGGTATGGCCCTGCAGGTTACCAACGGATTCGCCGGTCCTTTCCTCACCAGTTTCAAAGGAAGCACTGACCAGCTTATAGCATCGTCGTTTGCCGCAAACAACGCCACGTTGCTGACATCCATCTCACAAATCAGCGAGGCATTCTGCATCCTGCTCATCCCGATTTTCCTCAAACGTTTCGGAATCAAGGTTGTAATGCTTATGGCCATGTTGGCATGGGTACTCAGGTTCGGACTCTTCGGAATAGGAAGTCCCACTATGCCAGGCGTGATGCTGTTCATTCTTTCATGCATCGTATATGGAGTTGCTTTCGACTTCTTCAATGTGTCAGGAGCCATGTTTGTGGATCAGGAGTGTGACTCGTCGGTCAAAGCCTCCGCACAGGGATTGTTCATGCTTATGACCAACGGAATCGGCGCCACATTCGGTACATTGGCGGCAGGAGCTGTGGTCAACAACTTCTGTACTTGGGAAAACGGCTGCCTTATGGGCGACTGGACAACATGCTGGATGATCTTCGCAGGATACTCGCTCCTCGTGGCTGTTCTCTTCGCGATTTTCTTCAAAAATCCCAAGAAACAAGAAGCCGGAGCAAAATAAGCACCCTCTAAAAACTAAACACTAAGGACTAAATAGACTTAAAAAAACAAGTCCCCCTCGGATGAAGATTCTTGCATTCTTGACGATTGCCGCGCTGACAATCTCCTGTTCAGGCAACGGCGACAACAGAACCTCCGTAAAGACTGACACACTCAGTCTTAAGGTGCCCTACAAGGAGATGCTTGTGGGAAACATCGGCGTATGCTCTTCGTCCGACAATCTGGAGCTGATCAAGCCCGACAGCAGCATCGTAAACATCGACATCTGGAATGAGAGGTTCTTCGGCGAACGCGACCTGGGTGATCCTGTAGAGGTGACATTCATTATAGTCGATGGCCATCCCATCTCGTCAACCATCGTCAACTTGAGGACTCTGCAAAAGACTTGGAAACATGTTAACGACAGCACCGACGTGAGGACTTTCCTGGCCATGCAGGAAAACCACCACGCCCACATCTTCAACAATGTGGGTCGCGACGAATACTGCGACTGGCATCTTGACGACGGACTCATCATCCTTAGTGTGAAAGCCGACTCGCTCAATACTTTGCGCACCGACACACTCTCCATCCTCAGTCTGAACAGCGATACCCTCAGGCTGGTGGACAGGGAGAGAAAACTCACATTCGTCAAGGCAAAGACCTGAAAAAAGAATCTCGAAGCATAGAAATATCAAAGAACTGAAGTTTCAAAATGCCGAGATAACGATATACCGATATAACGTCATAACGAAAATCATCATCAATATGAAAAAAACTCTTATTATCCTTGCCGCCCTCTTAACCCTCAGTCTGAGCGCGGACGCACGGCGTAAGCCAGTAGTAACTCCCCCGGCTCCTGAAAAGACCGACCGGGAGGTGTGGGTAGATATAATGTACCAGATGGCGGAACCGGTGCTCAGCGCCATGGCCGAAGGCAAGCTTCAGGAGCGCATGACCGTCGAGAACGGCGGACTGGAGTTGTCGCCGACCTGGGACAACCGCGACAAGAAGGTGAGCTACATGGAGTGTTTCGCACGCCTGATGGCAGGCCTTGCACCTTGGCTCTCGCTACCCGATGACGATACCGACGAAGGTGTCAAGCGCAAACAGCTGCGTGAGTGGGCACTGAAAGCATATGCCAATGCTGTGGATCCAGAAAGCCCGGACTATCTGGGATGGAAGTCAGGTGGACAGACGCTCGTTGATGCCGCTTACCTCGTAGAGAGTTTCTACAGAGGTTTTGACGCTCTCTGGCAACCCCTCGACTCACTGACCAAAGCACGCTATGTCAAAGAGTTGCAAGGTTTGAGACGTTATGACCCTCCCTACACCAACTGGCTGCTGTTCGTAGGCATGGAAGAATCGTTCCTTATGTATGTGGGAGCACAGTACGACGCTTACCGTATCAAGATGGCTGTGGCAAAGGCTGAGGAATGGTATATCGGCGACGGATTTTACAGCGACGGACCCTCATTCACCCTTGACTACTACAACGCCTACGTAATACAGCCTATGTACTGCGAGATTCTTGAGATGGTTTCGGCAAAACGCCCAAATGACGGCTACCTCGTCTTCAGCAAGGGCGACAAGCGCAGAGGGGCGAAAGACCGCCTTGAAATCGTGCGTAAGCGAATGCAGAAATATTCGGTCATTCTGGAGCGGTTCATTTCACCAGAGGGCACTTACCCCGTGGTGGGACGCAGCATCCCCTACCGTATGGCGGTGTTCCAGCCACTCGCACAGTTGGCATGGCGCAAGCAACTTCCTCAAGAACTGCACAACGGGCAGGTGCGTGCCGGTCTGACTGCAGTAGCGAAAAATATGTTCGGCAAAGCCAACAATTTCAACGACAAGGGATTCCTCACCATCGGATTCCTCGGGAATCATCCCAATGTGGCTGACTGGTACACCAACAACGGCTCTCTCTACATGACATCCCTGGCATTCCTACCTCTCGGACTTCCTGCCGACGACCCGTTCTGGACCGACCCGGCTGAGAAATGGACATCCAAAAAAGCCTGGGAAGGCGACGACTTCCCCAAAGACCATAAATGGGACATCAACCGCCAGGAACTATTCTGGGAATAACAAATCGAAGCATCGAGGCTTGAATACTCGAAACCTCGAAGAATCGAAACATCGAAGCCTCGGAGCCTCGAAATAACGAAAATCCGAAATAACGTCATAACGAAAAAACAATACCAATGCAAAAAATCATAATTCTCGACTTTGGCTCTCAGACCACCCAGCTCATAGGCCGGCGCGTGCGTGAGCTCGACACTTTCTGCGAGATTCTCCCCTACAACAAATTTCCAGCCGATGACCCCGATGTCATCGGAGTCATTCTCTCGGGCAGCCCCTTCTCTGTCTATGATCAGGAGGCGTTCAAGGTGGACCTGAGCGGAATCAGGGGGAAATATCCTCTCCTGGGCATCTGCTACGGAGCACAGTATATGAGCTACACCTATGGAGGACGCGTGGAGCCGGCAGGCAGCCGTGAATACGGACGAGCCAACCTCGAGCGGTTCGACCACGACAATCCTCTCTTCAAAGGATTCACAGAAAACTCCCAGGTGTGGATGAGCCATGGCGACACCATCACAGCGATACCAGATGGTTTCAAGAAGATCGCATCCACGTCGAAGGTGGAGTTCGCCGCATATCAGGCTGTGAACGAGCCTCTATGGGGAGTTCAGTTCCATCCGGAGGTATTCCACTCTGTTCAGGGCACCCAGCTGCTCAGAAATTTCGTGGTTGACATCTGCGGAAGCCGTCAGAACTGGAGTGCGGCATCGTTTGTAGATACCACCGTGGCAGAGCTCAAAGCCCAACTTGGAGACGACCGCGTGATTCTCGGTCTCAGCGGAGGTGTGGACTCATCTGTCGCTGCGGTGTTGCTCAACAAAGCCGTCGGCAGCAACCTCACTTGTATCTTCGTGGATCACGGAATGCTCCGTAAAAATGAGTTCCGCGACGTGATGCACGACTATGAGTGCCTGGGTCTCAACGTCATCGGAGTGGATGCGTCGGAGAAGTTCTTCGCCGACCTGCAAGGCGTTAACGACCCCGAGCAGAAACGCAAGATAATAGGCCGTGACTTCGTAGAGGTGTTCAATGCCGAGGCCAAGAAGATTACCGGCGCCAAATGGCTTGCGCAGGGAACCATCTACCCCGACCGCATAGAGAGCCTGAACATCACAGGTAAGGTCATCAAGAGCCACCACAATGTGGGAGGACTGCCAAAGGAGATGCACCTGACACTCTGCGAGCCCCTGAAATGGCTGTTTAAAGACGAGGTAAGGCGTGTCGGCAGGCAAATGGGAATGCCGGAGCATCTCATCACCCGCCACCCGTTTCCGGGACCTGGACTGGCAGTTCGCATACTCGGAGACATCACACCTGAGAAGGTTCGCGTGCTTCAGGATGCCGACGACATCTATATCCGCGGTTTACGCGACTACAAGGTCCGCTTGTCTGGAGAGGAGGCCCGCAAGGTGCTGGCGGCCGGGGTTCCGGCGGCAATGACCGACGGCGAGATAGAGGTGTCGCTCTACGACCAGATATGGCAGGCTGGAGCCATACTACTCTCCACCGTCAGAAGCGTGGGAGTGATGGGCGACGAGCGCACCTACGAGCA
>JAZUMZ010000266.1:0-15909 GCA_045603885.1 Bacteroidaceae bacterium | reverse complement strand
TGTTGGTGTAGTATGTGGGGGCCAGAGCAGATGTTCCAGGCACAATATCGTTATGTAACTTAACATGTGAGAACATGTTGGTAGTCTTTGTGGTAGAGCCGGTAACGTCAGTTGGCAGAAGAATATGACCAGTTCCGGCCGTCAAAGTATAGCCGTAGCAGTCGATGGCAAATTCCTCACCAGCCGCGAGACTGATAGTTATGTCATCATTGATAGTAACATTGGCCAGGAGGTCAATCTGCGAGTTTGGCTCAAAAAGGTTGTCCTCGAATGCGGCATTCAGTGTTGAGAAGTACTTGGACTCTGTCATGGCAGCGTTGTAAAGATGTGCCACACCCTGGAATGTCAGTGCGTACATGCCAGTGGCATCAGGCTCTGAAGTAGGCGATGTAACTGCGAGGTCGATGATAATAGCACTCAAGCTCTCTTTTGCTGTGGCGTCGAAGCTGACGGTGTTGCTTTGCAATGCACCTTCATCGTAAATTAGGCCGCTGCGTTCGCCGGAATTGTCATTGCTGGTGTAGGTGGTTTCTCCGCTGATTTTTACTGTGGCTCCTGAACCACGGAGGACTAACATTTGCTCTGAGGCTGTGGAGCCGGCGGTAGTCATGGCTGCATCGCTCAAGGACGCAGTGAATGTCACTCCGTTAATGTTATACGTGTTGTTGCTTGCACCGGTGTTCTCTACGATGCAGGCGAAAGCCTCGGTCGGACCAGTCTGGTTGTTTAGTCCGTGTACCTCAACAGCGTCAAGGGTGAATACGTTGTTGCTTCCCCAGACATTGAGGGCAGCCCGTCCGTATGTCTTGCCTCCAGTCATGGTGACATTCAGGTTACTGCCTGACGTGACACTGTTGATGTCGTATGAGAATCCTCTCAACTCAGAATTGTCAATCGTAACATCGTATCCTTTGTTGTCCGTTGTGCCGAGGCTCAGGGCCATGGCGTCGTTGCCCACGGTGTAGCTCGTGGTTGGATCGGCCACGTTGCTTTGGATTGTAGAGTTGGCAATTGCAATTCCAAAGCCGTTGTCTTCAGCATATACGCGTACTCCTCGTTTGGCCACGGTAAGAACGCTGTTCTGGTTGATTGTCAACAGTCCCGAATACACATCATTGTCATCACCAACTTGAATGCCGTGACCAGCGGAGGCTGTTATGTTGACATTCGAGAAAGCAACATCGCCTGCACCCTTCAAAAGCACTGCCTGTGCCGCACTGCTGCTGATGCTGTGTCCGGCGCCGTCAATTGTGATGCCTGCGTCTGTGTTAACAGTCAGAGATGTCGTTGCAAGGTCGAAATCGGCTGCCAGTGTTATGGTCTGTCCGTCCTCTGCCTCATTGATTGCTTTCTGCAGGTCGGTGTAGTATCCGTTTATTGTTGCGCCGGTGTGGCGTACAACGGTGTATGCTGCAACGCCGCCTTCTGGAATCATCGTAGCATCCTGACTTGTGAATGTGATGTTGTCATATTGGTTTGCCAAATCCTCATCAACCCATACGGCATTCACGTTGTCGGCAGTTACATTTGATATGTCGAGATTTGACGCTGTTATCTCCGCTCCATACTTTGCCGTTGCAAGAATAGCAGCTTTCTTGGCTGTAGTGAAAGTGGCATTCTCAATTGCGAGAGATGTTGTCTCTGCTGGTTCTGAGTTTACATATTGGTCTTTTATGGCAATACCTCGTCCGTTGGGAACATTCAAGGTCAAACCATCAATGTTGACATCCTGGCCATTGGTCTGAATCCAGATACCATAAACATCTTTGTCGTTGTTAATGGTTACATTGTTCACCGTAGCGGCGTTCTTGAAAGCAAGCGGCCGGTTGGAGGTCACATTGTTCAATTCGACAGCGCAGTTGAAATTGATGTCGTATGCGTTCCACGTACCATTCGTGTTCTTGCCACCCTGATCAATGGTCATATCATTCAGGATGAGCTTGGTTTGGGCGTCATTCATGGTTGCCACGTTGTTCCAATCGGTATCTGTGGTCATGAATGTCAGAGCGTGATTGTTACCATTTATGGTGATTGTCTCCGTCTCGTCAGTGCCGATGGCGTATCTGTTTTGAGTTCCGCTCCATGCTGCGATGGTCAGCTCAGCATTATTAATAAGGTTTACCACGATATTTTTGCCACCTGAAGACTCAGCAGCGTCGAGAGCCTCAGCGAGAGTGTCGTAGCGTGTGCCATCATATTCAGCCACACGAGTTGTATAGAGAACTTCTTCAGCTTTCTCGCCGGTTACAGGGTCTGTGGTGATTTGTACAACGTCGGTTACAGAAGCCACATTGGCATTGATGTCATCTACCTGTACGAGGGAGTTGAGTACAACAAGAGACTCGCTTGTGCTGGCTGTTGGCCAGGAACCAGTTGCCTCACAATCTTCAATCACAACCTCATATCGAAGTGGAATAGAACCGCAAGTGGCCTTGACATTGAAAGCAGCCTTTTTGGCTTGCTCAGAATTGAATGTGCTGTTTTTGGCAGTAATGACGAATGGTGTTGTGTATGCCTGATCGTTGTATACGTTTACGCACTTACCGCCAGGACAGTTGAATGTACAGTCTGTGTATGTCAGGTTTCCGGCGTATGCCCACATGCTGTAGTCAGAAGCGGGTGCGTTGAAAGTACAGCCGTTGAAGTTCATGTCACCGTAAGAGAAAAGCTTGCCGTTGAGGGTACAATTATTCATGTTGATTGTGCCAGGATGCTGGAAACCATGATAGTCATTACCTCCAAAATTCATGGTGACGTTCTCGAATGTTGCACCATTAGGAATAGAAGCGATGTTGCCTGAACCCTCGCAGTTGAATACAACGCCCTCAACTATACCTTTAACAGTGATGTTCTGAGGCAAGTTTGGAAGGGTGTATGTGCCAGCCTTGCATATTTCGACAGTCTGTCCTTCTGTTGCGGCTGCAATTGCCGCGCTCAGCGACGGGAACTTTGTGTCACCGATGCGGGCTACAACTACAGGATCTGTGATGTTAACGTTTGTGATGGTGTTCATCTCAGTATTGTTGGCCTGGGCGATGACATCAGAATTGCTGCGTCCACCTACCACAAGTCCAACTGTCCCGGACATATCAGCAGTACCTTGACTGTGGTCGTTGCTGTCAACCCACTTGTAGGCATTCTCGTCGCTTTGTGTAAGGGTCACGTCCTCAAGGGTGTTGTCATCTAGGGTTCCGGCGTTCATGTAACCGGACAGACCACCGAGGTCACGGTAGGCTTGAAGTGTCACATCCTCTACTGAACAGTTTATAATGTTGGCGTTGTTGGCGTAGCCGATGATTGCGCCCACCTTGTCGCCGTTGTCGTATGAGGAGCCGACCAACTCGGGTGAAGAGATGATACTTCCACCATTCACATGACAGTTCTTGATGGTGGTGCTACCATCACTTGTATATGCTACGAGTGCAGCGGCATAGTGAGAACTGTGGACGTTTACATTTGAGAGTGTGAGGTTCTTTATTGTAGCGTCTTTAGTAGCTCCAAAGAGTGCGGCTGTAGCGTAGTTGGCATGTGTGTCGTTGCATGTAAGATTGCTGATTGTGTGGTTCTTTCCATCAAAAGTGCCCTTGAAAGCGGTTCCTGGATATGAGTCAAGCCCTCCCATGGGTGACCAGTTGGCAACGCTGCTAAGATCGAGGTCTGCAACCAATTCGTATGTGTTACCGATTGTCTGTGCGGATGTGGAACCGCTGTTGCATAGTGCTGCTAACGCCTGAAGGTCAGCAACACTGGCAATCTGTACAGTGGCTTTCACTGTGTATGCACCGCTGATAAGGTTTGTAGCATAGTGGGGTGCAAGGTACTTCTCATCAATATCGTTTGCAAACGTACCAGAGGCAAGTGACAGTGTCTCGTTGCCGGAAACGCTGATGTCATTGGTTCCACAATCTACAAATGCAAGAGAGCCGCCATTGGCAACAACATCACCTTTTACATTTCCATTCGTAAATGTGAGTGTACCGTTGTTTAAGGTTATTCCATTTGTAGTTTGTAAGGTAAGATTGTTCAAATCTACTGTGACATCGGAAGCGACTGTCAGGGCTTCGATGGTGAATATGCTCTCTGAGGCATGTGTGCTGCGAAGAGAAAGAGTTGTATTACCTGCTGCTATAGCAGCCGCCAAAGACTCGTATCCCAAGCCATCGTTACCATCAACTATAAACTCACCAGTCTTGACACCATACGTGCCGTCTTGATTTTGAACGGGGATGAGGCCGTCAGCACAGTATTCCTCTGGGATTGCAACGTTGGAGGTTGTACCTGCCTGAACCTCAAACTCCGAGGTTCCAAGATTAAAAGCGTATGTGGCGCTTTCTCCCTGTAGGTCTATGGTGTTACCATTGCCAAGCTTAACCCCGCAGTTGCTATTGTTGGAGAAAGATGCTATGGCCTGATACTGGTCAGACAGCGTTGCGTCAATGTGAAGCTCGCTGTTCTCAATGTTGACTGTTACGTTGTCATCATTAATCATTATGGCAGAGAAGGAATTGCTTGCACCGTTGTACTTGTTCGTTGAATAGAGTTTGCTGTCCTTGATGTTCCAAATAGAACCGGCAGAGCCGGCTGATGACGATGCCTCACGGGCATAGATGCAAGCCCATCCCTTGAGCGTGGAACCTTCAACTGTAGCATTTACTGGATTGAATGTGATTATGGCGTAGTATGCTGAGCCGTCTGCACTGGTCTCGATAGTGCTGTTCTTTATTACAAGCTGCATAGCATCTAACTGATTGCCACCAATGGTGAGCGGCTGGTCGTAGTTCTTGCTGGTTGAGGCAGCGGTTGTCAGCACTGCATTTTCCAGTGTCAGAGAGTTCATATAGCCGCGCGTGTCAACACATCGTCCGTCGGCGTCAGAGTTGGCTATGGTGATATTTTTAAGCGTGACATCAATCTTTCTTGTCAGACCAGTCGTTGCGATACCTCGTTTTTTTACCGTCAATGTGTGGTTGCCACCATCCACGATGATGCTATTATTGATGCCGAGGTTACGATAGGTGTCGTACATTGGTTCAGAAGTTGCGTCAACATCGCGCTGAAGCACAAGCAAATCGTTATCGGATGCACATTTGAAGGCTTCAGTCATGTTTGGATAGCCCACATTGCCAATCTTGACGGCATAGGTGCCTTGTTCCACAAGATATTTCCCTCCAGTGGCCACTTTGTGACATATATAGCCTTCGGCGAGAAGGTCATCGCTGACCACTTGGCTGAACTGACCACCCGAAACAGAGAAGTTTTCACTGTCAGAAGCGTCTGTCAGGGTTGTGTAAGTGGCAGTGTTGTCTGCTCCGGTCAGGCTTACTACGTTATTTGAGGTGCTGCCGAATGTAGCCACACTTCCCGCACCGGCATCTATTGTGGTACCGGTGATGGTTACTGAGATGTTATTGTCATAGAAGTGTAGGGTAGCTGTTGATGAAGTGAGCGTGGAACCAGTAATGTTCACCGTAGTACCATTGGATCCCGCTGACTCGTCAGCTTCAGCAAAATTGATGGCGTTGGCTGCCTTCAAAGTTGAGGATGTGATGTTCAGAGCGATAGGATTCACGGTGGTTATAGCGTTACCCTTCGCTGCACTTGCGTCTGCTATAATTTGGCTGCCGTTAATCAGATTGATTGCTGCTGCCGTTGCTTGGCTGCCACCGATGTAGAGCGGCATAAGTGTATTATTGTATGTGCTCCCGTTAGTTGTCAATATTACATTGTCGAGGGTGAGCGACCCCAGTTTGCCGCGTGTCGTGATACATCGGCCTCCGTATCCGCGCGACTGTGAGGCGGTATTCTCAATGGTGACATTCTTTATTGTCACATTGAGGTCGTATGTACTTGATGCGGCGGGCGCACGACGCGCTTTTGCGTTATTAGACTGTGGTGCAACGGAGATTCCCCGCCGGTTCACTGTCAACTTATGGCCTTTACCATCAAAGGTGATACTGTTAGGAATCTCAGCACAATATTGGTCAGAGCCTGTTGTCACCGAGATATCCACGTCTTGTAACAACTCCACAGTCTGACCTGCGGAGGCATCGTAGAATGCCTCGGTCAGGTCGGCGTAGGTTGTTTCTCCTATGCGGGCAACCTGGGCAAAAGACCCACTCGCGCCAGTAAGGAGCAAAAGGCACGACACGAAGACACGAAGCCTCAGACCGTGCTTTTTCTTCTTGTCAGTAGATTTTTTCATGTTGTTGATTGTTTAGAATTAATATTACGTGATTGAAAAACTAATCATCCTTATATATACAACATTTATCCCTCCCCAAGATGGGGTGATACACAATTCGGATGCAAAGTAAAAGCTTTTAACGTAATGCCACAATAAAACAGTGTAGCAGGTTTTGCGACATGTTGCGAAACTTGCTACACTCTATGCTCCGTAGGATTCATTTTTTCTGTTTCTTCTGCCAGTTCTGCCAGAAAATTATGATGAAGGATGCGGCTGATGCGCTGGAGGACTCCCGTATCAATACTACGCCGGTCGTAGATGCGATATATGTTGGTGCGGTCGCAGCCAAGTTCACGTGCCAGCCACACGCTGGTACGCTGCTGCTGGTGTACAATTTCGCGGATTCTTTCTCCTATATGCATGGTTCCGAATCGGCTGGCTGCTTCCCTATGTCCACACCTATTATATAATACGAAAAAAACGTGGGAAACCTTCTCGCATTATCCAGACTTTAAGGTTCTCGCATTTACCCCAACAGATAGACAATGTGTGCTTCGGCCTGCCCACGCTGGTATTGACTATGCTGCGGGCAAGCATCTGCGATATATGAAAACACACTTGTCGTTTAAGTATGCACAACACAGATGAATTGCAGCGATAGAATACACTCCATGGACATTTCCTCGGCATCGGCTCTTTCTGTTGGTTTTGGAATTTGCGAGATTCTAAAGTCGAAAAGACCAACGCTTGAAAACGTCTTCTTAATATTTTCCGTGCCCGCCTCCGCTTAGTAGTGGACGAAGCACAATGCAAAGTAAATGATTTTTTTTGGATTCACCAAATTCATGTAAAAAAAAGTTCCAAATAAAACTGACGTGCCGGTGATTATGAAGTAAAATTCAAAATCATCGACACGCCAGAATATATATGATTACCTAAACAGTTCAGGAATTATGTAAATGACCAAAGGCAAATTACCTGAGTTTCTCCTCAATCACTTCTGTCAGGACATCCTGCATCTCCATGCCGGCGGCAGCTACTTGCTGGGGAATGAAAGAGGTTGGGGTCATTCCTGGGGTGGTGTTGATTTCCTGAACTTGGCCGTTGTACTTTGCGTCGTAGTCGAAGAACTTGTTTTTGCAGCCGCCTCGTCGGGCAGGCACTCTCAGCGGTACATCGGTATGACGAAGGCCAGCCTGTTTATCGTTTGTTGATAGCTATTCATCTATCAACCTTCCCAAGTTCCAATCCAAAAACTCTTTCAGCGGTACGCCACCGCTTCCAACAACAAACGAGTAATACGGACTGAACCGTTTCTTAAACTCACTCATCCCCTCGTTGTCAGTCCTGCGTCCACTCTTCACCTCTATCGCTATCAGTTTGCTGTCCGCATCAATCACAAAGTCCACTTCGTCATTACGCTCGCGCCAGTAGTACATCTTGTAGTCATACTCCTCGGCATTATTCAGCAGATAGGCACCCACGGCACTTTCCACCCAGCGCCCCCAAACCTTAGGTGCAGTGAATGCCTTGTTAAAGTTCATCCCGCTCTGCGCTGAAAACAGTGCCGTGTTATATACCATCAGTTTGGGCACTGAGTTATATTTTCTGGCATTGTCTGAGGCGTATTTTTGCAGCCCGCACAACAGTCTTGACTCATCCAGCGTTGTTAGATAGCTTGCCAATGTGGTCACATTACCCGCATCTTGCAACTGCCCCACCATTTTATTCAAGGAAAGCTCCTTGCCTGAATATGCGCATCCCAGTTCAAACAGTTGTTTCATCAATGCCGGCTTGTACACCGTTTTTGTCTTCAATACATCTTGTTCGATGGCTGGTGCCACAATACTGTCCTTGATATACTTTCGCCAACGGCGTTCGTCTTGGATATATTTGGCAGCACCTGGATAACCTCCGAAATAGATATAGTGATCCAAATCCATCTCAAAGGCCTCGTGCATCTCGCCATAACTCCAGTGTGGCATCTTTATCAGTTCATACCGGCCTGCCAACGATTCCGTCAGCCCGTCTTTCAGCAGCAAACGTGACGAGCCTAAGATAACCAGCTTCAAACCCAAGTCATGGAACGTATCATCATCCCATTCCTTCTTAACAGCTTCGCTCCAGTTATTCACCTTGTGCACCTCGTCAATCACCAGTAGAAAATCTGATACGCCAGACGCTTTCATCCGTGCTCTTGCCGTAGACCACATCTCACCTATCCATCCAGTGTTATCGGAATCCACATTGTCTGCACTCACAAACATAAAAGGCAAGTCAATCTCCTGAAGCACCTGCTTCACCAGAGTTGATTTGCCTACTTGCCTCGGCCCGGATATCACCTGTATCTTATCCCGCGGCTCTTCAATTCTCGTTTTAAGTTCGTTATATTGCGAGCGTCTATACATAACCCATTGATAATTTGGTCGCAAAGATAAGCAAAATTCTCAAATCTACCAAACAAAATTCTCAAATCTGCTAAACAAAATTCTCAAATTGGCCAAACAAAATTCTCAAAAGTCCTTTGCAAAGTTCTCAATTTTCCCCATTTTCTCCATCATCTCACAGTTCACTGAGGTGGGGTGATTCCTCTATTCCCGTCTATCCAACACCTCTTCCTTTCGATTGCAGAGACAATGGCTTTGGATGATGAAAGGCCTTTATGCACAAAATCACCTGAGTTTCTCCTCAATCACCTCTGTCAGGACATCCTGCATCTCCATGCCGGCGGCTGCCACTTGCTGGGGGATGAAAGAGGTGGGTGTCATGCCGGGCGTGGTGTTGATCTCCAAGAGGTTTATCACGTCTTCACCGTCTTCATTCTTGGAGATTATGTAGTCTATACGTATGATGCCGGAGGCACCGAGAATCTCATAAATGTGCCCTGTCAAAGCCTGTATGCGGCGGGTTGTGTCGTCGCTCAGACGGGCAGGGGTGATTTCCTGCACTTGTCCGTTGTATTTTGCGTCGTAATCGAAGAACTCGTTCTCGCTGACAACCTCTGTGATAGGCAGCACGCAAACACCTTTGGCGCGGGTTTTATACACACCGTTGGAAATCTCCATACCGACCAACTCGGATTCTATAATAACTTCAGGCCACTCGGTAAATGCCTTCTCAATAGCGGAGCTTATGTCCTCAGCTTTCTTGCATCTTGTGACACCGAAGCTGCTGCCGCCCCCGTTGGGCTTTACGAAGCAAGGCAGACCGACGGCATCCACAATCTGGGAGGCGGTGTATTCCTGACCCTCACGGATAAGTACTGAGTCGGCGATCTTTACCCCGAAACCTTTCAGGAATTGGTTGAGCGTGAATTTGTTGAAGGTCATGGCCTCTACCAGCAGGTTGCAGGTGGAGTAGGGGATATGCAGCAGCTCAAAGTAGCCTTGGAGTATGCCGTCCTCTCCTGGGGTGCCGTGAATCGTTATATATGCATAGTCGGGGTGGATAGTTTGTCCGTCCACATCGAACGAGAAGTCATGACGGTCCACCCTGCTGAAGGTGCCGTCGTTCAGGTGAGCCTTCCACGAATGGGTAGTCAGCTCAACAATATATGCGTCGAATTTCTCTTTGTCAATCCAGGAATAAATACCAGCGGCAGAGCGCATCGACACTTCGTGCTCGGAAGAGTCGCCACCGGCTACAATCGCTATTGTTTTCTTTTTCATTATCGTTATGGTTATCGTTATCGTTATTAGTTGAAATCCAAGTCTATTTTTCTCCATCGCTCCAACAAGGCCTGCATGTCTGATGGCAATTCAGAGGTGAAGTCCATCTGACGACCTGTGCGAGGATGCACAAAACCGAGGGTCTTGGCGTGAAGGGCCTGACGGGGACAGATGGCGAAACAGTTGCTTATGAATTGGCGGTATTTTGCGAATTGTACACCTCGCAGTATCTGGTCGCCTCCATACCGGGCGTCGTTGAACAACGGATGGCCGATATGTTTCATGTGGGCGCGGATCTGATGGGTGCGGCCGGTCTCAAGCACGCATCTGACGAGTGAAACGTACGGGAATTGCTCAATAACCTCATAGTGTGTCACTGCATGTTTGCCAGTCTCGCTGCCGTCGGGGAAAACTGCCATCTGCATCCGGTCGTGTGGGTTGCGAGCGATATTACCCCTTATCGTACCCTTGTCCTCTTTGAAGGCTCCCCATACCAGGGCGTTGTACTCGCGGCGAGTGCTCTTGTTGAAAAACTGAAGACCCAGGCTGGTCTTGGCTGAAGGGGTCTTGGCCACAACCAGCAGACCGGATGTGTTTTTGTTTATGCGGTGTACAAGGCCGATTTCCGGGTTGTTGATGTCGAAGTCGGAATGTTCTCTCATGTGCCAAGCGAGTGCGTTGAGAAGAGTGCCGTTCCAGTTGCCGAACCCGGGGTGCACCACCAATCCGGCCTGTTTGTTGATGACTATGAGGTCTGCGTCCTCATACACGATGTCGAGAGGAATGTCCTCGGCCGTAATCTTTACCTCATAGAACGGGCGGTCTAACATCACCTTTATCACATCGCAAGGCTTCACTTTGTAGCTGCGCTTGACCGGACGGTCGTTGCACATGATGAAACCGGCGTCGGCGGCTTTCTGGATGCGGTTGCGGGAGATGCCTGACAGATGGGAAATCAAAAACTTATCTACACGCACGAACTCTTGGTTCTTGCTTGCCTCAACACGATAGTGCTCGTATAGCGAAGGACCTTCGCAGCCCTCGTCATCAGCTCCGTCAGGGTCGATATAGGCGGTGGCGTCGGTGGTGTATAATTCCTGATCTGTTTCTGTCATGGAGCGACTCCTGTTTACAACTCTACATTGAATCCGCCGTTCTCAACCACTCCTACTGCTACGGCAGAGGTGTCTATGCCGAGGCTGTCGAGAAGAGGGTCGCCGCCTCCGGCAACAAGAACAAGTGGCGCGTCGCGGTGAAGCATTTCACCTGTCTTGACGCTCTTGCCGCCTTGCTTGATGCTCAACAGGAGACCTTTAGGCTCATTATACACTATCTCTGTCTTCTCAATAGTGAATCCCAAGTCGGTCAGCTGACGGGCAGCCAGACGGCTCGTGGCATTGCGTACAAGGTCGGGAATACGAATTGGTGGCTCGCTGCTGCGGTTCAGGGTCAGGTAAATCGAGCGTCCGCTTTTCACAATGTTGCCGGCATGGGGACTCTGCGACAAGACAATACCCGGTTTCTTGGTGGGCACATAGATAGAGTCGAATACGACACCCACCAGATGGCTCTTCTCAAGCTTGGCTATGGCTTTTTTACCATCCATGCTCATCACCTGCGGAACCTGGATTTTCTCACCATGATGGGTAAATATGTCTAATGAGTTGAAAGCGGCGTAGGGGATTCCTGTCAGCAGTACCAACACCAGCAGGACGTTGAGCCAGAACAAGCAGCCGGAACGACCGCTGAAATACTTTTTTATTGCCATTGACTTGTTTGTATTTTGTCTGTTTCTTTTTTAGCGTTACCTTACAAGGTCTTTAATCTTGCAAAGTTACGAATTTTTATTTATATTCTCAACAAGTGCATAAAAAAAATGCGTATGGCTTGTGCTCACACGCATTATTAAAATCCAAGTATAAGTTTGCGAGAACTGTGTTTCCCACAATGCGGTTATATCGACTTTTCCACGTCCCAGACGAAGGCGCGCAAGCCAAGCATCTGGTTATCTGTGTCTAAGGTGTGAAGACGCTCGAGCAGGGTGTCAACCTGACCGTCTTCAACGACGATGAGCATGGAGGAGTTCATTGAAGGCCAGGCATGGCTGCCAAGGTGGGGGTCGCCTGTCTTGCTGCCAGCCCCCTTGGTCTGGTCGAACAGCGTGTAGCCGCGGATGTTCATACGGTCGATTACATCGCAGACATTTTCGTGGTGTGCCTGGTCGTAGGCTATAAATATGGCTTTCATATCATATTACTTTTTAAATGTTTCCTCTGCCTTGTGCTCTTTCCAATAGGTATTCAGCGCACGCTGCTTGCGCATCTTCCTGCGGGTGTTCTTTATGCCGTTGGAGCCGAAAATACAGAACATCGAAGGCACGTATATAAGCGTCAGGATTGTGGAGGCTGTCAGACCGCCGATCACGGCGACACCGAGGGGACGCCACATCTCAGCTCCCACACCCTGGCCCACAGCCATAGGCACCATACCGAGGATGGTGGTCAGAGTGGTCATCAGAATTGGTCGCAGACGGCTTCGGGCGGCGGCCACTGCGCTGCGTAGCAGACCGTAGCCGCGCTCTCGCAGCAGCTGGGTGTAGTCGATAAGCACAATACCGTTTTTCACCACAATACCAATCAGCATGATTCCTCCGAGCATCGACATGATGTTCATGTTGGTGCCCGTCATGCACAGCGCCAGGATAATACCCGAGAAGGCGAACGGCACGGAGAGCATGATGATGAAGGGGTAGGTGAGGGACTCGAACTGGGCTGCCATCACGATGAACACCAGTATGATGATAAGCACGCCAAGTGTTCCGAGGTCGCGGTTGGAATCCATCTGATCCTCGTAGGAACCGGCCACCTGCACGATTATGCCGGCGGGGATGTCCATGTTCTCATAAATGGAGCGGCCGTATTCCACACCGTCGGACAGGGCATAGCCGTCCTTTAGCACAGCGGTCACAGTGGTGATACGCTGGCGGTCCTTGCGCTCGATGGTCGGCGGAATGGCTGACTCTTCTATCGTGGCTATGTCGCGCACACGCACATTGCCGGAGCTGGTGGGCACGAGCATGTTCAGGATGTCCTCCACCGAGGTGCGGCTCTGTGGCTCGTAGCGCACTTTTATGTCGTATTCCTCACCGTCCTCACGATAGTATGACATGAGTGAGCCGGTGATGAGGTTGCTGACTGACGTGGAGGCGGCCGACATCGAGAGGTTGAGCTTCGCCAGCTTGTCGCGGTCGAAGTTAATCACAAGCTCAGGCACGTAGTCGGAGCGGGAGATGTTGGTCTGACCCACCATTGGGCTCTCGCCCAACTTGCTTGCCAGTTCCTCGGCGATTCGCATCGTCTCGGTCAGGTCGTAGCCGTATATCTCGAATGTGGCCATGCTCTGACCACCCATGTTGGAGTTACCACCGCCCAGCTGGACACGGTATTTGGCTATCTCAGGGATTTTCTTGCAGTCGTCGCGCATCTCGTCGCAAATCACAACCAGACCTTTGTCGCGCTCGTTAGACGGAACGAAGTTCATATTGAACGATATGATGTGGGAGCCGTTGCTCTGAAGTGACGCCCAGGTGTTGTTGTCACCTGCCTGGCCCACAGTGAAGTTGCAGGCGTTCAGGTCGCTGCCATAACGCGTCATCCAGATGTTTGCCAGGTGGTCGGCCACTTCCTTGGCTTTCTCCTTGCGTGAGCCGATAGGCAGCTCTATCGTACATGCCACACGGCCGTTGTCGTTTGCAGGGAAATACTCACTCTTGATGCCTACAATCTTCATTACATATATGGAGCCGATAAAGAAGGCGACGCAGGCGCCGATGATAGTCCAGCGGTGGCGCACAGCCCAGTTGATCATACGCTCGTAGACGTTGTCCAGACCGTCGAGGGCTTTTTGAATCGGCCGGTAGAAGGTCTTGAACACCTTGCTCTGCTTCTTCTGCAGTTTCAGCATCTGCGAGCAGAGCATGGGGGTGAACGACAGGGCGGAGGAGGTGGATATGGTCATGATGATACACATCATCCAGCCAAGCTGCTTGAACAGCACACCCGACATACCCGACACCATGGTCAGAGGGAAGAACACGGCAATCATCGTCAGGGTAGACGCTATAACGGATATAGCCACCTCGTTGGTGCCGTGGATGGCGGCTTGCTTGGGGTCTGAGCCGCGCTCAATATGGGTCGTCACATTCTCAAGCACCACTATGGCGTCGTCCACAACGTTACCGATGGCGATACTCAGACACGACAGCGAGATCATGTTCAGCGAGCCGCCGGTGGCATAGAGGTATATGAACGATGCGATGAGCGACATCGGAATTGTGATACAGATGATGACCGTGGCGCGCCAGCGTCCGAGGAATATGAACACCACGATAAGCACGAACAGCATGGCGTAGGATATGGTCTCCACCAGTGAGTGGATGGTGTTCATGATGTTGTCGGACGTGTTCACCATCACGTTCAGGTTCACGTCGGAAGGGAGTGTCTTTCGAAGAGTCGGAATCTGCTCCATCACGGCGTTGGATATGGCCACAGAGTTGGCGCCGCTCTGCTTCTGGATGATTACCAGGGCGCCTTGGCGGCCGTTGGTGTAGGTCTGTTGCGAGCGTTCCTCCACATCGTCGACCACGCGGGCTATGTCGCGCACATACACTTTGCCGTCGCCGCTGCTTGAGACCACGATGTCATTAATCTGGCGGGCGTCGTCGAACTCACCCTCGGTGCGGACCGTATAGGTCAGGGTTCCTATATCCACGGTTCCGTTCGTGGCGTTGCGGTTCTCAGCCGCTATGGCCGAAGCCACTTGGGCGGCGCTCAGATTGTAGGCCTCCATCTTGACGGGATCCATATATACGTTGATCTCACGCTCGGGAGCACCGATGATGGAGACCGTACCCACTCCGTCGATTCGCGCAAGCGGGTTGGCCACGTTGTCGTCCAAAATCTTATACAGGGCTTTCTGGCTTTCCTCTGCCTGCACCGACAAGAGCAGAATCGGAATCATGTCGGTGGAGAACTTGAAAATGATGGGGGTGTTGGCGTCGTTGGGAAGGGAGTTGCTGACCATGTCGAGCTTGTCGCGCACATTGTTGGTCATCACGTCGATGTCGTAGCCGTACTCAAATTCCAAAGTGACCACAGACACACCGTCCTTCGAGTTGGAGGTCACGTGCTTCAAGTGCTCAACCGAGTTGAGCGTGTTCTCAAGCGGACGGGTGAGGTTGTTCTCAACGTCCTCGGCGGATGCGCCGTTATAATAGGTGAACACCATGATGGTGTTGGTGTCGATATCCGGATAGAGGTCTATCGGCAACTTCATCAGGGAGAATAATCCAAATATGATGACGGCCGTGAAGACAAGGCTCGTCATAATCGGTCGTCTGACCGCACCTTCATATAGACTCATAGTACAGGGTACTTCTATAAATTAGTTTTTATCATTTCTTAGGTACTCTATTTCGCTTCGACGCTTTACGTTTCTTAGCGGCATCTTGGTCCTTCCCCCCTTGAACCTTAGCTCGCTATGCTTCTGCGGCTGCAAGAACCAACCTGCTCGCTAATAAACTGTAAATCGTCTGAAGCTAATTTATAGAACTACCCTAAAGTCTGTTAGAGCTGAGGTCCGGCAGCTACAAGAGCTTTGCCTGCCTCGTTGCCTGTATATTTCTTGAAGTTGTTCTGGAATCTCTGAGCCAGGTCAACAGCCTTCTTCTCCCACTCTGCGGGATCAGCGTATGTGTCGCGAGGATCGAGGATAGCCGGGTCAACTCCCTCAAGGGCAGTAGGCACTTCGAAGTTGAAGATCGGAATAGTCTTAGTAGGTGCGGTCAGGATTGAGCCACCGAGTATTCCGTCGATGATACCGCGTGTATCCTTGATAGAGATACGCTTGCCTGTTCCGTTCCATCCAGTGTTAACGAGGTAAGCCTTTGCACCGCTCTTCTCCATCTTCTTGACGAGTTCCTCTGCATATTTTGTAGGATGCAGCTCGAGGAACGCCTGTCCGAAGCAAGCTGAGAAAGTAGAAGTAGGCTCGGTGATA
>JAZUMZ010000265.1:0-15601 GCA_045603885.1 Bacteroidaceae bacterium | reverse complement strand
ATCTGCTTCTCGCGGCGGCGGGCAGTCTCATCAATGGTGCGCTGCATGCTCTCGGTAATCTTGTCGGCATAGAAGATTACTGTTCCGTTCACGTTGCGGGCCGCGCGTCCTGCTGTCTGTGTCAGCGAGCGGTGGCTCCGCAGGAATCCCTCCTTGTCTGCATCGAGAATCGCTACGAGAGACACCTCTGGCAAGTCCAGTCCCTCACGCAGGAGGTTCACACCTATCAAGACGTCGATCTCGCCCCTTCTAAGCTCATCCAGAATCCTCACCCGTTCGAATGTGTCGATGTCGCTGTGTATATAATTGCAACGCACCTCGTAATTGAGGAGGTATTCAGAGAGTTCCTCTGCCATTCGCTTGGTCAGAGTTGTGACGAGCACCCTCTCGTCAGCCTGCACCCGTTTCTGTATCTCCTCCATCAGGTCATCCACCTGATTTGCGGTGGGTTTTATGATAATTTGCGGGTCGAGCAGCCCTGTAGGTCTGATTACTTGCTCGGCAACAACTCCCTCAGACTTCTCAAGTTCGTAGTTCGCCGGTGTTGCGCTGACATAAATGGTCTGTGGTGTAAGAGCCTCAAACTCATCGAACCTGAGAGGCCTGTTGTCAAGCGCAGCAGGAAGGCGGTATGCATATTCCACCAGTGTCTGCTTCCGTTTCCGGTCGCCCCCGTACATGGCCCGGATTTGTGGTATGGACTCATGGCTCTCATCGACAATGAGGAGGAAATCATCGGGAAAGAAGTCAAGCAGGCAGAACGGCCTCTCTCCTTCCTTTCGGCCGTCGAAATAACGGCTGTAATTCTCTATTCCGGAGCAATGCCCCAGTTCCCTTATCATCTCAAGGTCATTTGTGACCCTTGTCTCCAGCAGGTTCTTCTTAGCCAGGTCTCCAATCTCCTCATAGAACAGCAGTCTTTCGTGCAGGTCGTCCTCTATTTGATGTATAGCCCTCTGCGTAGTCTCCTGCGATGTCATAAAGAGGTTTGCCGGATAAATTGTGTATTCAGGATGCTGTCCGAACGGCGTTCCGGTGGTGGCATCTATCTCCTCTATACTCTCCACCTCATCCCATGCGAAATTCAGCCTGATGATTCTCTCGTCGTACGCTAGGAAGACATCCACAATTTCGCCCCTCACCCTGAAATGGCCTCTCGTCAGTTCCATGTCGTTTCTCACGTATTGGCAGTCGACGAGTTTTCTGAGGAACGCATTGATGTCCAGTCCCTGCCCCTGCTTTACTACAATGACGTTCTCAGAGAAATTCGTAGGCGAGCCCATTCCATAGATACATGACACAGAGCTGACGACCACAACATCCTTTCTTCCAGAGAGCAACGCTGATGTGGCAGCCAGTCTGAGCCGGTCAATCTCCTCGTTTATCGCCAGGTCTTTCTCTATGTATGTGTTTGTCGAGGGTATATATGCCTCCGGCTGATAGTAATCATAATAGCTGACATAATACTGTACAGAGTTTTCAGGAAAGAAATTCCTCATCTCCTCATACAGCTGATGGGCGAGCGTCTTGTTGTGGCTGAGGATGAGCGTCGGCTTCCCCACATTCTGTATGACGTTGGCCATAGTGAAGGTCTTTCCCGAGCCTGTAACTCCAAGCAGAACCTGCGCGGGAAGTCCGTCGAGGACTCCCCGCGTAAGTTGTTCAATCGCCTCGGGCTGGTCGCCCGTTGGCTTAAACTTGGATGTCAGCTTGAATTGCATAGAATTGGATGGGGCTCATGGGACCTATGGGGCCTATAGGGCTTATGGGACCTATGGGGCTCATAAGAACTATTTGTTAAATGGCTCTTTCTTTACGTATATCTTGAAGTCTTTGATTCCGCCAGGAACTGTGGACTCCATGCGAGGCAGATACTGCAATGCTGTGAGAGTGTGCGCCTTACCGAGATCAATCACCACCTGGTGTGGGAACTGCACTCCCTCTACAGTGCTCCAATAAGTGGACTCCTGCAGGTCGTAGATTTTGTCTGCCGCGCAGTTTCCTTTTGTTATTTCCTCAGAGTCAGCATAATACACTTTCCACGGCTCACGTGACAGACGTTCGCCGCTCTCGTCAAGCAAGTAAAGCTCGGCAATACATGCCTGTGATTTTCCGTCGTGTGCATTGAGTGCCTCAAGACATACGTACCTTCCGCTCACAGGCTGGTCAAACCTCACCTCCTGCCATCCGTTTCCAGAATTGAAGGCTCCAGCCTTGACAGGTTTCTCACCATTGAGGCTCAGGTTCTCTCCGTCTTTCCTATGTATAGGCGGCTCTGCATTTTTAAGTCTGTCGATAACCGGCTTGTCCAGACCTTCGGAAACAGCCATGTCAGGTCCGATTACATCGAATACCAGCACCTCATTCTCTCCTTTATTCAGCCAGCATCCCGGAACGTATAATGTCTGCTGTGGCCCCACTTCCCATATACGTCCCACTCCATGTCCGTTGACATAAACCAGTCCTTTTCCGAAATGCTCGAAATCGAGGAAAGTGTCTCCCGTCTTCTCAAGATTGAATTTAGCCTTATAGAACCCGGGCACTCTCTGTCCCTTGTTGTCTCTCAGCTTGCTGTCTGTAAGAGTTTTGAACGGCTGTTGCTTGTAGAACTCATACTCGTCGGGTATTAGATAGTTGCTCCATCCGCTGAGTTTACCTGTAAACTCATGTCCTGCGGCTGTGAAAGTGAGAACCACATCCCCCACAATCCCCTTGAAGTCCTTGATTGCCCTTCCAAAGTTGATACGCCCCATTGCCTCTACGAAGAGATCCAGTCTTGCTCCCTGCTTGCAGCTTGGCAGTACAATCTCCTTGTCTCCCATACGGCGGTCGAGTGCTCCGACATATTTTCCGTCAACAAACACCTGCACGTAGTCATGTCCGTCTTTAATCGTGAGCTTGCTCTGTCCCTTCAGTTCAGGCAGGTTCGTTGTATATATGATAGAGCCCCATCCCTGGTCAAATTCCTCCATGGTCTTTAATTCCTTTGTCTGTACAGGCTGTGGCAGGTTCTCAAAAAGAGGCGCATACTCAGTGAATGAGAACTTCGGCACTGTTACAATTGGCATATCCTTCGGGAGTTTTGGCAGTTTCTTATCAGAATATTGCCTGAGCAGGTTTTGCAACTCAAAGTACTTGTCTGTTGCCTGTCCGTATTCGTTGATAGGCGCATCGTAGTCATAGCTGGTTACATCCGGTGAGAATCCCGGTGAGTTGGCACCCGCCCAGTGTCCGAACGACGTACCTCCGTGTGTCATATACAGTGAGAACGATATACCTCTCTCGAGCATCTGGCTGATACCCTCGACCATAGCCTTCGCAGACCTCGTCTCATGTTTACCACCCCATTTGTCGAACCATCCTGACCAGAACTCAGAGCACATAAGTGGCGCGTCAGGTCTGAGTTGTTTGAGACGCTTGAACTGGTCGTCGATATTTGCGCCTGTACCGAAATTCATGGTCCACACCAGGTCGTCAAGTCCGTTTTTCTCAAAGTTGGAGCTCCAGTCACACTGGAAAAGCGCCACCTTGTCGAATCCCGACTGTCTCACGATATCTCTTACCGCAGAGACATATGGTTTGTCTTCTCCGTAAGAGCCGTATTCGTTCTCTACCTGCACCATGATGATCGGTCCGCCGTTTTGTATGGTGAGGGGTGCGAGTTGTTCTCCCACCTTCTGCTCAAATAGTCTCACCCTCTCCATGAAATAAGGGTCCTGCTCACGAAGCTTTATATCTTTCTTCTTGAGCAGCCACCATGGCAGTCCGCCCATCTCCCACTCGGCACAGACGTACGGTCCCGGTCTGACAATGACGTACATCCCGTTTTTCTGCGCAATACGGCAGAACTCCGCTACGTCGTTGTTTCCTGTAAAGTCAAACTGTCCCTCTCTCTGCTCGTGGATATTCCAGAAGATATAAATACACACCGTATTCATTCCGAGAGCTTTACACATCTTGATTCTGTGCTCCCAATATGGTTGAGGAATACGTGGATAATGAATTTCCGCCGCCTTTACGATAAAGGGCTTTCCGTTAAGCAGGAACGTTCCTTTCCCCGCTTCGAATGTGCCAGTCTGTGCCTGTGAAGTTGTAAAGACACAGAAAGCGAGTATGATAACAGCAACAATTTTTCTCATAGAGTTACAGCTTAGTTATGTGTTGTTATTTATTATAGGGTACTTCTATAAAATATTTTTTACTCTCTCACCGGAATGGCATCTACCCGCATCTGATGTCGTCCTCCTTCGAAAGGTGTGTTTAGGTATGCGTCCATTATTTCACGTGCAGTCTCGTTAGATATAAACCTTCCCGGCATAACGAGAACGTTTGCGTTGTTGTGCTGTCTAATGAGTGTTGCAACCTCTTTGCACCAGCACAAACCGGCACGAATAGACTGATGTTTGTTGAGTGTCATAGAGATTCCCTCTCCCGAGCCGCACATTGCGATACCCGGGAAGACCTCTCCCTCCTCAATACCTTTGGCCAGTGCATGGCCAAAATCAGCATAGTTGCATGACTCCTCGGTGAAAGTACCATAATCCTTGTATGGTATTCCTTTCTCGTCAAGATATGATTTCACGAATTGCTTAAGCTCGAATGCGGCATGGTCACTTGCCAGACCAATTACTTTTACTTCTTTATCAAAAGACATGGTGTTATTTTTTAGTTGTTTGTTCTTAGATGCAAAGTTAAGCAAAAACGAGAGAAATACAAAAGAAAATGTTTTTTTTATTTTGTATTTCCGAGTGCCACAAACAAAAAGCACCAAGTCTTAACCTGGTGCTTTGTACATATCTCAAAACGTCTTTAAATCATTATCTGTTTTGGGCGAGGTTGTTGTAACTTGCCATCACTCTTCTGTAATAGCCGTTAGTAGATGCTTTTCTGTTCATGCAGTTGAGGTCACCGGAGTTCCAGAGTCTGATTGCCTTCTCCATGTTACCCTCTTTGTTGTACCTCTCTTGGTAAATAACGAACATCTCACGGCTTTTCTCTCTTGAATATCTATCGCTGTATGAGAATTTCTTGTGTCCTACGATGTGGTTGCACTCTCTGACCAGAATTTCAGAAATCTGCATGCATCCCACCCATTTTCCGTTAGATGATACAGCTTTTGTGTCTCCTCTACTTTCAACCTGCTCAATTGCGTCCATTACTGCTCCCCACTTTTTGTTCATCTCTGCTGAAACCTGTGCATTGGCACTAACTGTCGCTATCGCAAAAGCGAAAATAAAAAATAACTTCTTCATAACAAAATAATTTACGTCGGAAACTATAAGCTTCACGCTTAGACATATCGGTACGACACTGCACCTAATCCCGACTGATTTTTACTTATTTAAACACGATAGGCATAAATAAATCATTGCCTATCAGTGTGTTCCAAACGTTAATTCATTCTTTCATTCTTACATAACGGACTGGGAATAAACCAAAACACGGGGTTATTTTCCTAAATCCACTGCAAAGTTAGCACTTTTTTTTCAGTTTCGCAAATAATTTTAACATTAGCCCCAAATGTTTAAGGGTTTTTAACGAACAGATTGGGATTGATAAAGCGGTTGTTGTTGAACCCCTCCGGGGTTCGGGAGGAGATATATCAGCCAATATCCCCGGGTAACTCAACATCGCTTCGCTCGTGTCGTTACCCGGGGTTACTATTGTTGAATCCCTACGGGGGTAAAGGAAGGGGTTAGAGGAATGTGTAAGCAGAGGTTAAAGTCCAACTCCTCTGTAATAAGTGAGATAATTTGTAAACAGGGGGTAAATCCCAACTCTTCTGTAATAAGAATAAATATATTTTCATTAAATTGTTATTTTTTTTGACATTTGTTTGGTAGTTGTTAGAAAAAAGTGTAATTTTGCAACGAAAATCAAAGAAATTGAGAAATGAGACAGTCTTTCAACGCATATTACTTTTTTTACTTTTACTTTGACAAGAGGTAAGAGCGGGAAAGTCGTATGTATATAAAGAATGTGTGTAAAGATACAAGAATCCCGCTCATAGTAGCGGGATTTTTCGTTTAAATAAAGAACATTAGTCCCAAATCGGTCGTCAGGCCGGCAAACGTTCAAAAAATATAGAATAAAATGGCAAAACGAATTGCGATACAAGGTGTTGTGGGTAGTTTCCACGATATAGCCGCCCATAAATATTTCCCCGGTGAGGAATTATCGATAGAATGCTGCGACACCTTCGAGGATTTGTTCAGTAAGATGTCCTCTGACCCTGACATGCTTGGACTGGTTGCGATAGAGAACACCATAGCCGGTAGCCTTCTCCACAACTACGAACTCCTTCGCGACAGCGGTACCCAGATAATCGGAGAGCACAAGCTGAGGATCAGCCACAGCCTGATGTGTCTCCCCGACGAGGACTGGGACGACCTGGTCGAGATTAACTCCCACCCTGTCGCACTGATGCAATGTCGCGATTTTCTCCGCAGCCACCGTGGCTTGAAGATTGTGGAGACCTCCGACACCGCCGGCTCCGCCAAAGACATCAGCGAACAACAGCTCAGGGGCCACGCCGCCATATGTTCCAAGTTTGCGGCTCCTCTCTACGGCATGAAGATTCTCGCGGAAGGGATAGAGACAAACAAGCACAACTTCACCCGTTTTCTTGTCCTGAGCAGTCCCAGTCGCAGCAAGATGTATATAGATCCGCACAAGGCCGACAAGTCAAGCCTTGTGTTCACCCTTCCTCACAGCGAGGGCAGTCTGTCACAGGTTTTGTCCATCCTCTCCTTTTATCGCATCAACCTCACAAAGATTCAGTCGTTGCCAATAATCGGTCAGGAATGGGAATATATGTTCTACATAGACCTCAAATTCGACGACTACACCCGCTACCGCCAGGCTGTTGACGCCATTCGTCCTCTTATAAACAAATTGAAGATACTGGGCGAGTACAAAGACGGGAAATCGACGATATGAAAGTGAAAAGTGAAGAGTGAAAAGTTAAATTACAATTAATATGGAGAATAACAATTTAAATATCAAGTCGGCAGAACGGATTTCATGCGTTCAGGAATATTATTTCAGCCGCAAAGGTAAGGAAGTGGCAAAAATGAATGCCGAGGGTTTAGACGTGATCAGCCTTGCCATAGGCAGTCCCGACATGCCCCCTTCACCAGAGACTATAGACGTGCTATGTGAGAACGCCCGCCGTCCTGACACCCACGGCTATCAGCCCACTGTAGGTATCCCAGAGCTTCGCGAAGCCATGTCCCGCTTCTACAAACGCTGGTATGGTGTCGATTTAGACCCCAAGACCGAGATTCAGCCTCTCATAGGCTCCAAAGAAGGTATTCTTCATGTAACCCTTGCCCTGTGCAACGTTGGCGATAAAGTGCTGGTGCCCAATCCCGGCTACCCCACTTACACATCTCTGAACCGTATCCTTGGCACAGAGATAATAAATTACGACCTTCAGGAGTCCAACGGTTGGCATCCCGACTTTGACCAGCTTGAATCGATGGATTTGAGCGGTGTAAAGATAATGTGGACCAATTATCCCAACATGCCTACAGGCGGCCGCGCATCCCGCGAGCTGTACGAGCGCCTGGTTGACTTTGCCCGTCGTCACAATATAGTGATTGTCAACGACAACCCCTACAGTTTTATTTTGAACGAAGAGGAGCACCTGAGCATTCTCCAGGTGGAAGGAGCAAAAGATTGCTGCATAGAGTTCAACTCGATGTCCAAAAGCCACAACATGCCCGGCTGGCGTGTGGGTATGCTCGCCACCAACTCCACCTTTGTTGAATGGGTGCTTCGCATCAAGACCAACATAGACAGCGGCACGTTCCGTCCCATGCAGCTCGCTGCCGCCCGTGCCTACGACAACAGCGACTCCTGGCATTGGTCTGCCAATGTTGAGCTTTACAAAAGCCGCCGCCTGATTGCCGAATCGATTATGACCGCCTTAGGCTGCTCGTTCGACCCCCGCCAACAGGGAATGTTCCTGTGGGGTAAGATTCCCGACAGCTATAAAGATGTGGAGGAGTTGACCGAGCGTGTTCTCCATGACGCCCGCGTGTTTATCACCCCCGGCTTTATATTCGGCAGCAACGGCAGCCGTTACGTCAGGATCTCGCTTTGCGCCAAAAACGAGAAGATGGAGGAGGCGTTGAGAAGAATCAGAGAAACCATTAAAAAAACGGCGAATTTTACGAATTAAACGAATTTCTCAGTAATTATTGGCTTTGCCAGTTACAAATTAAAACGAATTTCCACAACATATTAATTTCAGATGATGTTATTATGGAACTTGAATTAAAACCTTTGAATTTGCCGGGCGTAAGCACAGAGCGTCCTATGGTGATTGCCGGTCCATGCAGTGCTGAGACCGAAGAGCAAGTATTAGAGACAGCACGTCAGTTGTCCAACAACGGCATCAAGATATTGCGTGCCGGAGTATGGAAACCACGCACCAAGCCTGGCGGGTTCGAGGGAAACGGCCAGAAAGCCCTTCCATGGCTCAAACGTGTAAAGGAAGAGACCGGGATGTTGATTGCCACCGAGGTAGCCACCCCCACCCATGTTGAGCAAGCACTTGAGGCCGGTATTGACATCTTTTGGATTGGAGCCCGCACGACAGCCAACCCGTTTGCCGTCCAAGACATCGCCGATGCGTTGAAAGGTGTGGACATACCTGTTCTGGTGAAAAACCCCGTGAATCCTGACATCGAGTTGTGGATAGGTGCTCTGGAGCGTATCAACGGCTGCGGCGTCAAGCGTCTCGGCGCAATCCACCGCGGTTTCTCAAGCTACGACAAGAAAATCTACCGCAACCTCCCGATGTGGCAGATTCCGATTGAGTTGAACCGCCGTATTCCCCAGCTCCCCCTTTTCTGCGACCCGAGCCACATCGGTGGTCGTCGCGACCTGATTGCCCCCCTCTGCCAGCAGGCTATGGACTTGGGGATGGAAGGTCTGATCGTCGAGAGCCACATAGATCCCGACAACGCCTGGAGCGACGCAAAGCAGCAGGTAACCCCCGATATTCTGAGCTACATACTGAACCTTCTTGTAATCCGTGACGAGACAGTGACTACAGAGAACATCCTTGAGTTACGCAAACAGATAGACAGCATAGACAACGAGTTTATAGATCTGCTTGCCAAACGCATGCGCGTATGCCGTGAGATTGGCCAATACAAGAAAGAGCACAAGATGACCGTCCTTCAGTCAAAGCGCTACTCCGAGATAATCGACAAGCGCGGTGCACAAGGCGCTCTGTGCGGAATATCCTCCTCATGCATGAACACCATCTTCGAGGCAATCCACGAGGAGAGCGTGCGTCAGCAGATGGAAATACTCAATAACTAAATCATGCGTCCCAAGGGTTTCTTCCATTATCAAAGCAGCGACCGTCGTGCCCTGTCGATTCTGCTTGTCGCCTGTCTGTTAATCGCCGTGTCTATGCTTATATTCAGTCCGCCTGCCGGCAAAGCCGGTGAGCACAGGATTCAGCTGCCCGAGCATTGGTGGGAGAAGCGGAAAAACAAAAAGCAAATAGAGAAAAAATCCAAAGACAACCAACCAAAGAAAAGAAGCAATGAAAATACTGATATTAGGAGCCGGGAAGATGGGTTCGTTTTTCTCAGACCTGCTGAGTTTCGAGCATGAGGTCGCCGTTTACGAGATTGACCCGAAACGTATGCGCTTCCTGTACAACACCCAGCGTTTCACTCAGTTAGACGAGATTGACGCCTTTCGACCCGACCTGGTTATCAACGCGGTGAGCTTGAAATATACCCTTGATGTGTTCAACCAGGTGATTCCCCACCTTCCGAAAGAATACTGCATACTGAGCGATATCAGCTCTGTTAAGACCGGCTTCAAGGAGTTTTATGAGTCCAGCGGTTTCCACTATGTCAGCACCCACCCCATGTTTGGCCCGACATTCGCAAACCTGGGCAAGCTGGCCGACGAGAATGCCATCATTATCAATGAGGGCGACTATATGGGTCGTTGTTTCTTCAAAGACCTTTACCAGCGACTTGGCCTGAACATCTTTGAATATACGTTCGACGAGCACGACCAGACCGTGGCTTACTCGCTCTCCATCCCGTTTATCTCCACTTTTGCCTTCGCCGCCGTCATGAAGCATCAGGACGCCCCCGGCACGACTTTCAAACGTCACATGAAGATCGCGAAGGGAGTACTGAGCGAGGACGACACGCTGCTCAGAGAGATTCTTTTCAACCCCTACACCAAGGACCAGGTGGCTCAGATTCGCACAGAGATGAAGGAGCTTATCGAGATTATCGACACCAAGGACGAAGACCGTATGCAGAGATACCTGACGAAAATCAGGAAAAATATCAGATGATGGCAATGGGGCTGCGATAACATCGCAGCAAACAAAAGAAGAGACTGGGGACAGAAAAGAAGAGACTGGGGACAGGGACTGCGATGTGGATCGGAAGCCCCATGAGCCCTATGAGCCCTATAAGCCCCATGAGCTATGAGATCGCTCCCCAGTTGATTTGTGATTTGCGGAGCTCACGGAGGTGTCTCCAGATGATGGCATAGCGAGGGTCGGTCTGGTCGGGGTCGGCTTCGACAACCGCTGAGGCTGCGTCTCTTGCCATCTGCAGCAAGATTCCGTCTTTGGCAATATTAGCGATTTTCAGGTCGAAGGCCATACCGCTCTGCTGTGTGCCTTCGAGGTCGCCTGGTCCCCGCAGTTTGAGATCCTGCTCGGCAATCTCAAATCCGTCGTTGGAGTCCACCATAATCTGGATTCGTTTCCTGGTCTCCGATGAAAGTTGGAATTTAGTGACCAGTATGCAATAAGACTGGTCGGCACCCCGCCCCACCCTTCCTCGGAGCTGATGAAGCTGGCTCAAGCCGAACCGCTCCGCGTTCTCTATAACCATGACTGATGCGTTCGGCACGTTCACACCCACCTCGATTACCGTTGTAGCCACCAAAATCTGCGTCTCTCCACTCGCAAACCTCTGCATCTCCTCATCTTTCTCCGCCGGCTTGAGTTTTCCATGCACTTTGGACACCTTGCAGTCAGGAAACTCACGGCATATAGTCTCATATCCCTCCTCAAGGTTTTTAAGGTCGATCTTTTCGCTCTCCTTAATGAGTGGATAGACGAAATACACCTGTCTTCCCATGTCTATCTCCCTTCTCACCCTCTGGTAGAGAGCCTTTTTGTGCTCCTCAAACTGATGTACGGTGCTGATCGGTTTTCTTCCCGGCGGGAGTTCGTCTATAACGCTGACATCAAGGTCTCCGTACAGTGTCATGGCCAGCGTGCGAGGAATCGGTGTCGCGGTCATTACAAGCACATGAGGCGCGGTGTCGTTTTTTGTCCAGAGTTTTGCCCTCTGCGCCACCCCGAACCGGTGTTGCTCGTCGATCACGACAAACCCCAGGTTTCTGAACACCACATTATCCTCGATTACGGCATGTGTTCCTATGAGTATATCGACATCCCCGTTGGCAAGCCCGTCCAACACAGCAGTCCTCTTCTTTCCTTTGACCGCCCCGGTAAGGAGCTCTGCCCTGATGTCCATATCTCCGAGGAACTTCCTGATTGTGTCCAGATGCTGCTCGGCGAGGATCTCCGTAGGCGCCATGATACACGCCTGAAATCCATTACCCACGGCGAGGAGCATGCACATAAGCGCGACAAGTGTTTTTCCGCTGCCCACATCACCTTGCAGCAGGCGATTCATCTGCTTTCCCGACCTTATATCCTCTCTCACCTCCTTTATCACCCGTTTCTGTGCGTTTGTAAGCTGGAACGGCAGATGTTTATAATAAAAGGTATTAAAAGGCTCTCCCACAAGCAGCATCTTTATTCCCTTGATTTTTCTCGCCCGCTCGTGTGTGTATCTCAGTATATTCACCTGGACATAAAACAGCTCCTCGAATTTGAGCCTGTTCTGTGCCTTTCTCAGCGTGTCGGGATCTGAGGGGTAATGGATATTTCGTACAGCCTGATCGTAAGAGAGAAATTTATATTGCCTTATCATCCCCTCGGGCAATGTCTCCACAAGCGGCCTGTCCATCATTTTCAGCACGTTAGCCGTGATCTTTGCGACCGCATTGGAATTCATTCCCCTTTTCTTCATCTTTTCCGTCGTGTTATATGCCGGGCGCAACGACTGTGTTGTCACAGTTGAAGAATTGGAGACAATCGGGATATTCACATTTACTGTCTCTTCATCACCATCACCAAACAATGAGCGTTGGAGATTCTGGAATGTCGCCGCTCCGTTATCCTCCAACTGAGAGACATCCACAGTCTCGATTTCCGGGTGTGCCACATTTATACGCCCCTTAAAGACCTGCGGCTTACCGAACACGATGTATGTGGTGTGTCTTTTGTAAGTCTCCGTGATATATCTCAGCCCTTTAAACCACACGAGGTCTATCGACCCTGTCCCGTCTGTGAAATGAGCGACTATCCTCTGGTTTTTTCCCTCTCCGAGCTTATCAAAGAACAAAATCTGCCCCATAAGCTGTACATACGGCATATTGCCGTTGATTTCAGAGATTCTGTAGAACTTCGTCCTGTCGATATATTTAAACGGGTAATAAGTCAGAATGTCGCCCACCGTCGAGATGTCGAGTTCTTTTTTCAGCAGTTCGGCCCTGTTTGGACCCACGCCCTGAATATATTTTATGTCTTGGTCGAGGCTTAGCAAGAGGATGGAAGATGTGTGATGGAAGATGTGTGATGGAGGATGTATGATGGAGGATGTGTGATGGAGGATGTGTGATGGAAGATGTGTGATGGAAGATTTACTTCATGAGCTCTCTGGCTTTCTCGATGATGGTGTCTTTGTTGTTTCTCACGTCTTCATCGGAGAGAGCCACATATATATCCGGCTCGATACCGAACTCAATGTGTTTCTTATCCGCATCGAGGAAAACGACAGCCGAATAACGCACGCCCCAGCCGTTAGGCAGTTCCTGCATGAAGGGCATTCCGCTCCCCCCGCCTGTCTTGTCGCCTATGACCGTAATGTTCGGGAACCGTTTCATGGCCTTCACAAAGTCGTTGGTTGCGGAGAAAGACTCCCTGTTTGTGAGCATCACGACCGGCTTCTGCCACCTCACACCCTTTGAGGGGCTTACATACACCGGCTCGAGTTTTGAGAAGTCATTATGTCCTTTCCCTGTCTTATGGCAAACATATCCGACGAGTGTCTTCTCGTTTGTGAAATGTTCCGCCAGCTTTGTCGCGTCGTCGAGACTGCCCCCTCCGTTGTTTCTCACATCGAGAATCAGTCCGTTGCATCCTTTCAGATAGTCGAGCATGACGGTGATGTTGCCGTTACCCATACCTTCTGAGAACGTCTCACATCTTACGTATGCGATGTTGTCGTCAAGAATACGGTATTTGAGGGATGATGCGATCCTGTAGTCGTTACCTTTCCCCAGATATTGCTCAACAACCTCCTGGTCGTAGTTGCGGTCGTAGTCCTCGTAATAAGACCAGTTTCGTCCGAGGTCAAAAGCCGCCGAGAGGTTTACATGCCCGTCTTTCAGCTCTCCGATCATCTCACACAGAACCTCGAACAGCTGCTCAAGGCTCATCTTGTCGTTGATTTTGGCTGCATAACGCGAATGCACCTCGTCCCAATCCACTCCCAGTTCCTGCTTCTTGTAGTCGAAGAAGCAATATTTCTGGTCCATAATCTGCCACAGTGCCTCGAAGTTGCCTTGCCGTGTGTCAGACGACTCGATTTCCTCTCCGACACACGATGTCAGAAGGAGGAATGCAAGGATGATAAATCGGTTGAGCATCTTTTGCTGGTGTTATGGAACCCTTTCAGGGTTCTGGGTTGTTCTTTCAGGCAGTATTTACTACATTGGGTATTTTGGAGACTGTCCGTATTTGTTGGGGCCTTTCTGTGAGTCTGTGCAGTTAAATACGAGGAACATGATTGAGATTGCGAGAATAAGTATCGCCAGTATTCCGATGACATACATGGGGATGTTGAGAATCGGATAAAGCGGGTAGAGCGCTGATATATCCACTCCCTGCAGATTCAACTCGCTTTCAATTTGGGGTATGTTGAATACGGCATAAATTATAAAGTAAAATACAATAAACACCGCAATGAAGCCCGACGCGATATTCGCGAAAATCCACTTACCCGTTCTTCCTATATCATGCAGCCTTCTTGCCTGCAGGGCAAGGTTGGGCAGGATAAACGCGACAGTCACTACCGACTGCAAGATCCCGGAGCCGGTGATGTTGAGAACGAGGTTCACAAGAAACACAAACAGCGTTGCGAACCAATACTCGCTTCTCCTTGACCTTCCGCTGAAATTGGCGTAATTCTTGAAATACAGCCTGATAGCCTCAATAAATCCTGTCTGTGGCATTATCTGGGGTTGATACTGCTGATATTGGTTGTAGCCTCCGTTTTGCGGGTTCATCTGCTGGTTGAATCCCTGTTGCTGGTTATTCTCTCCTTGTGGCGCACCCTGTGGTGCATTGTAATTGTCCATAATATATTTTTTTATCGTTAAAAATTTTTTTGCGAAGTTACGAAAAAATGAGCGAAGCACAAAAAAAATTAAAGTTCAAACCAGAGTTTGATATGAAATCCTGCGTCGTCCTTGCGTATTTTCACCACACTTGGCTCTCCGTCCGCCCCCTGCGAATGTACGGCGGGAATTTCCAAGAGGAAAGAAATATCTCCCTCAGGCCATTCGGGCACAGAGTGTCCTCTTCCCTCACGGTCTTTCTGTTCCTCAGCTGTGAACACCCTGAAGAACAGGGCGTCGGTCTCCGTGTAAACAGTGAGCGGGTTTTGCCCTTGCAGTGTCGCCCAGTAGAGGTCGGCATGGTAGCCTTTGAACTCCGGATAAATCTGCGGGTAATAATATTCTCCCGTCACAGTGTTGTTATAATCTTTCTGCCATATTCCGAGAGTTGTTCCCGGAATACGGTTTTTCCACACCCTGTAGGGCCCTCGTCCCATCCACCTCATGCCTGCCACTTCTTTTTCCGGATATGAGAACGTAAGACCGAGATTGTTATATTTGGCTAGCATCTCGCGCTGGTCGTCAATCACCTGCTGCAGGGTTTTGTCTTTTCGTTGAGTGAGTTACCCACGCCCTCCATCGGTCCGTCGTGTACTCCTCTCATTCCGATGGTATAGAAATTCTCGTAACGTCCCGGTCTCTTTCAGCCACTTGCATGGATAGTTGAAAATGCCGCGATGCAGCACATCGCCAGAAATGATTTCATTGTAGTTAGTTTGTTTTCTTTCATTTTAATCTCACCAATAGAATCTTATTACGTCTTTGTTTTTGTCTCGCAGAAATAAAGGAAATAAAAGAAAATAGCGTGCCCATGGCACTTTAGAAATAATCAGATTTGTCATTTCTGCTATTTCCACTCATTTGTGACTGGTCACAAATCCTCATTTCCTTTATTTCTTTTATTTCTGCGGGACTTTATAAATATTTCTTCAATTAGATATTATCAACATTCTTTAAAAGAGAAGACTGATTGTAACGTTTCTGCAAATTTAGCAATTTGCTTTTGATATACCAAAAAAAACGCCAAAAAGGTTAATTATTCAAGTTCCGCAAACTCTACAAGATG